>NZ_BBRX01000074.1 GCF_000829675.1 Acinetobacter rudis
ACGTGATGCTTGTTGGACAAGCGGTTGAAGATATTGGTGACTCTTTTGACCAATACTGGAATGATAGCTATGCCTATCCAGTCCTACAAATTGTCAGCCCCACACAAAACACCTTGCGTTATGAGAGTTTAAAAGAACAACTCATTAACAACTATCAACAAGCAAGTGTGCAGAACTACCTCGACATTAGTACACGCTCAGACGATTTTAATCTTTGGTTAGAACACCATGAGGACTGGGAATGGGTCAAAGCAGAAGTCGTGAAGGACTCTCCAGATAAAATTCGTGCCAAAGCGAAAAAAGAACAGCAGTTGAACTTCCAACTACAAAATCGCCTGAGTGTCCCAGATCATGATGTCGATTTAATTTCAGCTTATTTTGTTCCAGAAAAAAGTGGAACAGAAAAGATCGGACAGCTTTCACAAGACGGTGTACATGTCCGTATATTAACCAACTCATTTAAAGCCAATGATGTCTCACTGGTACATGCTTATTATGCAAAATATCGAATAGACTTATTGAAAAGTGGTGTTGAGCTCTATGAGTTTCTACCTGCACTTTCAGATGAACAGCTCACACAAACCACTAAAGATTTATCAAAACAAGCAAAAATCAATTTAAAGGGACTCAGTCGCTCTAGCTTACATGCCAAGTTGATGTCAGTAGATAATAAACAGGTTTTTATTGGATCTTTTAACTTTGATCCACGTTCTGCCTACTTAAATACAGAAATTGGTGTGGTCTTAGACAGTCCACCGCTGGCCAACCTCGTACACCAAACCATAGACCAGCATATCAATCGTTATGCCTATAAATTGGTACTCGATGAAAATGGTAAAATAAACTGGCAACTCCAAACCAGCGAGGCCACCTTGGTCTATACAAAAGAACCCAAAATGAAATGGTGGCAAAAAGCAGGTTTAAAAATTATTTCTTGGCTACCTCTAGAGGGCTTTATGTAAGCCCTTGATACTATTGGACAGTAATAGGTTTAAGTACCTGTTGTTGTAATTCAGCTAATCCCTCATTCATTTTTTTCTGCACCTCCTCCGTCAAACTTTCAACACTATGCCCAGCAACACTGATTGCAGGTAAAACCTTAAGATGAGCCGTAACTTTTGGCATTTTAAATACTTCAAGCACATGATCTGCAAAACTGGTTTCACCGATAAATGGAGCGACCATATCTAACTCACCTGCTTGATTGACATAGCAAATCAAACACACTTGTACAGGTTTATTCGCTTCGATTGCAGCACCCAATAAACGACCATGTACCTTTTTGATTTGAGTACCATCAGTGGTTGTCGCTTCAGGAAAGAACAAAACAGGAATATTTTGTTTAAGGAACTGTGTAATTTGTTCACGGATTTTCACCGAATCGCCTGAACCGCGATGAATAAATAAAGTTCCACCACCTTTGGCTAAAGTACCCAGCAATGGCCATTTTTCGACTTCGCCTTTGGCCAGAAAAAATACCCGCGCGCCAGAGCCAAGAACAGCAACATCTAACCACGAAACATGATTACTCACCCACAATGCAGGTTCACGAGGAACTTCACCATGTACATTCAACTTAATATTGAAGACATCACATAGACGTCGACAGAAATACTGTACGTAACGGGTATTATTAGGATTATTCGGTTCTTTATACAATTGGTGACGATAAACCAGATAAAAACCTTCCGATAGAACCACTGTACTTGTTAATAGTTTTTTACTATATATAAATAATTTAGATAAGGTACTCATTTTACGAGTAGTCACAGCCGTGTTCTGAGTCATAAAGTTTCACTAAGCAAGAAAGTACATCAACTTTTGGATTTTAACAGCATATACAACAAAAATAACTTGTAAAGCATTCCAAAATGCTGAGTACAATGAATATATTTGCGATTTAAATAAAGTGATTTATGCCAAATCCAATGATCATCACCCTATTGGATCAGAAGTTTTTTATTATATTTTTTGGCTTTTATACAAGCATTGTCCACTTCTCGAAAAATTTACTTCATAATGTCACATTAACACGTTAGAGAGTTTGGGTATCTGTGGAATACTTTGATCGATATCAAGGTGGTGAGCGTGCCATCTTAGTCAGTGTGACTGTGCAAATGCTAGAAGACTTAGACACAGAAGAATTTCGATTATTAGCAAAATCTGCAGGTGCTGAGGTGCTTGAGCATGTCACTGCTCAGCGGATTAAACCTGACCCCAAATTATTTATCGGTTCGGGTAAAGCTGAAGAAATTGCTGAATTAGTTCAAGCACATGAAGCTGAATTGGTCATTTTTGATCATGCCCTAAGCCCAGCTCAAGAACGTAACCTCGAAAAAATTGTGCAATGTCGAGTGATTGACCGTACGGGTCTCATTCTCGATATCTTCGCTCAGCGAGCACGCACCCACGAAGGTAAACTACAAGTTGAATTGGCCCAACTCGAGCATCTATCTACCCGTCTAGTTCGTGGTTGGACACACTTAGAGCGACAAAAAGGTGGGATTGGCTTACGTGGTCCAGGTGAATCTCAGCTTGAAACTGACCGTCGCTTACTGCGAATCCGTATGGGACAACTCAAAGACAAGCTTGCGAAAGTTAAACAAACCCGTACCCAAGGTCGTGCTGCAAGACAAAAAGCAGATATTCCAACAGTATCTTTAGTAGGCTATACCAATGCTGGAAAATCTACGCTCTTTAACTTGTTAGCTGATTCTGATGTCTATGCAGCAGATCAACTGTTTGCCACCTTAGATCCGACATTACGTCGACTCAACTGGGAAGGTATTGGTGCCTTAGTTTTAGCTGACACGGTTGGATTTGTACGTAATCTCCCTCACTCTTTGGTTGACTCATTTAAGGCAACTCTTGAAGAGACTTTGGAAGCCACACTGCTACTTCATGTGATCGACAGCAGTAGTCCAGACTGTATGGAGCAAATTGATGCAGTTGAAAGTGTACTCAAGGAAATCGGTGCGGATGTTGCAACACTAAGGGTTTACAATAAAATCGATCAAAGTGGAGAAGAGGCAAAAATTATTTATGCAGCCCCTCACCAACCTGATCGCGTCTATGTTTCTGCGCATGCAGGACTAGGGATCGACCTATTACGTCAAGCTGTCCAAGAATGTTTACTTGGACAAATTCAAAATTTTGAACTTAAGCTCAAACCCATCTATGGCAAGCTACGCACACAACTGTATAGTCTTAACGTGATTCAATCTGAACAATATGATGATGAAGGAAACTTACTGTTAACGATTCGTATAGCGCCTCATAAGTTAGAACAATTGCTCCGACAACAGCACTTACCGCTACGAGATATCTTGGGTCAAGCTGCAAAAATGTTCGAGCGTCCACTCGAAGCATTTGAAATTAAAGATGAGATAAGTTAAAACCTGTATTAAATCACATTACATAAGTAGCGCAATGGACAGACTAAAACAAATTGACTGGCTCGCATGGACTGTGACCTTATCGTTAATCGTTATATTTCGTGAGGCCGCTGTATGGATCATGACACAAGTAAAGTTTCCTGAATTAGGCAACCTTGTTGGCTTAATCAGTTTACTGATTTGCTTGCTTGTCTGGCGACGTTTCAAAAAGATTTCTCCTCGCATCATCGACAGTAATAACCGCTTGATGAAAGAAAGCTCCTTTGCCTTCTTACCCATCTGTGCGGGTTCATTACTTACCATGGTACAAATGGGCAAAAGTATTCCGGTATTTTTGTTTGTCATGGTCGTGAGCACACTCATCCCGCTTTGGGTATATGCCAAAATGGCAAAAAGATGGTTATAGGAGATCAATAATATGTTAAGCACCATCATTGGTATATTGATTACCCTATGCGCCTATCTCATGGCCAAACCCATTAGCCAAAAAATGCCACAGATTCCACTCATTGTCGTGAGTATGTTCTTTGTAATCGGCTTATTGGCGCTGTTGGGTATCCCTTATAAACACTATATTGCTGAAGTAAACACCGTATTTAATCACTTACTCGGCTATGTCACTGTTGCCTTAGCGATTCCTTTAGCGGCAATGCGTTACGATGATTTACCGATTAAATCAGTGGTTGGGATTTTAGTCTTCGCCAGTATCAGCGCTGTTGCTCTACCTATGAGCCTTGCTTATTTGCTACACATGTCTGAACCAACCATCATGGCTTTTGCTACTCGTGCTGTGACAACCCCGATTGCGATTAATATTGCAGAGTTACTGCACTCTCCTGTGAGCTTAGTCATTTTGATTGTGATTTTATCAGGGGTTATTGGTGCAGCATTCTCACCACTGATCTTAAAACATATCAATGATGAACGTGCTTCTGGTCTAGCCCTTGGCTTAGCAGCTCATGCGATCGGCACTGCCCAAGCTTGGCAACGTGGTCCTGTTGCGGGACGCTATGCAGCTTTTGGCATGGCAGTTAACGCTATTTTTACCGCAATTTGGCTACCACTATTTATACACTTTGTTGGTTTTGGCTAAACCTGTTGAATAATAAGAAGGGAGCATTGGCTCCCTTTTTTATGCTACAGCCTATCAAAAAAGCTAAAAACTGGGGTTCTGTTGATACTATGGAACATCATCTAATGATTCATCAGAAAAGAATCTCTCTTTCACCCAATACAGCCTATCGTTATTTTGACCTAAAACTCTGCTTTGTTTAGAATCCCACAACGATCTTTGCATCAAACTATCACATGCTTCGAAAAGAAAAATACGCAGCACATCAAATTAAACTGGCTGAAGAAAAGCAAAAGACGAAAAAACAGAAGCGTGTTTTTGTGTTTGGCCTGCTGTTACTATTTGTTCCCCCCTTACTGCTCTTTCCTGCTATTCCAAGCACTACTTGGGAGTACAACCTATATCAAGTCATTGAGCAGCATTTATATATCTCAGTTGGTGCCAAGGGACCACTGCCCTTTTTTACCATGCTCAGTAGCCTCTACACAGGTATTTACGTCTTAATAATGAGTAGTTACTGGGCAATCCAATTTATTCGATCACATGGGCTTGGTCGACGATTTCAACAACAATATTATGAAATCGTCTTTGATCATCGATCAAAGCACGCTGATAAATTCCCTATACTCGATCAGCCAATCTTTAAAAAAACTTGTGTCAGTCTACTATTTATATTCTGTTTCATGATTGGGCTATTTCATTTTATCAATGACGATATTTCTTTTGCTAGCTCTAGCCGTAGAGGGCAGATTTTTGTACTGATGTATAATACGAAATTGGGTGTTATTGTTGCTGAATTTCTATTTTCATTGATATATGTCATTCCTGTTTTTTACTTTTTGTTTTTATTCATTTACCTCATCAACATCCTCAGAGGTCTAGGTGCAGGTCAGAACACGCCTTTAGTGGTCAAACAACGAAGAAAAAAACAGCAAAGAAACCTAGATCCTCAGTAAGTCTATGCACTTAAAATCGAAATATTTCACTGCTTGTTTGACGATTTGAAGTAACTTCGTTGAATGAGCTCTTGTTTCATATGTTCAGTTTCGTTCGGATCATCAATCTCTGCAAATGCTGTAAGCCATACTCCATCAGCTGCATAGCGTAATATTTTCAATTCTAAATGATCATCCGTTTGTTTATGACGTTTTAAACGTGCTTGATACCAACGCATCCACATATTATTCAACACTGGTTCAGTAAGTATCGTCATTGAAATCGCTGACCACAGTTGTACCTCATCAGGTTCAGCCTGTAATGTTGCCTCGATATAAGCACGGGTAAAACAGCCCTGCGCCACAGGATCTTTTGCAATGGCCTGATCAACAAAACCATCTAAACGTTGCAATAATTCAGCGATCATCTCTTCCAATAGCTTTTGTTTATTGGGAAAGTGATGAAATACTCCACCCTTGGAAACACCAACCAAATCTGCAACCCCTTGAATAGACACCCCGGAAACGCCCTTTTCAGCAGCCAATTGAATCGTATGATTCAAAATCTTTTGCCGCGTCATTTCAGGGTTTTTCCGAGATGAAGTCGTTGCTTGCATAATGTTTAATGTCCAGTTGAGTGGGAAAATAAATTAATAACAATAACTCCAGACACAATCAACCCAATGCCCACCATTGCAGCTAAGTCTAAGCCTTGTCGAAACACAAAATAACCAATCACTGCGGTTAATACAATCCCAACACCTGCCCATATTGCATAAGCAATCCCTAAAGGAATTACTTTAATCACATGAGATAACAAGTAAAAAGCAATACTAAATAGCACAATCACTGCAACAGATGGACCAAGTTTGGTAAAACCTTCCGACTTCACCAAGAAAGTTGATCCTGTCACTTCAGAGACAATGGCCAAAGCCAATAATCCATAAGCCATCATTAATGCGTTCATTTATCCACCTATTAAATTTAACATACCAACCAGATGGTATGTTAAATAATTAAAAATTGAACTCAAGTTTTTTTACTTTTTTATAACATTTGCATGAAATAACAATATTCAAGAGAGAATGTGATGGGCATACCACTGTGCTCAAGAACTACTGGGGTGTAGGCCCTTAAGCACAATAAATTTATATCACTTAACAAGTAAGCATCACTTACTTGTGAATCGCCAAACATGGCAGGTCACACTCTGCCACGTATACCAAGGCTTGAATACTTTTTTGATGAGTGAAAAGCGCTATGAGCCTTTGATGTTAAGCAAACATTGGGTTGTCTACAGCAAACATCTGTTGGTCTTCAAGTCTAAAAGCCAATAATTGCTTACCCCAAACACAGCCACCATCAACATTCTGAATTTGATCACTAATGCGCTTACCACCCAGCGCAGCCCAATGACCAAAAATAACTTGATGGCTTTGTGCTGCTTTAGATGGATATTCAAACCAAGGAAGATAGCCCTCTGGCATTTCAACATCTAATGCATCTTTAAAACTAAACTCAATTTGGCCAGTTGCATCACTTAACCG
This sequence comes from Acinetobacter rudis, assembly GCF_000829675.1. GTDB lineage: Bacteria > Pseudomonadota > Gammaproteobacteria > Pseudomonadales > Moraxellaceae > Acinetobacter > Acinetobacter rudis. Next base: position 6,950 of record NZ_BBRX01000074.1, read on the forward strand.
CATGCGTGTTAGGTAGTTAGTAATAACTTTTAAACGCATATTGCCACTTAATGTCTCAGACCATAGGCATGGTTCATTGCCATACATTTCAGCTAAAAAAGCATCCATCACAGCAAAATCTTCATGCGACAATGCTGCTTGTACTTCTTTAGACAATGCTAAGCATTGCTCAGCACTCCAAAGGGGTGCAACTCCAGCATGGGTAAGAATAGTTTGTTCATTCGGCATCAAACATAAAGGTTGACGGCGCAACCAATCAATCAACTCATCACTATCAATCGCATCAATAACATCTTGAGTACCATCTTTATCTTTGGCTTGTTTAAGACCTCGAGCACATGCAAGCAAATTGATATCGTGGTTACCTAAGACTGTAGCAGCTGCGCCACGATCCGCCAGTTTTTTGACAAATCTTAATGCACCAATCGAGTTTTCACCACGTGCAACTAAGTCACCAGCAAACCAAATAAAGTCCTGATCTGGATCAAACTTAATCAGCTTTAATAGCTCTTTCAGTGCTTCAAAACAACCTTGCACATCACCAATGACATAATTATAACGCGCCATATTAAGCCACCATTTGATCGGCCAGAGCAACGAATTGCGCTAGAGTTAAAGTTTCAGGACGTGCCATTGGATCTACACCTGCTGCCTCAAAAGCACCTTCATTCAACATACCTTTTAAACTGTTTCTTAAGGTCTTGCGACGCTGAGTAAAGACATGTGAAACCAATCGTGCCAAAGCTTTTTCATCTTTAGCCACGATCGGCTTCACAGCATAAGGCTCTAAACGAAAGACGGCACTGGTCACTTTTGGTGGCGGATTAAATGCCCCAGGTGGAACTGCAAATAAAAAGGTTGCTTTGCAATAATATTGAATCATTACTGATAAACGACCATATTCTTTACTATTCGGTTCAGCAGTGATGCGGTCAACGACTTCTTTTTGCAACATAAAGTGCATGTCTTTGACTTTGCCACCAAACTCGATGAGATGAAATAACAAAGGCGTTGAAATGTTATAAGGCAAGTTACCGACGATACGTAATGGACGTTCAGCCTGTACCAAGCTATTGAAGTCGAACTTCAAAGCGTCGGTTTCAATTATTGTTAAACGTTCAGGATGTGGAACTCGACCAGGTAAGCCCGCAGCCAAGTCGCGGTCAAGTTCAAGTACAGTTAATGCCTCACATTCACCAATCAAAGGTGAAGTAAGTGCGGCCAAACCGGGGCCAATTTCAATAATATTATCGCCTGCACGCGGACTCACTGAACGGACAATTTTTGCAATGACACCTTGGTCATGTAAAAAGTTCTGACCAAAGCGTTTACGAGCTTGATGCCCTTCATCTTTAGGGTTTAGGGCATTAATCTGATACATAAAATATGTCCAACATAAGATGTTTAAATGGATTGATGAGCAAGTTCCAAGGCCAGATCAACAGCTACATGCAAACTCGAACTTTTTGCTTGTCCAGTTCCTGCAAGTGCTAGTGCCGTACCATGGTCCACTGAGGTCCGAATAAATGGCAGACCCAAGGTGATATTAATTGCTTCTCCAAAGCCTTGCGATTTTAACACAGGTAGGCCTTGATCATGATACATCGCTAAAACTGCATCAGCATCATGTAGATAATCTGGGCGAAATAAGGTATCTGCAGGCAGACTTAAACTGAGGTCATTGTCTTGTTCACGGTAACGCTGCAATACTGGATTAATCGTATCAATTTCTTCACGGCCAAGATAACCATCTTCGCCAGCATGAGGATTAAGTCCACAAACTAGAACCTTAGGCTTGGCGATTTTAAATTTATGTCTGAGGTCATGCAGTAAAATATCAATCACCTGTTCTAGACGCTCAGTAGTAATCGCATCAGCAACATCACGTAGTGCCAGATGAGTAGTCACCAAAGCAACACGCAATTGTTTGGTTGCTAGCATCATCACAACACGCTCTACCCCTGCAAACTCTTGGTAATATTCAGTATGTCCACTAAAGGCAATGCCTGCTTCATTAATTACTGATTTTTGAACAGGCGCAGTCGCCACACCCACACTACGACCATGCATGGCATAATCCGCCGATCGACGTAACTGTTCCAATACATAAGCAGCATTGGCGCAATCTAGCTCCCCAAGTTTAACCTCATGTTGTAATGCAACATGCTCAACATAAAGCTCACCAAGAGCTGAAGACTCTGTTTGTCCTTGATAGTCAATCAATTGCACAGAAAGATTTAATATATCTGCTCGCTGCTGTAAAAGTGCCCGATCTGCCAAAACCACCACAGGTCGCTCATCTACACGATGTGCCAAACTCAGGCAAATATCAGGACCAATACCAGCAGGCTCACCACTGGTGACATATAAAGGAAGCATAACCGTGTACCCTAGGGAAACTCGCTTTAAGTATAAGGCCGAATACTCATCTTCAACATGCATTTGCATAATAAAGATCAAATATTCTTAATAAAATTACTTTAATTCAAAATGCATTTATGGGTTTAATTATAAATTAAACACAGCAAAACCATTTGCTCACAGGGGCAATAGCACCCCCATTAGTCTCAAATAAATATACAATTATTCAATATGTTAAAAACAAACCACTGATCGTTTACCCCATAGAGTTTTCGCGACAAAACCCAACACAGCAATAACGCGATACAACGCAACTTTTTCATTGTATTTTTTGTGGCTTTCGCATAGAATACGCACTCCTTTTTGTTTGGACGCTGTCTAAAGTCCAAACCAACTATAATAGGTAGTGGTTAATGAAAACTCTCAGCGCTAAGCCAGCTGAAGTTCAACACGACTGGTACGTTGTTGATGCTTCTGGCAAAACTTTAGGTCGCCTTGCGACTGAAATCGCTCGTCGTTTACGCGGTAAGCATAAAACTTCTTATACTCCTCACGTTGATACTGGTGACTACATCGTTGTTATCAATGCTGAAGAAGTTCAAGTGACTGGTAAGAAGTCGCATGACAAAAAATACTATCGCCATACTGGTTTCCCAGGTGGTATCCGTGAAACTAACTTTGAAAAGTTAGTTGCTCACAAACCAGAAGAAATCTTCCAACGCGCTGTTAAAGGCATGTTGCCAAAAGGTCCTCTTGGTTATGCAATGATCAAGAAAATGAAAGTGTACGCTGGTAGCGAGCATCCTCATACTGCTCAACAGCCACAAGTTTTGGACATCTAAGGGATAACTGCACATGGCTACTAATTATGGTACAGGTCGCCGTAAGACCGCAACTGCACGTGTTTTCCTATCTGCTGGTACTGGAAAACTTGTTATCAACAACCGTTCACTAGAACAATATTTCGGTCGTGAAACTGCACAAATGGTTGTTCGTCAACCGCTTGAGCTTTTAGAAGCGACTGGTAAATATGACCTATACATCACTGTTAAAGGTGGTGGTATCGGTGGTCAAGCTGGTGCGATCCGTCACGGTATTACTCGTGCACTTATCGCTTCTGACGAAACATTAAAACCTGCTCTTCGTCAAGCTGGCTTCGTTACTCGTGATGCTCGTGAAGTTGAACGTAAGAAACTTGGTTTACGTAAAGCACGTAAACGTCCTCAATTCTCTAAACGTTAATTCGTTTACCGAATCGGACCAAAAAACCTCGGATTTTCCGAGGTTTTTTTATATCTAATGTTTTTATTTTACTTTGACTTGCTTGGTGGAGCATTCGAACAGTCTGCAACCCCTACACCTAAACCACTTACACTGGTATATTCAGAAATTTGACAGCCACTGTTGTCTTGATATGATCGAGTGGGTTGATTAAACACATGATCTTTAGGTAAAGGTGCATCACACCACTTCCCTGTTTTTTCATGCACCATCTCAACTGGTCCATCGTTATATATCGTCACTCGACAGCCTTTGACCACATAACGCTGTTTTATTCCACCATAAGTAGGTTGAACATTGCATACTTCTGCATTTGGATCATCATCACACGACACTGCAGCAACAGTGCAACTTTGACCATCACAGTCAGATGTTGCACCCAAAGCTTGAGCTTCCTCGGCTGCTTCTGTAGCTGCCTTGACAGCCTCAGCATAGTCCGAATCTACTGAAGAAAGCCTTTTCGCCGCATAGAGCTGCTGGGTAAATACTATAGTGAACAGCGTCAGCACAGGGACTACGAATTTCATCTTGTCATCCTTAATCGAAGTTAAATGATCTCTATTTAAGAACACTCTCTGATAATTTGCATCTCACCACCATAGATGATCTCAATAATTTCATCAGAAGAAATTAACATAGTTTTATGGAAGTTTATCGTATCTAAGTAACCATAAGTTTGATCATTGATCCAAGTATATAAATCCAGTTTATCACCACCATAGACAAAACAATCTCCTGTAAATTTTAAAGATGCTTGCATTTTTAATAACAGCCCTTCTATAGATACTCTAAATGATTCAACATGGTTAAATTTAAGCTCCATGGTTTTTTCAGCCCATGTACATAAGGCGATCAAATCCCCATCTTGATAATTTAGATTTATATAATCAGGCACACTCTTCGGTAGGCTTTCTAATAATACTTTGTTTAAAAACATATTTTTTCTCTTTTATCGTCGTTAATTTTTATAGCTTTTAGCTATTTATTGCTACTAATATTCAGCCGTACTGTTTAACTCTTAAGGCCAAATCAGTACGAGTTAAATAAATTATAATTAATCCAGCGTATCTAAAATCACTTGGGCATTGTCCCAACCATTGCTTAAAGCTTTTTCTAAGTAATATTTGCCCTGAGCATCATCTCGTGCAATCGGTGTACCATTTAAATACATCACCGCCAGACTCCACTGCGCTGCTGCGATTTCCTGCTCAGCTGCAATGTTATAAAGTTCAAAAGCTTTATTTAAGTCCTGTGCCACACCTACACCAGTTTCATATTTATCTGCAAGGTTATTCATCGCAGGTGCAAAACCTTGATCCGCCGCCTGTTGATAATATTGCACGGCGAACTGTGGATTAAGCTGTAGCCCCAAACTGCCTTGCTCATAACACACACCCAGCATATATGTTGCAGCAAGGTTCCCCTGCTGATGCATATGTTCTAATGTTTGTAGCGTGAATGACGCTTCTTCTCGGATATAGTCGGCCTCCTCACACCAAAAGCTCGCCCAATTATACTGTGCCAGCAAACTGCCTGACTTGATCGCTTGCCAAAACCAGTCATGACCACGTTTAAGATCTTTGTCAAAACCTTCAATTCCTAAGCTATAACAAAAACCTAATCTTAACTGGTTTGGAACATGGCCGAGCTTTGCTGCAAGTTCTGGATCTGACACAGGAATACTCATCACCTCCTCATCATCCTCGTCCTCATCAAGCTCGATCTCTTGCCTAATCGTTACTTCTTTACTGAGTACGTGTCGACCCGCCCAAGGGCTAAAGTCAAATCGGCTAAACTCCTGATCATGTTGTGAAAACACATGAAGAAAGTAGTGATCTAAGGCATCTTCAACATGCTCAATCTCAAATATCCCTCGTTCAAAGTCGCCATCCTTGACCCAGTACACCGTCTGGTTATACTCATAGCACATCAATAATAAGTCATACTTTTTAGACTGCGACATAGGCTCACGCGCATCTAACATACAACGCAAGTTAGGAAAGCCCTTTAAACGGTGTTTTTCTTGTTTAGTTGGATCTTCTTCCTTTGTATCGACATAGACATAAGGAATACGTTCGATCAAAGACTTGATTAGTTGCTTTTTATTTCGTCGAGGTAAGTAATCATCAAAACTCTGCCAATGAAACGGATTATCAATGAGGGTTTTTCCCCACATATTATTGCCATTATCAGAACAGACAATCCCCCCCAGATACTTAGACCAGCCTTGTAACAGATAGTTAGGTAGGGCACGACAAAATGAATCATAAGGACTCAGATAATAAATCCGTTGATGCAAAGCAAAACAGGGCTGACAAAGGAGATCATCTTTAACATCAAAGCGCCCCCACCACTCAAAAGATACCTGATATTGAATCTGCTGAGAAACCAGATATTGATAGGTTTTGGGGAAATAACTGGCCAAAGGCTGGATTAACTCATTAAAACTATGGTGTTTTAATATATCCGGTGCTGAGGTTGCAGCGAATGCACCCGTACCATGTCGGTAATTCAGATCAAAATCTAATACCCCTGTTCCAATATAATGGCGGTGTTGAAAACCTAAGTTCCATCCTGTTGTTGTTCTTTGTTGTGAGACAAGGTCTATGCCACCAAAACTATTACGTGTGCTTTTGTGATAGCCTTTGATATATACATTTGTCTTATAATTTGTACTTCGATTTAATAATTTAGATAGTTTGACATTACTTTGCTGTGTTTCACCAATATAGCGAATCGGTGAAGCCAAATAACTCGGTAGATTTTGCTCAAAAGTATATTCATTATAATTTGCAGATAATTCATAATTTTTAAATGGAACGACATAGCTCATATAGTTATTTTGATTGAGATCTTTATGCCAGTTATCCAATGAATGACTTAAATTCAAATTCAGCACATCATTTAAATGAAGTGGACTATTGATTGAGATCCCTAGATTTCCAATATAAACCCCTGTATTTTTATAACCTGAGTTATCCACACCTATATTTATACCAATTTTCTTATCTAGGTGAGAAATTATAAATAAATCACTATATCCAACTAGTTTTTCTCCATTTTGCGTAACAGCAGGCTCAATTTTAATATCAACATCATGACTAAGATTTTTTCTTAAATTTTCCAAGCCTTGATCGATCCTTTTTATATCTAGGATATCTCCTCTTTTAATTGGAAAGGCTGTATAAATCTCACTTTTACTGAGCGCTGCATCTTTTGAATAAATTTGATGAACACGGCCCAATTGCAAATTTAAAACCAATTCTCCTCTAGATAGATCCTGATCATTAACAATAAGTTGACTTGTAACATATCCTTTTTTTATTAACTCTCCCTGTGCATAACGTATGATATTTTTTAAGCTTTGAGTTCCTATACATTGCCCTACAACAATATTTTTCTGATTTAGCGCGTAAAATAAATCATTCAACTTTGATGTGTTATTCAACAATAATGGATCATTTATAATGAACTTTAATTGATTAATTTGAAAACAATGTGCTTCATGTTCAACTAATGTAGTTAATGATCTTTTTTCTACTTTTTGCTTTGGCTTCAAAATACCATCATGAGTAAATTGCTTTGTTAAATCATCTAAACGTTGTTGTTGATGTATGTTTTCACGAATAGATAAATCTTCTAATGCTTGTACTTTCACACTAATTAAAACAAACATACCAGTAAAACACATTTTTAAAATATAACGATAGTTTCTATTCAACATTTAAATTTTTATTAGTTTAAAACTGAATCATATTTTAAAAATAATTAACAATAAATGACCTATATTTTTCATGTGATTTATTTTTATACGAAAATAATCATTAATCATTCAATAGAATAAATATGAATTAAAATTAATTTAATTTATTTCAAATAAAATAATCTATTGTTTTAACCTACCCCGTTTACAATTTATACACAATTTACAAGCATTGATCTTGAAATATGAGTTGTCAATAATATTAAGTATTGGCCTATTTAGCAGATTTAGAACAAGTTAAGTAAAGTCCTCAATGCAATCCATGCTTTTCACTAGTATTTTTAGTATGCTATATGATTAATTTTGTTTAACCGTGGAAATATGCACCTCGAAAATGCAGCACCACCTCAGGGAATTACCCTATATAGCCATGCCGATGACTTTCGTTCGCATTGGATTCGTTATGTATTGGCTGAAAAACAAATTAAATATCACCACATTATTGTAGAAGATCACAATGAAGACGTGGCCAATTTAAATCCCTATAACCAAGTCCCGATGTTAGTTGAAAATCAACTTAAACTTTTCAATAGTGCGATCATGTCTGAGTATATTGATGATCGCTATCGACAAAATAAACTTTATGCGGATACACCAGCTGCCCGTGCTGAACAGCGTCAGTATATTTGGCGCTTTGAGCAAGATTGGTTTAAGTTAGCAGATCAAATGCTGAATCATCCAGATACGCTTAATCGGCAAGCACAACAAAAAGCACAAATTGAGATGCGCAATACCCTGCTATCACTGAGCCCATTGTTTCAGCATTATCCTTACTTTATGTCTGAACACTTTACAATTTTAGATTGCATCTTGGCACCAATTTTCATACGGTTAGTGCATATGGGCAATGTCGTTCCCCTACAGCAAAGTAGGCCGATCCTATTGTACTGCCAACGTATATTTAATCGTCCGGCTTTTTTAAAGTCCATGACCCATGAAGAGAAAAATCGCTATCAAGATTTTTTTGTACACCAATAGAGTAATATTATGTCTGAATCTGAATTAAATCTAAGCCCGACCCGTCCATATTTAAGCCGTGCAATTTATGAATGGATTTGTGACCATAACTTGACTCCACACATTCTTGTTGATGCTACACAGCCATATACAGATGTCCCTGTACAGTTTATACAAGATGGACAAATTGTTTTAAATCTCGCGCCTCACGCTGTTCATCGTTTAAATATGGGCAATGAAGCAATCACCTTCTCAGCGCGCTTTGGTGGTGTTTCTAAAGATATTTATGTACCTTTTTCAGCACTCATGGGTATCTATGCACGTGAAAATGGGCAAGGATTATTTTTCGATCCTGAAGAGTATGCAAATGTTAATCTTGAGAAAAATGATTTAGAATCAAAAGATAATGATGAAACAGAACAAAATTCCATCAAGAAAAAACCGAGCCTGCGCATTTTAGATTAAACCTAGGGAGTCAATGATGGCTTTTGATCTTGTACAATATTTTGCTGAGCAGATAAAAACCCAAAAACCTCAGCTTCTAAACAACTACAGTGATGGACAACGTGAAAATTTACTCGATGAAATGTGTAGCTTGTCTCTCGCTAGAATTATTTGCTTATGGCGTGAACAACCCAGCAAAATGTATCAAGAAATTCATGCCATCAATCCACTCTACATTCAAGAAATCGCAAGGCACTTAACGACTTCGCCATTGAATGAATCGGAACTTAGTCACCAAGACTTTGAGCAAACTGCCACCGATCTATTTAATTTACAGTTCATCGAGTTAAAACAACTTGATGAAATTGGACATTATGGCGAAAATGGCATGCATGAATTACTTGTTGGACAAATCGAACATTTGTCTGGGCAAGCCAAAGATTGGGTGTGGTCTCTCAGTGGTCTGACTGAACTATTAGGTTCACAGCGAACTGAAGAGGACGAGCTATCTCTAGAAGAGAGTATGAAGGAGTTTAACCAGATGGTACATGCACAACAAACGCATAATGATGTAGAAACCGTAGAGCAAGTGGCTGTGCCTGAGCTTAAACCAACTTGGGCAAAGGTTTTAGAACCGATTGTTGCTCTCGTTGTACTTTGGATTCTCTATGATGCTTTGACTAAATACGTATTTATCTAAGTTATAGATAATCACGATTTTAGACCGATCTCTGTATCGGTCTTTTTATTTTAGCTATGGAGTATTTCTTATGAGATTACTGATTGCCTTTTTGGTTCCTTGGTTAGTCTTTTTTACGATAGGACGCCCAATTGCCGGCATTATCTGTCTAGTGCTACAAATCACTATTATCGGCTGGTTACCTGCGACTATTTGGGCTGTTTATGCACTCTCACAATTTAAAACTGATCAGAAAATCAAAAAAGCATTAGGACAGTAACTTAATTAAAACCTTATACTGCATTCAAGCAATATAAGGTTCTGCCCAACAATTAATACAAAGCCTTTGGTAACTTAATCTGAATCACTTCATTATCATCCGCGAGCTTTTTATTGCGCCCTGTTGAGAATGGAAAGTTATTGTCATTAAGCAATGTCAATGTTGTGGCATTTTCGATGATGACATCTTCAATTGTTTCAAATGGAAAAGCAAAGTCTTTGCCTGTACCAATATCACCTTCCCGCACTTTGCCATATAGCAGATCTGGATTGTCAATTTTCATAAGATCAACTAATAACATGCGTTGAATCTCCTGACCAGACTGATTAAATTTTACACGGATCAACTTTTTATGACCTTGTAAATCATTTTGTGAAGCATCACGCTCAATAATTATCCCCTCGTCATTACTGAACATTTGGAAATCACCAATATTGCTCGCTTTCGTATCCAATTTAAATAAATAATACTTACCTGTATATGCTTTTTTCTCTACGTCAAACTGTGAAATGATCAACTGCCCTGAGTTGTCACCAATCAAGGGTTTCTCTAATATTGGATACAAATAACGCCCATCTTTAGACAATGCCATCCCCTCAAAACCCGCACTTCTTGCAACTAAAGGCTCAACATAGTTAATACCCGCCTTATTCAACTGGTTTTGTGGTGAACGTAACTCTTTGCCTTTCTCATAAGGATTAGGTAAGCCAAAGGGCGCATCAAGCAAAACTCCATCTTTATCAAAATGCAATAAATAAGGGCCAAACTCCTCTCCTATCCAATAGCTCCCATCTGCTGTTCTTTGTAGTGACTCTGGATCAAAGTCTGCGCCAGTTAAAAAACGCTCACTGGTCTTTTCATTGACAATCGGAAAAGGAATTAATTTATTCGGATCACGTAACTGAATATGACTGATCACTTTGACTTGGCCTGAACCTGCTGCTTTTGTTCTAAATTCAGGTTTAATCTGATAAATACGGAGTAAAAAATCTGCTGAGTTATCTTGTGCACCAAAACCATTATCAGGCATAGCCATATAAGTTCCATCAGCATTTTTAAGTGCCGCAGAAAAACCCTGTACAGGCTGTCCTTTAAATAAGGGCTTAAAACCATTGGCTTCTTGAATAAAAGCGCCAGAATCTGACCCTGTAGCAAAAGTAGCTACATCTAATTTTGCAAATGCAGTTAAGGTTGGCACACTGACCTTGGGCTC
>NZ_BBRX01000073.1 GCF_000829675.1 Acinetobacter rudis
GGTTACCAAAGAACCCAGGTAAACCACCAGAGTGTAAAAAGATGGTTTTCTCACCCGCTTGAATTGAGCCTTCACGTACAGCGGCAATTAAACCTGCAAATGCCCGTCCTGTATAAATCGGATCAAGAATAATCCCAGCATGAGTTGCCACTAAATCTAATGCTTCTTCAACAGCTTCAGTTAAATGGCTATAACCCGCCCCAACTTGATCACGGCGAATACTTAAACTTTCAATATAATCCTGCTCAGACATTTCAGACAATAAACCACGAACACGTTGTTCAGGATCATTCACAGCTCCGGCATCTACTCCATGTATTCGTTCAGCGCCCAAAGCATAGACTAGACCCGCCATGGTTCCACCTGAACCAATCGCTGTAAATAAATGTTTAAAGTCAGATGCTTGTATTTTAATTTCTTCACCGCAGTCGACATAACCAAACGCAGCAATGCGGTTAGAGCCACCAAAAGGAATCAATGCTGCTGTAATTCCAGCTTGAGCTAAAGCTGCAACTTCTTCACGCGCACGTGCTTCCAGAGCATGATCATCGACATCACCCGCCCAATTTAATCGAGCACCCAGTAAACCATTGAGTGCAATATTGCCTGTATATTCAACTGGCGGATGGCCGGCTAAAACCAACACGACATCAAGTCCTAAACGTGCTGCCGCAGCGGCAGTGAGCCTGGCATGATTACTTTGTGCTGCGCCCACTGTCACTAAAGTCGTTGCCCCCTGTCGAAGTGCATCGGCACAGGTGTATTCCAACTTACGGATTTTATTTCCACCACCAGCCAAGCCCGTTAAGTCATCACGTTTGATCCACAAATCACCTGCATTTAGCCCTAGCGCTTTAGCCAGTCGCGGTTGTGGTTCAAGCGGTGTAGGCCAAGATGAAAGTTGAACTTTGTTGGGTGTTGATGTCATGATTTTTTCCAATTCCGTTGAAAAATAAGCTCCATATTATGTGAATTTTTATTAAAGTTATCATCATATTTTTGATATGTATTTTTAAAATTAAGTAGAGTTTTTATATATCCGTTTGTAAAACTCTCATAACTTAATAAACATATTCACAACCGAGACAAAGTTATTTGGCTAAAAAATAATGCTAAAATTTGTTGAATTATTCATAGAATGAGACACAAGAAAGTGAAATATCTTATTAGCGCGGTTCTGATTACAGGTGCTGTCCTCACCAGTACATATAGCTTTGCACAGATCATTGAAAAACCAGTCACCTTTAAAAAAGGCAGCTATGGCACAGTATTAAAAGGTTCATTTAAGGGCTATGACACTGTTCACTACACGGTTTATGCTAAGGCAGGACAACAACTCGCTTTAGATCTAATAGGGAAAAATAACTTAGCTGAAGTTAACATTTTTGCTCCTGGTGATCGTCCTGGTATTTCTGAAGCGATTAGTCGTAGTAGCGTAGATGGTGGATCACTTGAAATTACCTTAAATGAGACTGGTACTTATACCATTCAGGTCTATCAAATGAGAAACACCGCACGTCGCGGACAAGTTGCAAACTATAACATTGACCTAAAAATCTTTAATTAAGCACATTACTTATTAAGACACTCAATCAGGCCTAATATTTTAGGCCTTTTTAATCGTCATAAATATGGCAAAAGAAAGAAGCATCTCGCTCAAGATGCATACGCACCCTGAGCGAAACTCAGTATTAGAACTTATACGTTGTCACGAAGTTAACACGTGAAATATCAAATGATTTTCCATCAAATTGTTTACGTTCGCCATGATGATATTCTAAACCTACATCCACATTTTGGACTGGGGTATAGAAAATATTAGCTGCAATATCTGACAATTGTTTATTCATTGTTGGATTATTACGTGCATAACTGGTTGATGAGTCAAAATCAATTAAAGACGCTGCAAAGTTAGTACGCCATTGCTCAGACAATTTATGTGAATAACCCAACACATAAGTATTGACCTTATTTTGATCAAGATCATTCTGTTCTGCATTTACACTAAAGTCACCGCCAGAACTATAACCATTGAGTGTACCGCCACTTTGCTGTGTATATGAAACAAATTTCTGATCACCTTCAACGTGATACACGTGTGCCTGAATTGAATTTACAGGTGAAAGCTTATATTTAAAGCCTAAACCTACGCCCCACCCCCATTTATCGATATCTTTCTCTTGACCATCTACTTTCAAGGTTGCACGTTTTTCATGTGCAAAACCTTGAGTGACTAGAGTTAGATCATCTTTGTTATACACATATTTAGCTGTTACAGCTGGGATCTCAGAAGCACGGGTATCGACGTACTCTGCTGCGACTTTAATATTATGTGCAGGGGCTAGATTGAAGTTATAACGAACTTGAGGCAAACGTGTCCATGAGTAGCCCATAAACAAAGTATAGTCGACACTCTCTGTTAAAGTTTCCAAGTTACTCATGTTAGAAACTGTTTGACCAATCAACCAATTATCAAAATCTACATAAGCATGACGCAAACGTAATTTACCATTTCCTTCTAGACCATCCCAAAAGTCCATTTCAATTTTCGCTTTAACATCAGTACCTTTAATCTTTTTTGCCATATCCATACCAAGACGTGTTGCCGTAATGGTAAATGCAGAACGATTCCCTGCTGGGGTGTAATCTACAGATGGAATCTGTCCACTGACAAACTGTGGCGAGGCAGTATCTTTAAAATCTATTGCGCCATCTACACGAACAATACCGTAAAATTTAATATCAGTATCGCTATAAACGCTCGGCTTTTTCGTCTCTTTCTGAGCAGTTTCTTGCAACTGTTGAACTTGCTGTACATCCTGTACACGCTGTTGTTCAAGCTGACTAAATTTTGCCTCTAAAGCCTCAATGCGACTTTCAACCTCACCTGCAAATGCTTGATTTAAAGGCATTAATGCCACAACAAGTGCGATATGTTTCATTTTAAAATTCATGGTTGATCCTTTTTTAAACATGAGTTTTCCCTATCTTGCTCATGCAATTGAGCAAAATATTGATGTTTGAGCGTTAATTAATGACGATGAATTTGCTTTTGTGCTTCATAAACGGCACCTACTCAACAACGCTCCCGCGTTTTTTCAGTGACAAATCGAAAAATGATGACTCAGCAATTACAGCCATAATATAAATGTGATTAAAAGTGTGCTGTCATCCATGTTCCATAACAAAGTCGCCTGTATTCATGCAGTCTAATCGGCCAAAATCGTCCCCAGACCGACAAAACACATTGCTTAGAAATACATGTCGATGCACATTGAAGTGAATACAGTTAAGAATTCCTCCATATTCAAAGCTGTAACGTAAAACGAAGGCAGTGATGATTCCCATCAATACACTGCCATACCCCATTGTTGGAAAAAACAACTTCAAAAACACTACGGTACCTGCAATACCGTAGATCAATAATGCATGCAGCACTGTAATGTTACCCGCCATCACAGCAGCCACTCTCTGCACTACAGGCTTCACAGCCAGTTGCGTCCCTTCTTTTGAAACTTCATTTACTAATTCCATGTAAATTACCCTTTCATGCAAATGAATTAATTAATGTTGCCTAAGCAGACATATTTCATTTCTAAATATTCATCCATACCATACTTAGAACCTTCTCGACCGATTCCAGATGACTTCACACCACCAAAAGGTGCTGCTGCATTTGAAATTAATCCCGTATTAACCCCAACCATGCCGTAGTCCAAACCACGAGACACTCGAATAAATTGATTGATATCTTGTGTAAATAAATACGAAGCCAAGCCAAACTCTGTATCGTTTGACATTTCAATGACTTGCTCTTCAGTTTCAAATTTAAAAATTGGTGCAAATGGACCAAAAGTCTCTTCTTTTGCACACAACATTTGCTGTGTAACATCTTTGACTAAAGTTGGAACACACCAATTGCCTTCAGTATTTTCTGTTTTACCTGTAACCAACAGCGCTCCCTTACTGAGCGCATCTGCAATGTGCTCTTCTACTTTTTGTACGGCTTTACGATTAATCAATGGTCCAATATCAGTATCAGCATCTAAGCCATTACCCATCTTCATTTTTTCAACTTCTAGCTTTAGCTTTTCGATGAAAACATCGTAAATTTCACTTTGCACATAGATTCGGTTAGCACATACACAAGTCTGTCCTGCATTACGGAATTTAGTATCCATCACGCCTTGAACGGCTTGTTCTAAATTTGCCGAATTAAATACCAACACAGGGGCATTACCACCCAGCTCTAAAGATAGTTTTTTCACTGTTGGCGCACTTTGTGCCATTAACTTGGCACCAATTTCAGTAGATCCAGTAAAACTTAACTTTTTAACCAATGGGCTTTGGGTAAAAATCTGGCCAATTTTAGTTGATGAGCCAGTGATCACGTTAAATACACCTTTAGGAAAACCAGCTTGCTCTGCAAGTTTTGCAATCGCCAGAGCTGTTAATGGTGTTTCAGAGGCAGGTTTCACCAAGATTGAACAACCTGCTGCTAAAGCAGGTGCGACCTTACGTGTGATCATCGCCGCAGGGAAATTCCACGGTGTAATCGCCGCACATACTCCAATCGCTTCTTTAAAAACTAAAATTTCACTGCTTGCTGCAGATGGAATAATATCGCCATAGCCCCGTTTAGCTTCTTCGCTGAACCACTCGATATAGCTTGCAGCATATGTGATTTCACCCTTCGCCTCTTTTAGTGGTTTACCTTGTTCCACTGTCATAATGGCCGCAAGTTCATCTTGATGCTTAATGAGTAAATCGAACCAATCACGTAACAAACGACTACGTTCATTGGGTGCAACATTTTTCCACTTTTTCTGTGCAATATCAGCATCTACAATTGCCTGCTCGATAATCTGTTCTGACAATACAGGGACAGTCGTAATTACCGATTGATCCAAGGGGTTACTTACGGCAAGCGTCTCTTCTGAACTCAACCATTCACCATTGACTAAACATCTGTTTTCAAAAACAGAAAATTGGGTAATATCCATCTTTCGTTCCTAGTTCATCATTTATTGCTTAAAACGAGCAATCTTTTTCACTAGAGTTGATTGCTCAACTCCAAGGGCTTTTGCAGTTGCACGTGTGGAGCCGTATTGACTCAAAGCCACTGAAATCAACTCACATTCAAAGGCTTGCACACGTTCTTTCAAAGTCATTTTCATTGGTGTAACTTGACCATGCGTGCGCAAATTCGCAGGTAAGTCTTGCAGCACAATTTCGTTATGGCTTGTACTGACCATCATGCGCTCTAATACATTGATCAATTGACGAATATTTCCAGGCCAATCATATTGACTAAAAGCTTCAATCACTTCGGGGCTAAACGTTTTTTCTAAGTGATACTTGTCATTGAAAACATTGAGATACTGTTGCACCAAAGAAACAATTTCTGAACGACGTTGACGCAGCGGTGGAAGCTCAAGATCAATCACATTAATCCGATAGAAAAGATCTTCACGAAACTCTCCTTTGGCGACCATATCTTCAAGGTTTCGATGTGTGGCAGAAATAATGCGGATATCTACATCTCTAAACTCTGTGGAACCTACAGGTAAAAAACGACTCTCCTCAATAACTTTGAGAAGTTTAACTTGCATGCTAAGCGGTAAATCACCAATCTCATCTAGAAATAAAGTCCCCTTATGTGCGATTTCCAATAAACCTTTTTTACCTTTGGTTGAAGCACTGGTAAATGCACCAGGTACATAACCAAAGAGTTCTATTTCAAGTAAATTATCTGGTATGCCAGAACAGTTCAGCTCTAAAAATGCCTGTTCTGCGCGTGGACTGATGCTGTGGATATAGCGTGCAAGTTTAGATTTTCCAGTACCAGTTTCACCGCGTAACAATATCTTGCTGTTAAACTTGGCCACATTTGTTGCCATGGCAAATAGACTCTGTGTTTCACGTGAAATAATTAAATCATGTGAAGCACTAATCAACCTATACTGAGATTGATTCCGAAATAGATTGTCCAGTTGTTCTTGTGCATGTTTAGCTCGAAGCAATTCGGTAATATCTCGAACACTGGTCACAATACAGATCAACTGATTTTCCTGATCAAACACAGGACTTCCTGTCACCAATATTTTTTGTGAACCATGAATTGTCTGAACTAAAGTCACAACTTCTTGACGCTTGATCACCTCAAGAGATACCGAATTAGACAAATAGCCAAGTTTGACCAAATCACCCATATACCGACCAATGAGCATGCTGCGATTTAATCTAGTGATCCGTTCATAAGCATCATTTACGGCAACTGTTATCGCCTTTGCGTCGGTAATATAAATACCATCCTGTATCGCATTAATTAAAGAACGAATAGGCTCTACATCAAAAATCGAACGACCATCCTGAGTCGTTAACTCAAAATAATCTTTGCTACTTTTCATTAAAGCGATCACTTGATCTACAGTCAAATCGGCCACCTACAATTAATACGCTTCGCGATAAATCGCTTCGATATCTTGAATGCTCAACTGACGCGGATTATTTTTTAATAAGCGCTCAACTTTAATTGCTTCGGTAGCCAAAGCAGGGATTTCGTGTTCTTGTATTGAAAATTCACGCAAACCTGCAGGTATATTAAGTTGACGACAAAATTTATGTAAAAACTCTACTAATTTCTCTGCATTTTCAGTATGTACTTCACTGCAACCTAGCTTGAGTAACTTCGCAATTTTACTCAGGCGTTCAGCACAGCCTAAAATATTCCACTTCAACACATAAGGCAGCATCAAAGCATTACTTACGCCATGTGCCATTTTGTATTTACCACCTAGCGGATAGGCTAATGCATGCACTGCACCAACCCCAGCATTACCAAATGCCAATCCCGCCATAAGACTTGCCGTTGCCATTTTTTCTCGGGCAATCAAGTTCGAAGGTAAAGCATAGGCTTGAGGTAAATATTCTACAATTAACTCTATCGCTTGTAGGGCCAAGCCATCAGTAATCTCCGAATGGTTAACTGAAATATATGCTTCAATTGCATGAACGAGTGCATCGACACCACTTGCTGCTGTAACCGAAGCTGGGCAACTCACAGACATTATAGGTGAAACAATTGCCACATCAGGCAACAAGGCATCACTAACAATACCTTGTTTCATTTGATTTTTTGTATCAGACAAAATTGCAATATTGGTAACTTCTGAACCTGTTCCTGACGTTGTTGGAATCACAATTAAGGCAATATCACGCTGCTTAATCTTATCGATACCGACAAAATCATGAATATCCCCATTTTGGCTTGCAAGTGCAGCAACACATTTAGCAATATCTAAAGCACTACCACCACCTACAGCAATGACAGCATCATTTTGATGGGTGTGATAAAAATCTATACAGTCTTGAACCTGTTCTAGTTCTGGTTCAGGTCTAACAGCATCATAAATGGCATACTCCACATCGAGTAAATCAAGTACATGTTGAATCGTTCCTGATTTCACTACACCTTGATCACTTACAATAAGCGGTTTCTTAATTTTGAATTGAGCTATTGCAGTCGCTAAATACTCAAGTGCAGCTTGACCTGTAATTAATTTATTTGCACTTTTGAATGTTGAAAATCCCATAATTCATCCTTTAATTTTTTAGCAATAGAGGTTGCCAACTTGTTGTAAAGATCGTTCTGCTATAAGCAAGCGACCAATACCCAACACAAGCAAGTAAAGTAAGTACGATCATGTTCAATTGCACACCAACAACCTAATTCAGATGCTTAAACAAATGATTAAAGCTGTTTTTGCGATAACGCTTAAGTGGATTACTTACACCCAAACGATCATCATCAGCTTGCAAAATCCCGACATGGATCACTTCACTGCTCATATTAAAATCCTTTTTAATTTTTCAAACACAACGAAAAAAATCATCGTTGCTTTAAGCAATACAATATTTATGCCAACTTTTAAAAATAAGCATTAACCATTGATTTATATGAAATAATTAAAAAGGTCTCTTTAGGTATAATACGGTATTATATGAATTTATTCTTATAAATCTAAAATTTCGATGAAATTATTCATCAACCTAGAATTTTATGGATGAATGAGCGTTTATTGTATAAATAAAATGAATGATTTATTACTGATTTCAGCTAATTTTTCTTTGAATTTAACAGAAAAAAGCTGCATAAATAACAAACTGATTTACATCGATTCATATTCAAGAACATATAATGCAATTACTTTGAGAATGAGGATAATTTTCCTTATTAAACAAACAAATCTGTTGAATAAAATCAAGATGATTTCTATGAAATAATTTTGGTAATTTAACGACTTAGCAACACTTTAACGCCATATATACCAACAAAATAAATCTACCTATATTATAATATTACGATCTTCAATATCCCATGGTCCACCAATGACTGAAAAGCTCCAAGTTCAACGCCAAGCAGCACCAATTCGGCAGCAAGTAACGACCTTATTAAAGAGAGATATCTTAGATGGTTTCTTTATGCCAGGTGACCGTCTTGTAGAAAGTGCTTTATGTGAACGTTATGGTGTTTCTCGTACAGTCATCCGTGAAGTATTGCGTTTATTAGAAAGTGAACACTTAATTAGTGTTGTACCCTTACAAGGTCCAATTGTGACTAAACTTTCTGAAGATGACATTATCAATCTATATTTGGTTCGCGCTAAAGTTGAAAGCTTTATGATCGAATTATTTATTAAAAATGCACATGCTACTGATAAGAAAGAATTAAAAGATTTATATCAAAATCTAGATGAAAAATTCTTAAATGGTTCAGTGGATGAGCGCTGGGAATATAAAGATAAATTTTACGACATCTTACTCAAAGGTGCGAAGAACAATGTCCTTGAAGAAATGATTTTAAAAATTCAAGCCCGTGTTGGTCTGTTCAAACACTTCGCTTTTGTTTATGAAGATCGAGTAAAGCGTGGCTATGAAGATCTAAAATTAATTTTTGATGCAACATTGGATGAAGATATTGAGCAAGCTTGCGCACATAATGATCAGCACTTGCTTGATGCTGGTCAGGCAGCAGTAGTCAACTATAAGCGTCGTTTAAATCCAAATACACTTTAACTATTGAAATAACGCCCCTAGGCAAATTTATTTAAATCCATCTCAGTAAGACATTCTTTGATTGATCGAAGAATGTCATGAATCACATCTTAAAATCCAAAGTGCTGAACTCTTTTAAAAATAATAAAGCATCTCGTAGTAAAATTCAGCCAAATTTCACATGACTTTAAATCTTATAATCAATTAACTCAAAGGCACTCCTCTCTTTGAAAAAGAGAGTGTGGGGTAGATTTTGCTTTAAAAAAAGACGTTGTAGCGTATGCCACGCGATTTTATTTCTAATGAATATAATATTTATTAAATAAGCCTCTTATAAAAAGAGGCTTGGGGTAATGCTCAGCTTGCGATATATAAGCCGCCGTTTACATGTAAGGTTTCACCTGTAATAAAACTGGCAAAATCAGATGCTAAATACAATACTGCATCGGCAACTTCATCCGAACTACCTAAACGGTGTAAAGGTGTTTGCTGTAGTAATGCATCACCTTTTTCCTGCATAAGCTGACGAATCATTGGTGTATCAATTAAACCAGGAGATACATTGTTCACACGGATATGGGGTGCCAACTCCAAAGCCAAAGTACGGGTCAAATTAAGTACTGCACCTTTAGAGGCAGCATAATGTGCATGGTTTAAACTGCCTTTATGCCCAGCCATAGAGGCAACGTTGACAATCGAACCACCTTCACGCAAATGCGGAATAGCCGCACGAATGGTATAAAACACACCATCAAGATTTACTGCTGTAACTTTAGACCATTCTGTATCTGAAATATCTTTTAACGCACGTTCTAAATATAGACCAGCACATGGAATTAATACATCGATTCCACCAAAACGCTCAACAGTAGCATTCACAACATCAATCGCTTGTTGTGAATCAGATACATCTTGTGCCAAAGCTAAAACTCGCTCACCAGTCGGATCTAGCTCGGCTGCAAACGTTTTTAATGCCTCAAGATTAAGATCAGTCAAAACTAATTGTGCACCATAAGCATAGAGCTTTTTAATACAGCTCACTGCAATACCGCCAGATGCACCTGTAATCAGTACTGTTTTTCCTTGAAAATTAAACATATGAATATCCTATAAGCGAATCAAAGCAAGTTCAGGTTCATCTAAAATAAAGGCAGCCAACTGACCGATTTGCGCCATAAGCATTGCTTGACCAGGAACAATTTTCAGACCTTTACTTTCAGCTTGTAAAAGTAATTGTGTTTTAGGTGGATTCATTACCACTTCTGCAACACATGCACCTTGCTCCAAACCATCGATATTAAATGGTAGAACATGTTCAAGCGCACCAAGCATGCCTGCAGACGTTGCATTAATACACAAGTTAACACCTGTTGCATTTGCATCGGCATAAGCAATATCAGCATCTGGTGCATAAGCTTGTAACGCTTTCACCAACTCTTCTGCTTTATCTTGAGTACGGTTGTGAATGCGTAAAGTTTTCACACCGCGCTCTAATAACGCAAACGCAATTCCACGAGCAACACCACCCGCTCCTGCCATATATACCTTCAGCTCTGCATCAACCTTCACATCATTATTGATGATCCCTTGAACAAAACCTTTACCATCAAACATTTCACCATGAACTTGACGCTGCTCATCAAAACGAATGGCATTCACTGCACCAATAATTTGTGCCTGCGAACCTTTGACTTGAGTTAGCTCAGCCATCGTCATTTTATGTGGAACCGTAACAACTGCACCTACAATCGTAGGAATCAGTTTTAGGCTTTGTACGCATTGACTGAGATGATCCGCTGCAACCTGAAATGGTACACAAACTGCATCATAGTTCGCTTTACGTAGCAACATATTCATAATGCGCGGGGTTTCGACATGTGCAATTGGATCAGCCAATATCGGGATGATTTTGGTTTTACCAGTAATCGGCATCTCAACTTCACTCATCATCACTCTCCTCAAGGTTTTTCACGCTATAGGTTAACGCTATGTTTTACACTTTTTATGCTTTATTCATTGAATTGAATCAATGTTTAAATCACTTTAGATTAAACAGTTAACCCAACTCAACACTTAAAGCTTATTCAAATTCACTTGATTAATCATGCGAAAAAAAAGAGTCTGTTGGTACTTCAATCAGAAATGGGAAAGTTTGAAATACCAACAGCCTCAGAAGTTCAATCCATCCCAATCAAGCAGATGGATCTTCCTTCAACAGAAAGCCTCTCACTCATCCTTGAGTAATGACTTTCCTTACAGCGCACTTAAACTTTATCTAAATCAATCCCTTTATTATCTTTCCAAGTCAATACCACACCAATTGCAACGATACATACAATCACAGCGTACACATTAAAGAATGATTCTAATTGGTTGGCGTACAACCAAGTATTTACATATGAAGCAGTACCACCAAATACAGCGATCGATAGCGACATAAAGATACCGAACAGCTTGGTACGATAACGTGTTGGAATTTGTTCAGACATTGCAGCAGGCTTACTTGCAGTTAAGAACCCAACAAAGACCAGACCAACAGCTTGTGCAACAAACAATGTCCAAGGTTCACTTGATAGCAATCCCCACAGTGGGAATAAGAAAATCATTGAACCGCCAAATGAAATCAATGTACTGGTTTTACGACCAATAATGTCTGATAACCAACCTTGGATAGGTAAACAAATCAAATAGACCACTTGTGCTAAACAGCTCATGACAAAGGCATCATGCGGATCCATTTTTAAATGGTTAATCGCATAAATAGCACATACAGTCACCCAGATGTAATAAGTCAAAGTTGAACCAGCTTCATAGAAAAACAGTTTGATCCCTGTTTTTAAGAACTTAGACAATGGCCATGCTGGGCTATCATCTTGCTGCATTTTTTCAACATGTTCACTTTCCATCATATTGCGACGTAAATACAACGCGAAGAAAGCAAGTACACCACCTAAGAGGAACGGAATACGCCAGCCCCACTCATACATTTCTTCTTTAGGAATCACCGATGTCAGTAAAGCCAAGAACAATGTCGCAGTTAATGAACCAAGACCCACTGCAAAAAATACAGTACTTGACCAAAGACCCCGTTTTTTAGGTGGAGCAATCTCAGAGACATAGGCATATGATGTTGTTGTTTCACCACCATGAGCAAAACCTTGGACCAAACGAGCTAATACCAAAATAAGTGAGGCCCAATAACCAATCTGTTCAAAGCTTGGAATTAAAGCAATCACTATACTCGCACCAGCCATGAGTAACATCGTAATCATGAGTACGTTACGTCGGCCAATTTTGTCTGCCAATGGTCCGAAAATAAAACCACCAAAGGGGCGAGAAATAAATCCTACTGCAAAAACTGCAAGAGTACTAAGCAATGCCGATGTAGGGTCAGCCTTGTCAAATAATGCTGATGCAATATATACCGATGCAACGGCATAAATCGTCCAGTCATACCACTCTAAAAGGTTACCTACACCACTGGCAACCAGTGATTTTTTACGCGCCGCATCCATTGTAGGCACTTCATCCGTAGATTTGCTTACATTATCTATAGGTTGATTCATATATATCCTTATGCGATTTCTCTTAATTTGTGATCAAATCCATACTCATACTTAGTCAAGAGCATCCATGCTCAAGCACTACATCTCGTTTTTTCTACCATCTAAACAACTTTAAGATGTCCAAAACTATTGATGTAATGCACGTTGATAAGCTGCGAGTACTGCCTCATGCATTGCTTCCGACATGGTCGGATGCGGTAAAATGGTTTGCATTAATTCTTGTTCGGTTGTTTCCAGTGTTTGAGCAATAGCATAACCATTGATCATTTCTGTGACTTCCTCACCCACCATATGTGCGCCAAGTAATTCACCACTAGCATCATCAAAAATCACTTTAACGAAGCCTTCACTACTTTCCATTGCCAATGCTTTGCCATTGGCAACAAATGGGAATTTACCAACACGAATTTTTTTGCCTAAAGTCTGTGCTTGCTTTTCGCTGTATCCCACACTTGCAACTTGTGGGTGGCTATAAGTACACGTAGGAACTTTATTAACATCCAATGGATGTACATCTAAGCCCATGATTTTTTCGACACAAAGTACACCTTCATGACTGGCTTTATGCGCAAGCCAAGGTGGACCTGCCACATCACCGATGGCATAAATATTTTTTTCACTGGTCTGACAATACTGATCTGTCACAATATGACCACGATCAAGTTCAACTTTGGTTTTTTCCAAACCCAGATTTTCAGTATTTGCACTGATACCCACAGCCAACAGCACAACATCCGTGGTCAATTGAGTGTTTTGTTTACCCTCAATTTTCAGTACAACTTCACCTTTAACCACTTGATGGCTTGCGACCTTAGACTCGGTATAAATTTGAATACCGTCTTGCTTTAATGACTTGGTCACCGTATTTGAAATCTCAGCATCTTCTTGTGGCAAGATACGATCAGTCATTTCAACCACAGTTACCTCAGCACCCATTGAGCGATAGAAGCAAGCAAATTCGATACCAATCGCACCCGCCCCAATCACCACTATGCGTTTAGGGATAGCCTTGGGTATTAAGGCTTCGCGATAGCTCCAAAAATGCTTACCATCAACAGGCATATTGGGAATGGCACGTGCACGTGCACCTGTTGCCAAAATAATATGCTTTGCAGAGAGCTGCTGAGTCGTGGTGCCTTTTACGCTGAGCTGACCTTGACCAAGTAGTTGGGCTTCACCTTGAAAAACAGTCACTTTATTTTTCTTCAATAAGCCTGCCACGCCACGCTGTAACTTTGCTGATACATCACGTGAACGTTGCACTACCTTTTCGAGTTTCACTTGCGGCTGTGCAACCTCAATACCAAATACATTGGCATTTTTGACCAGACGTAAAACATCAGCACTACGCAGTAAAGCCTTGGTAGGTAAACAGCCCCAGTTCAGACAAATCCCGCCTAATTCAGCACGTTCAACGACAGCAGTTTTCATGCCAAGCTGGCTAGCACGAATCGCTGCAACATAGCCACCTGGTCCACCACCGACAACGACCAAATCAAATTGTTGTTTGCTCATGATCAATACCTCGAATTAGATCAACAACTTCAGTGGATCTTCGATGAGCTGTTGGAAAGCAGCAAGCCAAGTTGCAGCAACCGCACCATCAATCACGCGATGATCTGCAGATAAGCTACAACGCAGTACTGAACCGACTTGAATCTCATCATTGACCACAATTGGTTTTTTCTTGATCGCACCAACAGCCAAGATACCCGCCTGAGGTGGATTAATAATGGCGTTAAAGTCAGAGACACCATACATGCCTAAGTTACTGATACTAAAGCTACCGCCTTGGTACTGCTCTGGACGTAACTTGCCATCACGTGCAAGTGTTGCTAACTCAACCACTTCACGGTGAATCGTAGACAGTGATTTGGTTTCAGCTTTACGAATGACTGGTGTCAATAAACCTTTTTCAGTTGCTACAGCAACACTAATATCAACATGGTGATATTGATGAATCGCTGTTTCAGCCCAACATGCATTCATTTGAGGAACTTGGGCTGATGCCATAGCTACCGCTTTAATGATCATGTCGTTGACTGAGATTTTCTCGTTGGCAATCGCATTGATTTGCTGACGCATAGTCAATAAAGCATCTACATGACATTCCACATTTAAGTAAAAATGTGGCACAGTAGATTTACTTTCTGTTAAGCGACGTGCGATTGTTTTACGCATATTACTTAGTGCAATCTCATCGTACTCAGCAACAACTGTAGCAGCTGGCGCTACAGGGCTATTAACCTGAGCTGTTTCAACCACTTGAGCAATTGCTTGTTCGAGGGCCAATTCGATATCACGCTTAACAATACGACCACGTGGGCCACTACCATCAAGTTCAGCAAGATTTAACTGATTTTGCTGTGCTAAGCGTTTTGCTAAAGGTGAAGCAAAAATACGTTCACCTTGTTGATTATTCTCTTGTGCTTCTACAGCGTTGTTCGCTTGGGTTTGCGTAGCATTCGTTGTTGGTGCATCATCCACAACAGCTTCTGCTGGTGCAGACGCAAGAGCTGCAAGATCAACTTGACCATCACCATTGAGCTGAGCAATGGGCGCACCCACTTCAACTTCTTCACCTTCTTGCGCGATCAATTTACTGATCAAGCCATCTTCTTCTGCGATCATCTCAACCACAGCTTTATCGGTTTCAACTTCAGCAATGCATTGACCGATTACGATATTATCGCCTTCAGCAACCAACCACTTATTAATGGTGGCATGCGTCGTATTTGCCAATACTTCTGGCATATGGAGTAACTTAGACATGGTGCGACCTTTGACTAAAATTTAAATATGGGATGAGGTGACGGAAGCGATTAAATCGCTTCGCCTTTGTCACGCATAACACGTTGTAGACCTTCAACAACTTCTTCAGTACGCGCAGCCGCAGCACGTTCGAGTACCTTAGAAATACTTGGCGCACCTTCTGTGCCATGTACACGCTGAATCGGTTGATCTAACCAATCAAAGCAGCGACGTTGTAATTCATCTGACAACCAACCACCATAAGACGTGCCCTGATTACCCTGTTCTACAATCAAGACATTGTTGGTTTTACGAATACTGGCTTCGATGGTGTCCCAATCTAAACTTGCACGATCGAGGAAACGTAAATCGATAACTTCAGCATCCACACCTGTTTGCTCAACAGCTTCTAAGCTGTGATCTACCATAGATAAATAAGTCAAAATCGTAACGGCTTGACCTTGACGACGTACTGCCGCTTTACCAAATGGAATTTGATAATCAAGATTATTTTCAGGCAATAATCCGCTCTTGCTATATAAGTCCACATGCTCAATCACCAATACTGGGTCATTACATGCCAAGGCAAAGTTCATCAAACCGATATAATCAAACGGTGTTGATGCTGCCACGATGCGCCAGCCTGGATTGGTCACAAAGATTCCCGCAGGGTCCATAGAGTGCTGTGAACCATAACCAGTACCCATAGCAATTTTGGTACGCAATACCAAAGGCACATCACTTTGACCACCAAACATATGACGCGCTTTACCAATTTGGTTAAAGACTTGGTCAGCTGCTACCCACATAAAGTCAGGGTACATAAACTCAACGACTGGTTTAAAGCGACCATCAACAGCAATACCGCCACCAAGACCCATAAACGCGTTTTCGCTAATCGGAGTACCTAAAGTACGTGTTGGAAAACGTTCTTTTAGACCTTTGGTTGCACCGTTGGTTCCACCTTTGAGACGGTGAATATCTTCACCCATCACCACGATCGAATCATCAGTTTCCATACGGCGGTTCATGACATTGGCAACAGCATCGATAAACTTACCTTTCACCAACGTGTCAGCAAAAGCAGCTTGTTCTTGTGTTTCAACGTTTTCGATTTCAGACAAATCGCCACGGATACCCACATCGACGAAATCTTCTGAAGGCCAAAGTTCTGGACGAATACGGCGCTTGCCTTTTGCCGCAGGTTCAGTTAATTCTGCAACCGCTTCAGCCATCGCACTTTGACACTGAGTACGTAATGCAGCAATTTGCTCAGCAGCAATTAAGCCACGTTCAAGCATTTGATTTTCAAGCAATACGATTGGATCTCGAACTTTCCATTCTTGCTCTTCTTCTTTGCTACGATAACCAAAAGCACTACCAGGATAAGGTCCATTTTGGTGGAAGAAACGATACACATCAGCTTCAACAATCGTTGGGCCATTGCCTTCACGCATATGTTGTAATGCTTGTTGCATCGTTAAATGCACAGCCAAAGGATCCATACCATCAACTTTCCAACTTGGAATATTGAATGCCGAACCACGTGAAGATAAACGTGTTTCTGCAGTTGCTTCTTCTACTGAAGTTGATACTGCATAACGGTTATTTTCAATAAAGAAGCAGATTGGCAATTTCCAAGCCGCTGCAAGGTTCATTGTTTCAAGTACAGAACCAATGTTGACTGCACCATCACCAAAGTAAGTAATCGCAATCGCATCGGTTTCAGCATGACGATGTGCCCAAGCTGCACCTGCTGCCATTGGCGCACCACCACCGACAATCGCATTGGTTCCTAAAGCACCAGCTTCAATCCACTGTAAATGCATTGAACCACCACGACCTTTACAAAAACCTTGTGCCAAGCCCAAAATTTCTGCCAAAGTACGTTGTAATACATCTTGAATGTCTGCACCAAATGCATCACCAGCCTTCATGCCATTTGGACGCAAGTAGGTCAAAGCTTTGGCTAAAAACTGATGATGACCACGGTGTGAACCATTCACCTGATCAGCTGCAGTTAAAGAGATAATTGAGCCGACTGCCCCACCTTCTTGGCCAATACTTGAGTGCGCAGGGCCATGAACTAAACCTTCACCCGCAAGTTCCAATACTGACTCTTCAAAAGCTCGAACAATATGTAGTTGTGTCAACATACTTTCGAGTAATGCAGGGTCTGCTTGGTTCCAATCTTCTTGCGTACTTTGCAATTCAATCCAAGGACTTTCTGGATGAAGATTAATCTGATTTGACATTCGGTCTATCCTTTGTAATGTAGCTTGATGTTGAGTGAATGCTAGGGTTTACTGAAACCCGTTGGCCTCCCAGCCACCATCAATTAAATAAGTTTGTCCAGTCATAAACTTGGCTGCATCTGATGCAAGAAATAGTGCCAATTCTGCAATTTCTTCAGGCTCAGCCAAACGACCTAATGGTGTGCGACGCTCAAGGTCGGCAACATCTAAGGTGTTTTGTTGCTGTAATTTTTCAACGAGTGCAGTGCGGGTGTAGCCAGGTCCAATCGCCAAAACACGGATTCCAAGTGAACCCCATTCTGCTGCTAGACATTTGGTCATCGATACTACGCCTGCCTTAGTTGTGCAGTAAGCAGTACGTTCAGCTGAAGTACTCAGCCCCCAGATCGAAGCTGTATTAATGATCACGCCACTGCCCTGCTGTTGCATGTGTTTAGCAGCTTCTTGTGAGCATAAAAATAAGCTGCTCAGGTTAATGTCCACACAGCGACGCCATTCAGACATCGTGATATCTAAAGAGGGTTTATTTAGTGAAATACCTGCGTTATTAAACAATACATCCACTAAACCGAAGCTGTTTTTACATGCCTCAAAGGCTGCACGCACAGCATCATCATCGGTTACGTTCGCTGCATAACCTTGCACGCTATAAGCCTGTAAGGCTTGAGTTG
>NZ_BBRX01000072.1 GCF_000829675.1 Acinetobacter rudis
TCGTTTACGTCGAACACGGTCAATACAACTCAGCATCGACATTTAGTCTAAAAAAAACAGACACCCAATACTTAAAAAGCAGACTAATAAGCCTGCTTTCATAAAACATGTAGAGTAAATCTACTAAACTGTATCTGGAGCTCTTATCGAGATTTGAACTCGAGACCTCTCCCTTACCAAGGGAGTGCTCTACCACTGAGCTATAAGAGCGATCTATCTTCGAATGGAGCGGGAGACGAGGGTCGAACTCGCGACATGCAGCTTGGAAGGCTGCCGCTCTACCAACTGAGCTACTCCCGCACAATGTTGGTACATAGACCACTTATCGAAGTTAATGGTGGTGGGAGAAGGATTCGAACCTTCGAAACTTACGTGGCAGAGTTACAGTCTGCTCCCTTTGACCGCTCGGGAATCCCACCTAATCACACTTAACTAGCAGTGCTGTTCCTCTACAAAAAACATCTTAAAGATGGTGCCGACACACGGATTCGAACTGTGGACCTACTGATTACAAGTCAGTTGCTCTACCAACTGAGCTATGTCGGCGTTTCTTTGTTTTCGATGTTTCGCATCGGAACGGTGTGCAGTTTAGCAAAACTTTCAAAGCTTGCAAGTGCTTTTTTAAAAAAAATCGTCAAAAACTCATAAAATCAATCCGTTTGACGATAATTCAACCGCTTTGATCACTGCGCGAGCTTTTATTTGGGTTTCATTCCATTCTGAATCCGCAACTGAGTCCGCAACAAGACCTGCTCCTGCCTGTACAAACACCTTATTTTCACGAATTACGCAGGTTCGAATCGCAATCGACATGTCCATTTCACCATGCCAACCTAAATATCCGACCGCACCACCAAAAATACCGCGCTTAACAGGCTCAACCTCGTCAATAATTTCCATAGCACGAATTTTTGGTGCGCCAGAAAGAGTTCCAGCGGGGAAAGTTGCCTTAAATACATCTAAAGCATCTATTCCATCCAAGACTTCACCCTGTACATTCGAGACAATATGCATCACATGTGAGTAACGTTCGATCACCATTTGATCAGTTACTTGCACTTTACCAATTTTTGCAACTCGCCCAATGTCATTACGCCCTAAGTCGATCAACATCAGGTGTTCTGCAATTTCTTTTTCATCAGAAAGCAAATCTTGCTCTAAAGCTAAATCTTCCTCTTTGTTCTTACCCCGTGGGCGTGTACCAGCCAGAGGACGAACAGTTGCAATACCCTGCTCTAGACGCGATAAAATTTCAGGTGATGAACCGACAACGTGAAAAGGTTTTTGATCTTCTAAAGTTTGGCCTTGCAATAAAAACAGGTAAGGCGATGGATTAAGATGACGTAGAGCACGATACACTTGCAATGGCTCACCATCGAAGTCCGACACCATTCGATGTCCTGGAACAACCTGCATCACATCACCAGCACGAATGTACTCTTTGACTTTCTCAACTGTTTCGAGGAACTTCTCTTTACCAGTGAGTGAAACAAAATGAGGAGCACGATGCGGCTTAGCGCTCAAACTGATTGGCGTTGCCAACAGCTGTTCCAAAGCATCGAGTTGTTGCTCTGCCTGCTGATAGGCCTCAGGCTGGCTTGCATCGGCATGTACGATCAAAAACAAGGTATCTTTTAAGTTATCAAAAACGATAACCGTCTTAGACAGCATCATCCATAGATCAGGGATACCCACAGGATCTTCTTGGCATGCCAATCCCAGACGTGGCTCTATATAACGCACACTGTCGTAACCGAGATAGCCAACTAAGCCACCTGTAAACTTTGGCAGTTCTGGAATTAACTCATGATCAGGCACTTTAAACTGTGCTTGAAAATCACGAATATATTGAAAAGGATCGGCACAAGGCATGCGCTGTAATTCAACACCGGGCTGCTGAATTGTTAATATGCCTTGGTTACATGAAAAAACCGTGGTTTCACCCAACCCAATAATTGAATAACGTGCCCAGTTTTCGCCACCTTCTACAGATTCAAAGAGATAGGCATTGGCATGTTTTTGTAAACGTGCAAATACAGACAATGGCGTGTCCGTATCCGCTAAACGCTGACGATAAACTGGAATTAGGTTATAACCTTGGGCTTTTAAGTGTTCAAATTGCTGTACGCTGCTCATAGAAATGCTCATTTATTTTCGATAGATCAAGATGATCAAATAGTTTTAGACTAATTGGATACAACTGAGCGTCGCCATCGAAAATGTTTGATTTGTTCCATTTCTATACCTTTAACTTTAAGGATCAATTGCTACGAGTAATTCATTCAAATTGGACACAACTTGTTGTGGTTGGCAATTACGAATATCTTCACCATGATTATAGCCATAGCTCACCGCAATACAATCCATACCCGCACGGCGTGCAGCCTCAAGATCATTTACAGAGTCACCAATCATTAAGCATTCTGCAGTATTTTGAGCATATTGTTCAACACAGTACATTAAGGGCTTAGGATCAGGCTTACGTTGCTCAAAACGATCCCCACCAATCACATCTGCAAAATATTCACTCATCGCCAAACAGTCCAAAATTTGGCGTGCAGGTTGCTCAGGTTTATTCGTCACACACACCATCACTTTTTGCTGCTGTTGACACCATTGTAAAAACTCGATAATGCCTGGGAAGGGCTGAGAGTCCACACAAGGGTCAGCATTATAAATTTCCAAGAATGTCGCCAATAGCTGTTGCTGCAGTTGTGGGTCAACTTCACCTTTTATATGCTGCAAAACACTGTGACAAAAAATCGCAGTCCCCTTACCAATCCAGATACGAACTTGCGCTTCAGTCACCTGCCCTAATCCGAGTCTTTCCAAACTCAAATTCATTGCACGATACAAATCACCTGCCGAGTCGACCAAGGTACCATCCAAATCAAACAATATAACTTTGCGTTCCGCTAAATTTGCAATACTCATCAACAACTCCACAATCAGATTAAAAATCTCAACAGTTAAGACGTGTTGTTTTTAATCCCCAGACAAAAAAAGGCATGCTATAGCATGCCTTGATTGTACACAGATCTTCGCAGAGTTGATGAACAATCCCTTATATTTTCAGGTAGATTCACTCTAAACAAATCACTGTATTACTTCAGGAAGAACCAAGCCAACACCGCCAAAATCAACAATGCAACAATAGTGATCAACCCCACAGAAGTATTTTTCTTTTCTTCTTCTGCTTGTTTAACTTCTGAGACAGGCTCAGGAATTGCCACAACGACAGGCTCAGCTTTAGCGTTTACATCTACACCTTCAGGAATTGGTGCAGGCTTAGGAACCGCTACACGTGTAGGCATCCCCTCTTGGCTTACAGCAACATCCTGCGCACGCTCTTTCATGCTTGGCATGCCTTGATCATTCATCTGTGCTGCGGCACTTTTGACTTCACCTGCTTCGTGTGTTGCAGAAGTCGCCACCGCTTCAGCAGGTTGCTCCACTTCAGCCACGGTATTGACTACAGGTTCAAGCTCTTCGGCAACTTCAAATTGTAGACTTGCAAAAGCAAGCACATCGCCCGATTTCAAAGCTGTTTCAACACTAATACGTTCACCATTTACAAACGTACCGTTAGAAGAATTTAAATCTTGCACATATAACGCCGTTTCTTTCAGTAAAAAAGCAGCATGCCGACGAGAAATCTCTGCTGATTGCAGTAAAATATTCGCATCTTGGTGACGGCCAACCAGCATATCTTGATCAATTTTGATCGACTTCCCAGCAAACTCACCTGTAGTTGCTTGAATTTTCCAAGTCATAATTCACTACTCATGTTCATTTCGCTCATCTTAGCATGGACAACATCATGAACAATAACATTGATCAATACCAAATTAAGGCACTGGACGAATTGTTGTAGTTGAAGTAGTTGACTTGGTTTTTTCAACTTCAGGAACTACCGCTTGAGCTGGCGCAATGACCTCTACAGGCTCAATAGCAACAGGTGTAGCCACAGATGCAGGAGCAGTCGCACCACCAGAAGGTAGTTGCTGATAAGTACCATTACTGATCGGTGTTGCAGGAGAACGAATGGGCAAACGCTGTTGATAAATATCTTCTACGTTTTCTGGAAGCTTTGAAAAGTTTCCATCCTTATCCATTGCCAACTGCAAACTATAAAGTTGATCATAACGACGCTGAGACATTCGACGAACATCTTCACTGTCTCCAACAATCGTTGGATGGATAAAAACCAATAAATTACGTTTTTCGCCGCTGCGACTATCTGATCTAAACAGTCGCCCAATTCCAGGTATAGCGCCCAATCCAGGTACACTTTGTCGACTAGAGATATTATTATCTGCAATTAAACCACCCAAAACGATGGTTTGACCATGATCAGCAATCACCGAAGTTTTAATGGCCCGCTTACTGGTCACTAAGTCAGTCGCTTGCCCTTTATTGGGTTGTACCGCAGAAACCTCCTGCTGAACCTCAAGTCGAACCGATCCACCCTCACCAATATGAGGAACGACCTTAAGCGTCACCCCTACATCTTTACGCTCCACAGTTGTATATGGATTTACGCCTGTTGCACTTGATGTCACTGAGCCTGTAATGAATGGTACGTTCTGTCCCACAACAATATAAGCTTCTTCATTGTCCAAGGTCACAATAGATGGTGTAGACAATAAGTTAGTTTTGGTATTACTTTTTAATGCTTGAATCAGAGCGCCATAAAACTCACGAGAACCATTGGCCCCTTCACGATACTTGCCTAAACCAAATGCACCACCAGCACCTTTATTTTCATTCGCAACAAGTGCACCGCCTAACCCTGCTGCACCGCCACTCATATAACCTGTTACAAGGCCAGCCAGACTAGATCCTACGTTGGTAAAGTTTAAAAGCCCTACACCACTATTGATATCACCTAATGCCCACTGCACACCAAGCTGATCGGCATCATCACCTGACACTTCAATAATAGCCGCCTCGATTAAGACTTGTTGACGGCGCACATCAAGCTGTTGAATTGCCGAATCAATTTCACGCATTAACTGTGGATCAGCTTTCACCATAAGCGCATTTTGCGAGCTATCCGCGATGATGCTTACACCATTTGCATTAAAACTACTGATACTGTTTTGATTGCTGCGGCCTGAACTACTCCCCAGATTAATGCTCGGTGTAGAGATACTTCCATTGCTGCCAGATGTAGAACCACTTGAACTATTATTGTTATTATTGATTAAGTTGTTGATATTATTAGCTGATTGCTGACCTGAAGATGAATCACTACTGGTATCTACCGACTGGCCTGTAACTAAACCTTGTAAAATTTTAGATAGATTATCTGCACTTGCATAACGTAACTTATAAACTTTAAGTCCACCAAGACGATCAGCGGATGGAACATCCAACATCTCAATCATCTGGCGCAAACGTTTACGTGAAGTTGTGTCACCTTTAATTAATATACGATTGGTTCTTGCATCCGCAACTACACGCACACGTGAACCTATTTGCTCTTTTACTGCCCCAGTTGCGGACATCGTTTCCAATAAACCAATGAGTTCTTCAGCCTGACTTGAGTGTAATTCAATTGCCTCAATATCATTTTGACCCGTACCATCCAAATTACGAATAATCACTTCTAACTGCGCAATATTTGCAGCACGATCTGAAACAATTAATGCATTAGTCCCTTGAACAGCAGCCATATGTGCAAACTGTGGCATTAAAGGTCGCAGTGCTGGGATTAAATCATTGGGGTTGGTGTTTTCCAGCCAAATTACGCGTGTTACAACCTGATCGCCTTGTGCTCGACCACGCGCATCATAAGGAACACCCGCATTTTTCACATTACTGTCTGGAACTAAACGAATGGTATTACCTGCTGGAATAGCAACTACACCATTAACATTTAGCACCCCTAAAAACAAATCATAGACTTCATTTTTGTTTAAGGGTTTATTTGAAATAACTGTCACATTGCCACGTACTCGAGGATCTACAGCAAAGTTTTTACCTGTAATGTCAGCAACTTCATTAATAAATGCTGTTAAGTCAGCATCTCGTAAGTTAATTTTCCACGTTTGTGCTTGTACAGTCGTGCTCATGACAGCCAGAACAGGTGCTGCTGCAAGCACTGCCCATAGTGGCCGCTGATGATTTAAAAATGCCATAACTTATTGTCTATCCTAATTCTAATCTTCACTTAGCACTCATAAACTTTGTTGAAAGGTCATCACTTGATCACCTCGTTTAATTTCGATTTTGACCTGACCTTCACGCTTTGCTTGTTCCAACAATTGAACATCACTTTGACCCTGACCTACGCTCTTACCGTTTAAAGATAAAATACGATCGCCAGGACGTAGTCCTAATTTGTTGCGAAGTGCCGCAGGTGTCTGTTCAGTGACTTCATAGCCTTGCCCACCCCCTGTGTTCACTCCCATTTTTTTCAAATATTCCTCTCGATCATCCGTCATCTGCTCAATTGCCTGACCAATCGCATTTTGAGAGCCTGGTGCAGCAACAATTGGAGGAGGGTTATTCGTAGATTGTGTTTCAGCTTCTTGACTTGGCTCTGGCTGATATAAATTAGCAATGCCACTAAATTTAAGCACCTTGGTTGAACCTGTATTATTTTTTAATACAACATTGTCCCAATATACCGCGGCAAGGCGATAAGCCGTGCCTTCAATAAGTTGTCCAATAACATAACGCTCTGCTGTTTCTCCAACCTTAATCACGGCTGTAGAATTCCGGCTTGGAGACGAAACCATAACTCCCTGTAAATGCATATCAATATTGTCATCTGCATTTGCAGTTTCAGCCCCAACCTCATAAAACAATGCAAAACTTGAAATATTTGGAACTTGTATTTGTTTTGAACCCATAGTTACTTGTTCTGGCTGTATTAACTGAGGTGGTGCAACAACCCACCATAATATTGCCGCCAACTTCCAACATAACACCAGGATGAAGAGCAACAGTACAAATGGAGCAGCTCGATCTATTTTTTGCCATTGGATTTTTTCAAATTGTTCACGAATATTCATACTCAAAAACCGCCTTGCATTAAGGGTTTTCTCGTACTGACAACAAAGGTATCTAAACCAGCCTTACCATCGTAACTTGGCACATTCATTAATAATCGTTGGGTCAGTTGAACATCTAACATCATGTTTGGGTCCAACATAATATTCGCCATTTTTTGTTTACGTTGATCCTGAATATTCAATTGCAACTTACCATCAACATCCTGCAATTGTCCATTTAATGACGGCATATTCATCCGATCTTGTCGGTCAGCAAAAGTATAGATCAGCTCACCACCCGCCCATTGCAATTCACCATCAGCAGATGAAAAACCTAGATTCTTTTTAAAATCAAATTGAACATTTTTTAATTGGATCGGATTTGCTGGCCATTGCCAGTTGACTAACGTTTTTAATGTTTCGGGAGAGATTTGACCGTTTAAATCCTTAACGATAATTTTTTTATTTATTCCATATCCCATAATTGCTTTTAATTGTGTTTTACCACTGTTTATTTCAACATTTGCCGCAGAGCGGAGTAAAAACAAATCTAATGGTCTAGTTTTCCATACAATCGAGCCACGTATTTCACCTTTTCGCCAATCGGCCTGCCCTTGCCAAATATTACCGCTTACATTTTGTAGAACTTGATTATCTTTATAAAATTTTGAAATCAACCAAGATGCTGGAACCTGTAATAACACAAAGACCAAGAAAGAGATGACCGCAATCACCCACCACTTCATATTTTTTGGTTTTTTCTTCATCGGGGTCATACCACATTAATCACTTATACTTTTCCGCATGATCATACCTGTTGTATATAACCGATTCACCATATTTCTTCCACACCAGCAATGTACATTTATAAAAAAACCAAGCACACGGCTTGGTTTCAAATATACTAATGTCAACTAATGACAAAATGATGAAATTAAATCAGGAAGTCTTCCAACTTCGCACCTTTTTCAATTTCAGCAACTAACCAACGAGGTTGTTTACCACGGCCAGTCCAAGTTTCTAACGTATTTGATTTATTACGATAGCGTGGTTCAACTGCTTTGCGTGTTGTTTTCTTACGCTTCTGAGCACCATATTCAATAAACTGCTCTAAAGTTAATCCAGCAACATTTGCAATTTCAATGATTTGATTATAAGCATCTTCAATCGCTTGATCTTTTTTAGTTTCAATCAAAGCTTCAGCTTCAGCAGTTAAACGTTTTAACTCTTCAACTGATAATTTACTAATATCTGGCATTACCTTTACTCCAAAACCATAATATTCGTTATTTGAATAATTTCGAGTCCATGATATTTTCATTAACAATAACAATCAACACTTTCTTCTCATTTAAATACATAACTCAACAAAAAAAAATATGTATGCCTTTAAATATTATTGCCAAGATTTAAATCATGATTAACCTTTTTTTCAAATCGAATAATATCATCTCTAATTTGTTTTGGTATTAATGTCTTTTTCATTTCTACTGGATCTACAAATACCACCACAGCCTCAGCAGTTGCGACAATCTGTTGCTGTTGCTCACTGTATAAAACATAATGCATGCGCACTGCACTATTACGTATTTCCTCAATACGAGCAGCGACCTTCAACACATCTGGATAAAATACAGGCTTTAGATATTTACATTGGTTAGAGGCAATAACTGTTAATACATCTTGCGCATATGTACCTAACTTATGAAAATACAAAATACGTGAACTTTCAATATATCTATAATACATAACATTATTGACATGGCCATAAGCATCCATATCACCCCATGCCACAGATTGCTCAAGTATTACTGGATATTGATCTAACATAGTTTCTACCTTTTAAATCTTAAATTGAACAAATTTAGCATCATTTTCAAAAACTAATTTTAACTCGTCCAATAAATCATCCTGCCCTTTTAAGCTCGATTTAATTCGCAAATAACTCATAAATATATTATTAGGAAAACGTGTTAATAATTCATCTGCTTCATTAAATCTTTCAGTTTCGGTATAAATATACCATTGAGCAAAACTTAATACGGGTAAACCAGGATACTTTTCATCTAATTTTTCTATATATAATTCAATCTCTTCATATTGAGTGTCTTTTTGTAACAGTTGCTGCTGGAACCAAATATAAAACACATCCTGATCAAACTTTAAGTCCAATAAATGCGTGGCCAATATTGTAATAGCCTGATCCATATTCTTAATACGTAATAACAACTTCAACCATAAAACTTGTAAAGCGTATGCTAAGTTTTTAATATTTTTTTCATTTTCTATATAACTATTCTTTAATCTGTGAATATCTTCGATACTGGCTTGGTCATACTGCTCTAAGAGTTGAGTTAACCATTTTTCCATAGCTTCATCACTAAGATTGTTTTCAGTTGAACCACCTAAATATAACCATGGATAACTTACTGCGAAATTTCCCCATAAGATATCCAAACGTTTTTTAAAAGCCGCTTCTACTGGAAGTAACCAAGGTGAAAGTAAATGACTACTTAAAAATTGCAAATGACTCAAAGCCAGTTCAGCATTTTGTTGCGCTAAATAAATTTCAACACGCTGTATTTCTGAAAGTTCAAAAGTCGCTGTTGGGCATCCTTCTAAGGCAGTCAATGCTGCTACATAGTCTTGCTTTAAAAATGCATGCTTCGATTGGAAGATCTGTTGCAACAGTCCAGAGTGCACAAAGATGCCAGATACAAACTCTTGATCAGCATCGTTGTCTTGCAAAATCCAAATCACCCCTAACTGCTCGTAGGGGTGTAATTGAGAAAAGTGATGAATATATTTTAATTTACGTTTTTCGCTATTCAGATAGCTTTTAAAACCATACCAAGACAAATGCGTAAGAAAGCTAAGTAAAACACTCAAGACGAGTAAGATACCCAGATAAGATTGAAACTGTATCCCGCCCCATAGTACATAAACGTAGCCAGCACCCATGTGATAGCTAAATACACTGAATAAAGCAAAAATGATTAAAGCAATGAATAAATATAGCTGGATAATTTGTTTCATAACTTTAACCTAGTATGTTACGGCTAGTTAATTTAGGCACAGGTAATATAGGCGCACTCTTCAACTGCAGAACTTGTTGTTTTAAACTTTGGCTCGCTTGATCAGGTAATGTTTCCATCAATTGAGCAATCTCAAGCAACATCTTTTGATAAACCGACATTTCTCCACGTAGCAGCGCCTGCTCTGCAAGTAATAATCTAAACTGCGCTTCTTTAATTACAATACTACGTTGATCCAGAGCAACATTGACCTGATCCACTCGCTCAATTTGAAACCATTTCTGCCAGAAGTGCTCTGTCTGAGGTTTTACTGGTTTGAGTTGCTGATTGGCAGACTCCACCTGAAGACGCTGATCCAATTGTTCAATTAAAGCTGTAATCTGCTGCTGTTGAATCATCTGCGTAGATACAAACTTCTGTATTACTTGTTGATCCTGTGCAATAGCTTGATGAATACTTTGGCTTAGACTATCTGCAACTTCATATTTGACCAACTCACGATCCAACTGAGTGAGTTTCTCCATCGCATAACTATATTGCTGTTGCTCAAGTGCAAACTGCACCAAATCAAGTTGTGACTGAATCAGATGCTGTGCATTAAAAGAAGATGTTGATGGCACGGAAATAGGCGCTGCACTTTCAGTACTTGGTAAACGCTCTTTTCTTTGTAATGCAATGAGCTGGTCATTTAAACTATCAGCACGTTGTTCATTTTGATACAGCGTTTGTTGCAACACACTGATCTGTTGGTTAATCTGAATATTATCGTAGCCAAGTTTTGCTAAGACCCCAAACACCACAGTAACCACTACTAAAGTAATTTTTTTCATTAGGCTTTAAATATGCAATTGTTGGAGAGTATTCAAGACAGTGGACTCATCTAGAGAATCTAGTTGAGTTATATTAAAACAAATCCCTTTTTTTAGGGTGAATTTTTGCAGAATATGATACAAACGCTCCCCCAAAACTAAATAATGCCCTTGCTGTAAAAACTCTAAATGCTGTTCACAGAGCTGACACCAATAGTGCCAACTGGCCTCACTGCTTATACAAACGATATACGGCTTAGGATCAAGAGCATATTGATGGATTAATGTATTAAATTGCGGCTTAGCCTCATCAGGGCACTGTCGCTGATATAATAAAATATTTAATACTTCAATGCCTTGTTGCTGACACTGTTGCATCATAAATTGACGCCCACCAATGCCTCGCCAAAAGGCGATTTTCTTAAGATCTTGTCGCTGACTAAATATGGGTAAATCTAACATACCCTCTGAGGTTTCTACTTCAGGCACACTTGCCGTTATTCCATACTGAGCCAACGCATCAGCAGTTTTTTGTCCCACGGCAATCCATTCAATCTGAGCCAAAGCGCTCATTTCAAGCTGGCTACGCCGTAGATATTGCATGCCTATTTCCACTGCGGTAGGACTCACAACAACTACAGCTTGAACATGTTCAAGCTGCTGAAACTGCTGCTGTAAATTTTCAGTATATGGCTGTGCCTGCAAAGCCAGTAAAGGCAACTCAAATACGGTTATGCCCGCTTGGCTTAAACATTGACTCAATGCCTGAGCCCGAATAGTTGGCCGTGTATTGACGAATAACATTTAGTGTAAGGCTGCCAACAGTTCTGCAGCACCTTGTTCGATTAGATCTTTGGCCAATTGCACTCCCAACTGCTCAGCCTGAGTGACATGGCCTTGCATCTTACTGATCAACAATGTCTTACCATCCACACTTCCGACTCGACCTTCAATGCTTATTTGCTCTCCAAGCAAAGTTGCAAACCCAGCAATAGGTACTTGGCAGCCACCCTCTAAATAGGCGTTAAAAGCACGCTCAGCTCTTACACAAGCATCGGTTTCTGCATGCAACAAAGGTTTGATCAATGCCAATGTTTCTAAATCCTGCTCACGGCATTCTAAACCCAATGCTCCTTGCCCTACTGCGGGTAAGCTTAACTGTGGATCTAAATGATGTCGGTTACGATGACTCAGACCTAGACGTTTAAGTCCAGCACTAGCGAGAATAATTGCATCATATAAACCCTCATCGAGTTTATTCAACCGTGTGCCAACATTCCCTCTTAAATCAATGACATCTAAGTCCGGACGTTGCTGTAATATTTGACATTTACGTCTTAAACTTGATGTCCCTAATTTTGCACCAAGTGGTAATTGTTCAAAATGTTCATAATGGTTTGAAACAAAAGCGTCATAGGGTTCCTCTCGCTCGCATATTACCGCTAAGCTCAAGCCCTCAGGCAAAGCCATAGGTACATCCTTCATAGAATGTACTGCAAGATCTGCACGCCCATCTAATAAAGCAGCCTCTAACTCTTTCACGAAAAGACCTTTTCCACCAATTTTAGCCAAAGGCGTATCTAAAATCTTATCGCCTTGCGTAACAAAGGTGACCAATTCAACTTGTAAGCCCGGATGCAATTGCATGAGTTGATTTTGGATATACTCGGCCTGCCAAAGTGCCAGAGGGCTCTGACGTGTTGCAATTTTCAAATTTTTTTTCATTGTATAGAGAGTTAAACCTTAAACACCCTAAACTTAACCTGATCAATTTAAAAAGCAAGCAAATTATTATAATTGAACCGACATTGACCAGAATGCCCTTGGTAAATTCACATCCTTGTGTTTTTCATCACCAAATAGAAAAATTAACGCTATATTATTGGTTATAAATGAAAGATTTTATTTCTCAATGTAGGTAAATGGCGTCGACTCACAGCCAAACGTTCATCAATTTCTCGACAACGTACTTGATATTGTCCCGCTGATACAAGTTCTAGCCCATCCAAATAGTCAAGTGATATGAGTGCGTTACGGTGTATGCGGATAAACCTATTTCCGAACTCTTGTTCTAGTTCTTTTAAGGTTTCATCAATTAATACACTGCCATTTTTATGTCGTACAGACACGTATTTTTGATCAGCTAGAAAATAATAAATATTTTCAGTCGGAATGAGCTCGACACCACGATAGGTTTTCGCAGCGATTTGCTGCCTTTGAGTTACTTTATCCATAGTTTGTTTTTTTTCTTAGTTTAACAACTGCACTTAGGTCAGTTGTTGAGTTAATTTGATTGAATTACGGCTATAAAAGTCCTTTGTAACTAATTTCAGCGAATA
The DNA here is from genome assembly GCF_000829675.1 of Acinetobacter rudis. Lineage (GTDB taxonomy): Bacteria > Pseudomonadota > Gammaproteobacteria > Pseudomonadales > Moraxellaceae > Acinetobacter > Acinetobacter rudis. The sequence continues at coordinate 13,185 of NZ_BBRX01000072.1, forward strand.
TCTAACTGGTGTTGTGTCATAAAAAACAAATCGTTAATTCGATATGTAGAAGTTCTTCAAGCACCATCAGATTAATTTTGTTAAACATCATGTGTGATCTGCGTAATGTGTAATACAGTGATCATTATTTGAGTATTGATATTTCGGACGTCTGATTCACTACATAAAACAAGTTGTTTGTCATCACCAAAATGAGGACATCCTTTTTTCCTCCTTGTTTAGACACCAATGTTTTTTAATAAATTAACCCATCAGAGACAAGGCCTTTTGACATTAACCCTATAAAAAAAACATTGTAGAAAAAAATAGATTTATTTTTTACATGAACTATCAATCACTTAAGATGAAGATTTGGCGATAGTTTGGCTCAAAAAACACCAATATCCCCATCAACTTCATCGTGATGAAACCACTAATTTTTTATTCTAATATTGTAATATAAGATTAGTAATGACTATAAAGACACGCTTTTTTAAAATTTATACAACACCATATCAACTATGTAGTGCTTTTTCCTTCTATAACACTCAATATAAGCATCGCAACGCTCCAATTGACCGCACACAATTATTCGATTAATTTTTATTGAAGCATAGTTTTTTCTTCCAATGTAAATCCACTGGTGTAATATCCGATATACCACTCGACTTTTATTGTCTGACTTCAGCAAATTACGTCGAGTTTGTTATACTCTTTTTTATTTTCCCGAGCTGACATGACCACATCTTCTCACTCTTCTACCCAAAACCAAACTTCTGGTATGTGGGGTGGACGTTTTACTGAAGCTACTGATTCTTTTGTAGCTGAATTTACCGCCTCTGTTCAATTTGACCAACGTTTTTATCGACAAGATATTGCTGGCTCAATCGCACATGCCACTATGCTTGCCAAAGTGGGTGTACTCACAGAACAAGAACGTGATGACATTATTCAAGGCCTCACCGAAATCCAAAAAGAAATCGAGGAAGGTCGTTTTGAATGGCGTGTAGATCTCGAAGACGTGCATATGAATATTGAAGCTCGTTTGACAGACCGGATCGGGATAACTGGGAAAAAATTACATACTGGTCGTAGCCGCAATGACCAAGTTGCAACTGATATCCGTCTTTATGTTCGTGATGAAATTGATGCAACTCTTCAGCTACTTAGTAAATTACAAAAAGGTATTCTCTCGCTTGCAGACCAACATACCGCAACGATTATGCCAGGCTTCACTCATCTACAAACAGCGCAACCTGTGACCTTTGGTCACCACCTTATGGCTTGGTTTGAAATGTTATTCCGTGACAGTGAACGTCTAATTGACTGTCGTAAACGTGTGAATCGTATGCCTTTAGGTTCAGCTGCCCTAGCAGGTACAACTTATCCGATTGACCGTACATATACTGCACAACTACTCGGTTTTGATACAGCAAGCGAAAACTCTCTAGATGCTGTGTCTGACCGTGACTTTGCAATCGAATTTAATGCTGCTGCTTCATTAATTATGATGCACTTATCACGTATGTCTGAAGAACTCATCTTATGGACATCTGCACAGTTTAAGTTTGTCAATATTCCTGATCGTTTCTGTACAGGCTCGTCTATTATGCCTCAGAAAAAAAACCCAGATGTACCCGAACTCGTTCGTGGAAAAACTGGCCGCGTTTATGGAGATCTCATTAGCCTTCTTACACTAATGAAAGGTCAACCACTGGCCTATAACAAAGATAATCAAGAAGATAAAGAACCTCTATTTGATGCAATTGATACTGTTCGTGGCTCACTTATGGCATTTGCTGATATGGTTCCTGCTTTGGTGCCTAATCAAGCAGAAATGCGTGAAGCAGCACTTAGAGGTTTCTCAACAGCAACAGACTTGGCCGATTATCTAGTGAAAAAAGGCATCGCTTTCCGTGATGCACACGAAATTGTTGGTAAGGCAGTTGCACTAGGTGTTCAAGAAGGTAAAGACCTGTCTGAACTTAAGTTGGAACAATTACAACAGTTTTCAGATTTAATCAGTGCAGATGTCTTTGATAAAGCGCTCACTTTAGAAGCTTCAGTCAGTGCTCGTAACCACTTGGGTGGTACTGCACCAGCACAAGTACAAGCCGCAATTCAACGTGCGCACCAACGTCTCGAACAACTTTATGCTTAAGGAGCATATCTATGACAAAACTTGTCTTTTGCCGTAAATATCAACAAGAGCTAGAAGCTTTAGACTTTGCACCATTTCCAGGCCCTAAAGGTGAAGAATTATTAAATTCAGTATCTAAACAAGCTTGGCAAGAATGGTTGAAACACCAGACAACGTTAATTAATGAAAAACGTTTAAATGTGTTTGAAGCAGAAGCGAAAAAGTTTTTGGAAGAACAACGTGAAAAGTTTTTCAACAATGATGCTGATGTAGAACATGCTGAAGGTTGGAAACCACAAGCCTAAGTCCAATAGGCCTCGTATTCATCATGAGCAATACGGGGCTTAGCCATATCACTTTCAATCCCAAAAATATGAAAAAGCACTTTTTCAGTTTTCAATCACTCATCAAGTTGATTCACTCAACCCTAAGCAAAGCGATTTATTCATTGCCTTTATTATTCTAAATTTTTAAACGATTCAAAAATTACACCTTGCCACGACCATAGCCATATTTTATGTTTTGGTTTCGATAAATCTGATCAACCAGCTTAGCCTCAGTACAGCAATTTTATTTTTTCTTTTGAGCTATACCTAAACGCTTTAACGCTTTTTGGATACCTGATTTTGAGCAATTTAAACGAATAGCACGTTGATATTGGAAATCATGAGGGTAATCTTTGACATCCTGTAAGATCAGATCATCATGCAGTTTTCGCGGTTTATAATCATGCGTAGTCTTAGGCTCTAACTTTTTTTTCCAGCGTTGAATTGTGGTAGGACTCAATTCAAACTTAGCTGCCGCCTCTTGGAATGTCATTCCCTGCTCTAACTTTGCAAGGATCTTTTTACGAAAGTGTACTGGGTAAGTCATGTTGCAAATGTGGTACTTTTAAGGAGTTGTAATATAATTTCTTTTTCGAAAAAAGACTACTAATTTAGTCAAGATTAATTAATTAAAATGTAAACCAATTTATACCTATTGATCAGTCGATGAATCAATAATTGTGTTTAAATTATTTAATTATATTATTTCAATTACTTAGTTATACTTAAACACAATTAATGATCATTGCACTGGATGATCTTTTTAGCAAATGATCAGCGCCTTAAGATATCCAGAATGCAATTTAAACATTAAAATCCTTGAATATTCAGCTCTAAACTTCACTCTCAAGTTGTTTGTTTTTACGAACAACAAAAACTTTTTTAGCTGAAGACCAACTCAAGCGTTTTAATGTACGTCGTATCACCTCATACGCTACAGGATAGCCAAATGTCTTTTCGAATAAAGGCACCAACTCATGGATATTGGTGAAATTCGATTGTTCAACAAAATGCTTAAAAGCACTGAGGTCTTTAATACTACTTGGCCTCCCACCCTTATTTTTTCGATTTTTAGGATCAAACTCATCCGTATGTTCAAGTTCAATCCACCGATCTAAAGTAGGTCTAGAAATACCAAAAATTTCACAAACCTGAGATTTATTACCCATTTTTTTCCAAGCCATAAGGGCTCGTTGGCGTAGATCCAAAGAATGAATTTTCATTAATACCGTCACCCAAAATTTGATTTATAAAATGTTTTATTTTTAATTCGCCAATATAAACCGCTGTACCTATTCAAGGTATTTTTTCATCATTAGCAAATATAAATCTGTTTGTGCTAATGATCAGGCCCAATATATACCATTGAATTTTAATTAAATTCCTGAGAAGCTTTCTCCAAAAGCCGATTAATTACGGTACGCGTCACTGAATATTCTTTTGCTAGAGAATAAACACTATGTCCTTTTTTAAACTTATTAATAACTTCCTTTTTCTGCTCTGGCGTTAAAATTTCAGGACGACCTACTTTTTTAACAAAATTATTGGTTGGGTAATTTTTATTAATTTTTTTAAATTTACCCTCAAACTCAAAACATATTTTCAGGAAATGCAGAAAAAATACCTTCAGATCACCGCTAATTTCATTTTTTGAATAATCGAAACAGACTAATCTAATTTTTTTCTGATCAACTCTATTTACGATATTGAAGATTTCTTCAAAATTTCGCCCTAAGCAATCAATCCCCTTCACCAGTAATAGATCGTCAGCTTCTAAACCATAATTTATTAAATTAATAAATTTATCTCTATATATTATAGAAGTATCAACTGTTACTTCTTCAAATATCAATCTCTGTTTTGGTATTTGATATCCGTTTTTATAGAAATAAGAAATATAGTTTATATCATCACACTCATTACCAGGATCATTTCTAACATAAGCATATGTACGCATAAAATCTAAACCCAATGCCAAATTTAAAACAGCTACAATTAAATTATATACAATTAAACCTTAAATACAAATTATTGGAATTTAATTGATATGTATTAATCCATGTTTTAAATCATATTGTTTAAAGTAATATTTTTAACCCCCATAATTAATAACTCAATATTATAAAGTTTAATTTAATAATGTTAATTATAAGCACCCCACAACTTCCCCTTCAATTTAGGAACTAACATTTTTTCACTGTTAAGTACTCCATAATCAATCTTCATTCTATACAGTGAAAATTTATTTAAAAAGCGTATTAAATGTATATTAAAAATAAGAGATTGATTTGCCCTATACATATAAAACACAGTCAAAATCAGAAACTAAAGATACAATTATTTCCATGATCTTATAACCGTTATCACTTTGATGTATAAAGTTTTACTTAATGATAAAACAGCACTACTACTACGACTTTATATTTAAATTATCTGTGAAAAAAATTAAACTTTTAAAGCAAAACGAGATTTTAAGCATACTTAATTTATTTTTAATAACGAAAATAGCTAATTTCTATAGCAAAATATAGAGTTTAAATACTTAAATAATGAAATAGACTTTCAAGAATAAAATTAAGTTATGATATGGTTTGTTACTTATAACTGATAAATATTCTTAATAACATCATTAAAAATGTCTATTAATAATATATAAAAATTAATTTTTTACCAATTGGATAATAAAATTGTCAATTAAAATAAATAGCTATAAAGTCATTAATTGAATCTAATAAAAATTTAAAAAAATAAAAATTACACTAAAAAACATATTAAATGTTAGTTTAAATCCACCTTGAAAATTATATTTGAAAGTAAATATATTGCTTAGGGTCAAGCCTTAATGTAGTACCTTTTATTTTAAGAAAATTGTAGATAAAAAAATAGAGCATGATGCAAAGCATCATGCTCTATTTAAAAAATGAAATTAAATTACAATTTGATTGTTAAACAACAAAGTCACTAAATCAGTTTGTATATTTTCCAATGTCAAAAGGTTTGAAAAACTATCACCACCACCATTTCGGTCAATCTCAATGATGGTATTGGCACCATCAGTGCGAACCTTTAAATATTCCATCGAGTGGATCAATAATCGGTGCTGGTGGTGCAATTGCATCGACAATCACTGTTGTCGGCGGTGAAACGTTACCTGCTTTATCTTCAGCAACCGCTACAACTTTGTCACCATCTTCT
>NZ_BBRX01000071.1 GCF_000829675.1 Acinetobacter rudis
TGTCACCGAGGAGTGTAGGGTAATGACAAATTATAGTTATATGTCTGGCTAATTAATAAAATAATTTTATGTGAAAATTAAAAATTATTCATATAAGTTTTCAATAGTTTGCCACCAGTTCAGCGTATAGTAAGCATAGTGATTGATTTTAGCTGTAATTTATACTGCTATAAAGCAAGGAGCAGTATGAATTTATCATGTGATTCACCGCAGTAAAGCTTGATCAAATATTACAAAACCCTATAGTATGGTGTTGGATATTTGTGCGTATATAAGCACTTTAATATCACTCATCATTCAGCCAGAGAGAATTTATAATTCATCTCAAGCACAAATTTTGTTGGAACTATGCACAATGCCTGACTATCGTTCAAAAACATCGACACATGGAAGAAATATGGCTGGCGCACGTGGGTTATGGCGTGCGACAGGGATGAAAGATGAGGATTTTGGCAAACCGATTATTGCGGTGGTCAACTCATTCACTCAATTTGTCCCAGGTCATGTCCATCTGAAAGATCTTGGTCAGCTCGTTGCTGAACAAATTCAAGCAGCAGGTGGTGTTGCCAAAGAGTTTAATACCATTGCAGTGGATGATGGGATTGCGATGGGACATGATGGCATGCTGTATTCACTGCCTTCACGTGATTTAATTGCAGATTCTGTTGAATATATGGTGAATGCACATTGTGCCGATGCTATGGTGTGTATTTCTAACTGCGATAAAATTACACCTGGGATGCTAATGGCATCTATGCGTTTGAATATCCCTGTTATTTTTGTATCAGGCGGCCCAATGGAAGCGGGTAAAGTCAAATATCGTGGTGAAGAAAGAGCAATTGATTTAGTTGATGCCATGGTCGTTGCAGCAGATGACAATTATAGCGACGAAGAAGTACAAGCATTTGAACGCTCTGCATGCCCGACATGTGGTTCTTGTTCTGGGATGTTTACTGCTAACTCGATGAATTGTTTAACAGAAGCATTGGGTCTATCTTTACCTGGTAATGGTTCTACTTTAGCAACGCATGCTAACCGTAAAAAATTGTTCTTAAAAGCGGGTGAAACCATCGTTAAACTGGCAAAACGTCATTATGAACAAGATGATTACAGTATTTTGCCACGTTCAATTGCAACTAAAGCAGCATTTTATAATGCAATGACTCTTGATATTGCGATGGGTGGATCAACCAATACTGTACTGCATTTGTTGGCAGCAGCCAATGAAGCAGAAGTTGATTTTACCATGACTGATATTGACCAGTTATCACGTAAAGTTCCAGTACTATGTAAAGTTGCGCCTGCTGTACAAGATGTACATATGGAAGATATTCACCGTGCTGGTGGCATCATGTCGATCTTAGGTGAGTTAGATCGTGCAGGTCTACTAGATACCTCAGTGAGTACAGTACATGAGCCGACACTCAAAGATGCACTTGATAAGTGGGATATTATTCGCACTGAAGATGCTGATGTCTATGAGTTCTTCCGCTCAGCACCTGGTGGTGTACCGACACAAGTGGCATTCTCTCAAAACCGCTACTATTCTACTTTAGATGGTAACCGTGAAACGGGTGTTATCCGTAATGCTGAACATGCCTTTTCTAAAGATGGTGGTTTGGCAGTACTTTATGGCAACATCGCACTTGATGGTTGTATTGTAAAGACAGCTGGTGTAGATGAATCAATCTTGAAGTTTAACGGTACAGCGCGTGTATTTGAAAGCCAAGATGCTGCTGTTGAAGCAATTTTAGGTCAACAAGTCAAAGCGGGCGATGTGGTCGTTATTCGTTACGAAGGCCCACGTGGTGGACCGGGTATGCAAGAAATGTTGTATCCAACCAGTTATTTAAAGTCTAAAGGCTTAGGTAAAGACTGTGCTTTAGTAACGGATGGTCGTTTCTCAGGTGGTTCATCGGGTTTATCTATCGGTCACGTATCTCCAGAAGCTGCTGAAGGTGGCGCAATTGGCTTAGTTGAAGATGGCGATGTGATTCAAATTGATATCCCAAATCGTACCATTCATCTAGATGTTAGCGAAGAGACTTTAGCAGAACGCCGTGCCTTACAAGAGAAAGCGGGTTGGCAGCCTAAAGAACAACGTAAACGTAAGATTTCTAAAGCACTCAAAGCGTATGCAATGCATACAACCAGTGCTGCGAAAGGCGCTGTTCGTGAGATTTAACTGCTCCTGATTAAATAGTTATTTAAAAATACCCAAGCCGAGCCTTGGGTATTTTTTTGACATGATCTTTGAGCCATTTTTAATTGAACAGAAACACACCGTGACCTTGGGTGTTTTGGATGTATAATTGATCATTCTCTTACAAATTGTTATAACCCCCTACAGAGTACTTAAAATCTCTGTATAAAAACTCAGCTGCGCTCAATACTTTTTTGCTATTATTCGAGGTTATCTCATGTCCTTGCTACGCCGTTGGTTTGATCCAATTCGATCGCGCTGGTTTTATCAAAAACAGAGTCGCCAAGCGGTGTTACCCACGGAACAGGGATTAAGTATTCATTTGCGTTTAGATGACGTTTACAGTTATTTAGCAGCTCAGCAACTTACTCAATTAGATGAATTATTAAGTCCAGAATTAAAACCATTAACTATCGTTATTTCAAATACCAGTGCAGAACCACCTAATCAAATGACAGTGGCTGAGTGGCATCAATATTGTTTAAATGATGCCAAAATTTTAGCAAAACAGCATCGATTTCGTTATGACGAAGAGAAACCTGAACAGCCAACAGCTGAAGCTTTGAAGCAAGCTGAAACGATTTTGCGTTATACCCCATTAACAGGGCAAAACTTCTTATATTTACTTGAAGATATTTTTCATATGTTGTGGCAACAACAGTATGGAAAATTACGCACGTTATATGTAATGGCATGTCAGCATCATAAACCGCAAAGTTTTCCTGAACGTGTTTTTAGTGATACACCCATTTTGGCCAGTTATTTTGAATTTGGTGGTCGCAAATATCATGCTGTAGATGATTTGCTTCGTTTAACGCGTCGGTTACGACAACAAAAACTACTGACAGGCACACCAATTTTTCTGATTAATCATATTGAGTGGCGTGAGCACTTACTTAATGATGCTGAGGAGTTGGCAGAAATCCAGGCGATGCATCCAGAACTGGATTTATATATTGCCCTTGAAGACCCAATCAGTTGGTTATTATTGGCTTATATTCGTGAAGAACTAGCAGATTATTACAATATTCAGTTAAATGTTTATCCACTAAGTTATCGGGGACGAGATTTATTTGACTGGAGTTTGGCTACTCGATTATCAAAACGTACTGAAGTTAAGTTCACTCCATTTTGTCGCCCAACTGCTGATGCAACATTAGCCATGGCTCAGCTCTTTTATAGCGTAAATGTGGATCAGCGTATTGAAGCGATGTATCAAATTTTACAAGCAGTATGGACTGATGCTAAGGATTTTTCATATGCTGCACATCTGCAACAGATGCAGTATGATCTTGGAGTTGATCAACTCACCGATACTGATGTCGCAGCATGTTTACAGCAAAATGACCAAGCCTGTGATGAAAAACTACAGCCGAATTTCCCTGCTTTAGTGCTACGTATTGATGGTGAAGAATATATATTTAATAGTCTATATCGCGTATGGATGATCGAGAGTATTTTTAATAACGTCCTTGAGCAAAAATATAAAGATGACAATGACGCCAGTTTTCAAGATGCTGCCGAGTAATTAACTTCTGTAACTAACCAATTTCGTTTGATGGTGACCGGTGCATAAGTTGCTACAGGATGCATTTGAATAGAGTGATTGGTACAAAAGGGTCGCAGGGCTTCACCTGTTTGTAGACGAACATCCCACTTAATACAGCCGTTTCGACCCCCACCATAATATTGTGCGAGGACTTGAACTGTTGCTTGTTGTGCTGGGGTGAAAACTAGACTAAGCCAAGACAAATAAAATAAAACTGAGCTAATGGACAACCAGACTATACCGACCATACCTAAGCTTGCCCAAAAGTTTTTTAAGGTACTACGCCAACCGTTCATATAGAGCAGTAAACCATATATTGATATTACAATTGTTGCTCCAATTGCCCAGCAGATATAGACCGTATTGAGCGTGTATATATAGGGGAAAGTAAAGAAAACACTCAGTATTAGCCAAAGTATAAAGAACATCAGTCCGATCGCACTGATCAGCCACGGCAGGATATGCATAAATATATGAGAAGGCATCGTCGATTTAACTCAGATCAAAGTGTTGGAATACGGCACTGTTTCTGCTTTTGCTGCACAAGATAATGTTTTTCATAGTTGTTCAGCCAAAGTTGAAAGGCAGGGGTATAGCGAATATTGGCATATAAAGGATCCATGCTTTTAAAATCTCGTACGGAGGTCGCATCGTCCTCCTCAGGATCTAACTGCTCAAGATAAGACATCGCCAAATCAAACTGACGATTTGCTGCATAATACCCAGCTAAGAATTCTTTTTCACGTTGGCTAAGTTCGCGCTGTCGACTGCGATAGTTTTCAATAAAGTCATGTTGCTGATTTAACCATTGCATGGCTTGATTTGGATCATGGATATATAAATACCGATAATACTTTTGAATAAAGATCATGGTATTGCCAAAGTCACTGACCATATTCTGCCGTTTGAGAACTTTGAAATAACTCGGGTTTAGTTGATCAAAGAGAAATTTTTGTTGATTATAGGAGTCAGCTTGTTGTTGGTAGATATCAAGTTGATCCAGTAGTACATTTAAATGATGTTGTTGAAAACTGGTATCGAGTGGATGATTTTTGACGAGGGCACGGCTTATCTGCTCAGCCTGTTTTAACAATTCTAGACGCTGAGTTTGATCCTTATTTTTTCGATAAAACACGGACTGACGTGCGAAGTTCAAACTCTGGTTATATGCGAGGGTCGGATATTTATTTTGGTAAATTTTTCCAGCTTGATAAACTTCATCACTTTGTTGCCAGTAGCCAAGAGATTGTTGGTAACAATATTGGCGATCTAATAATTCAGCATAATTTGAAAGCAAAGTTGCATAGTTATTAATAAAGCGCATGTGGTCGTAGTTATCAACGTCTAATTGATTAGCTAACACTGAGAAAATGACTTGTCCTTGTTGTAAATCTTGTTGATAAGCTTTTAATTGAGAAAGTTGCATTTTCTCTTCATAGAGATAATGCAGGGCATCATTATAACTAAAGACTTGTGATTCAAATTGCTCATCTAATGCTTTTGTATTGATTGGGAGTGACTGCGAACTAGATGTCACTGTTGTTACATTATTTTTGACTAGTGGTTTCCCATGACTTGCATGGCTGCTGTAGGGTATTGCTATACAGAGCAGCATAAATAGTGACAAAGAAGATCGCATATCAAATAAGTACCCTAATGAATAAGCGCTGTAGCCATTTTAAATACACACTGACTAATTTGCTTAAATGCTAGCTTGCGAATGTTGAGTCACTAATATAAACGGTTTTTCTAAATCAAAAAATGATGATTAATATTTAATTTTAGCCTCAATTTTTACTTGAGGAGAGTTCAAAAAATCATGATATTGTTCCGATTGCGCATGACTTAGTATCTCGGTATTAAGTTTGTGGAGCATATTATGCTGAGTTTTATTGTTGCAGTGTTTACCTTAGCTGGATTAATTAAAGGGGTAATTGGTTTAGGTTTACCAGCGGTTTCAATGGGACTATTAACAGTTTTTATGAGTCCATATCAAGCAGCGAGCCTTTTAATTGTTCCATCTATGCTGACAAATTTCTGGCAATTATTTGCAGAAGGTCAGGTGCTTGCTTTATTAAAACGCTTCTGGAGTTTGGCATTGGGAATAGTCGTTGGATCGACATGGAGTATATTTCCAACCTTAAGTGATCACTCTTTTCCGAGTGAAGCATTATTAGGGAGTATGCTGGCACTCTATGGACTTTACGGATTAATGGGCAAAAAAATTGCTAATTTGTCTGCTCATGAACGTTATCTATCACCTATCGTGGGTTATTTAGGGGGAGCATTAACAGTGGCAACTGGGGTTGTGGTGATTCCTGTTGTGCCCTATGTGCAGTCTTTACAGCTAAAGCGTGATGAACTGGTACAGACATTAGGTTTGGCCTTTACCATATCAACTTGTTGTTTGGCGGTATTTCTTTATCAACACCCCATGCAACAAGCTCTCCCAAACAATGTGATGCTCATGGTTGGTTTAGTTCCAGCCTTAATCGGTATGTGGCTGGGGACCAAAATTCGTTATCGCATTTCTGAAGCTAAATTTCGCCGTGTATTTTTTATTGGTGTTTTTGTTTTAGGAAGCTATATGCTTTTGCATCGAATCTGGTTGATTTAATCTAAGGCCAGTTTGCCTTTTTGTGACAATAGAAACTGAGTGAGATGCTGATATGCAATACTCAATTTATCAAAGTCTCTTGCAGCTATATGTAGTTGTCGATTTGCCCAAGCGCCGTGAAGCTCAACACTGTGAAAGTTAAATTGTTGAGCATAGCGTAACATTGCACGTTTAGGCATAATCGCTACGCCAACACCATCTGCAACTACTTGAGCAATTGCAGAAAAATTGGGTAAACGGAGACGATAGTGCAGGTTAAAGCCGAGCTGTTTTGCTTGAGTTTCTATCGATTTTTGTAGAGAGTGATAGGGCATTAGACCGACAAAGGCAAAGCTTAACGCATCGGTTAAATCGATACTTTTTTGCTTTGCCAAGCAATGTTGTTTTGCACAAATCAGCACCAGCGGATCTTCACAGAGCACTAGACTTTGTAGCTGTTGCATAGAAAAAAAGCTTGAGACGATACCCAGTTCAGCTTGTCCTTGCTGCAATGCATGAATGATGTCAGAACTTTCAGCCTCTTTAAAGTCAATTTGCAACTGGGGATTTTCATTAAGATATTGTGGTAATAGTTGTGGTAAGTATTCACTTTGTGCAGAGGAGTTACACCAAAGGCAGATGCTTTGCTGTTGTCCTTTGGAAAATCGCTGCATATGTTGCTCTAAACGGTGGTATTCGTTGAGTAAGCGCTGCGCATGTTCTGTAAATTGTTGACCTGCTAAACTGAGTTTTACACCTGCAGCATGCCGATTAAATAAATGAGTTTGGTAGTGTTGTTCTAGTTTTTTTATACGCTCACTTGCAGCCTGTAAGGAAATTGCTGAAAGTTCAGCCCCTTTGGTTAAACTTCCTGTTTCTACGATATTTAAAAATAAAATCAGATCAAAAAAACTAAGGCGCATGGTTCTGTTAACCAATAATAGTGAAATTATCTTAGTCAGCTTAGCATGATAATCCCAAGTTTTTCTTAATGATAATATCCAAATTAAACTCAAAGCATAAAAAAAGCATCTCAACCAATATTGAGATGCTTTTTAAAAGTATGTTGCTGCTGAGTATTAGAAGTAGTAATTCATACGGAATAAATAATTTCGCGGTGTACCTGGCATAGAGGTCGAGCGCCAGTATTTTTCATCAGTGAGGTTATTGATGGCAAAACTTGCACTCCATGAGTCATTTTTATAGCCCATGGCAGCATCAATACGTTCAAAGCCTTCAGCTTTTTGAGTATTTTCTTTATTGCCATAATAAGAACCCACATAGGTATAGCCAAGTTCAGTATAGAAATTCTCAACAGGTAAGTAGCGAACAAAAATATTTCCAGTATTTTTAGACACATCTTTTAGACGATTACCTTGCAACGCTGGTGTTTCTTTATCTTCTTTAACTTTGGCATCTGTATAGCCATAGCCACCACGGATATAGAGATTATCAAGCACTTTACCTATAAAACTAAATTCAATCCCTTTAGATTGATGTTCGCCTGCAACAGCGTATACATCTGGCTGCTCCTCAGGATCAGGTTTATAGCGAATATTCTTTTTACGGATATCATAAACTGAAAGTTGTGTATTTAAACGCTCGTCAAACCAATCACTTTTCACACCAATTTCATATTGGTCGTTGTATTGAGGTTCAGCATTAAATGCATTTAAATTCGTGCTACCTGTAACTGCATTGACGCCCATGCTGCCACCAAAAGGTGAAAAGCTTTTGCTATATGAAGCATAAAAACTTTGATGTTCAGTTGGCTGCCAGATAATTCCAGCATTAGGGCTAAAGGTATTATCATTCACAGTACGTCGTTGATCGATGTCACCATCAGGTTTTAATTTATTGGTTGTTGAGTTCTCATAATAATCATAACGACCACCGAGCATCAGTTTAAATTGCTCATTAAAACTGATGAGGTCTTGAACAAAGACAGCATAGTTAATGCCTTCATTATAATTATGTTGATTGACCTTTAAGTTTCCGCCGTGGCGATCATTAAAACGATCACCTGTAATCGGGTCTATATAACCGTAAATAGGTTGGCCTTTGGCAGAACCATCTTCATAGGTATTGGCAAGTAAGGGTTCACGTTGTTCGTAGACCCAGTCTGCGCCAAACATAATATTATGTTTGATGGCTCCTGTATAAACCTCACCTTTAAGATCAAAGGTGTTACTGGTGGTTTTATTTGCAGTCTGCTGCCAGTAGTAGTTTTGTCGAATAAGATTATCTGCACAGACAGGTGGCTTATTCTTATCTTTATTGTTTAATGTGGCACAAGATGAGCCTGAATAGAAATGATCAAAATTTTGGAAAGCCTCACGGAAACTGACTCCCCAATGAAATTTCCAGTTGTTAGAGAGATCGTAATTTAAATCAGAACGAATAATCTCAGAACGGTCATAGATGTAATCACCATTTTGAGCAAAGCCCATCTTAATTGACGTTTCTGCTGGTAACTCTGCGAAATTAGGTCCGCGATCAGGGGTGCGGTCAATTTTGTCGTAAGTGTATTGCGTGGTCCAAGTTAGAGTTTGATCATCATTACGGTAAGTAAAGCTTGGCGACAACATCTCTGTTTTAGTGCCAATCCCTTGACGGAAACTATTGCTATCACCTAACTCTCCAGTAAGACGGATTGCAAAGTTATCATTGACGACTTGGTTAATATCGAGGGTGCCACCGATATTATTATAAGAGCCTGTGTAAAGCCCGACAGAACTTGGTGAGTCAAAATTAGCAAATTTACTCACCATATTGACAACACCACCGCCCGCACTACGCCCATAAAGCACTGAGGCAGGACCTTTTAATATTTCAATACGTTCAATATTTGCAGTACTACGACGAACTTGCCCACTTTCTCGAATACCATCTCGATAAATATCACCTGTATCAGAATCAAACCCACGCAGCATAATTCCATCTTCACGTGTATCATAATTGGTTGATACGCCTGGCGTACCTTGAAGCATGACACTTAAATCATTACTGCCGTAAATTTTATATTTAGAGACATCAATCGTATCTACAGTTTGTGGGATATCTTTTTTATCTAGACCATTACGCGTTACATTGGCATTTTTATAGTCCACATAGGTTTTAATTGGATCACCTTCCGCCATTGCCTCGATTGTGATCGTGGGCAATATGACTCGTTGTTTTTCAATACTGGATTGCTCTTCAATCGGGTCAGCATAACTAAGTGTCGGGACAGTAACTACACTAAATGTAGATAAAATTAGAGAGAGTGGGTGCTTACGGAAGGTCATGAAAGGTATAGATACTGATAATCGTTATCGTTAATTTTAGCAATAAAAATGCGTTGTACAATGGTTTTGTATCATTGTTGTTTATTTTTACTTCAAAATGATGAGTAAGCCTAAGTAAGATAAGGAAATTAAAAAGCCAGCCTCGACGTCCTATCGAGGCTGGCTTATATTCTGCTTGTTGGTATGACTCCTGTCTTACCAAGCATCCTGCTATTGAATCATTTTATTTATTTTTACACTTTGTATTTATAGAAACTTCCTGTTCCCTGTGTGATTAGAATATAAAATCTTGTAGTTCAGACCAAGTAGCAAAAAGCATTAATCTTTGTAATCTATGGCTTACAAAACAGAGCAGATCATTATTAAGATTAATATAAATGACTGAGCAACAGTAATATTCCCAATACGACTAAGATGATACCAATGCCACGATTGATTTGCTGCTGATGAGCCAACATTCTTTGTCTAATGGTCGGTTGAGAGAAAACTAAACTGACGATTGTAAACCAAATAAAATGTGTAAACGACATAAATAATCCATAACTGACTAATAGACTCGTTGCTGTACTGATAATTTGCGTATAAGTACTGATGACAAATAAAGTGGTTTTGGGATTGAGAACGTTGGTGAGGAAGCCGTTTTTAAATGCTTGTGATCGGCTAAGTGTGGGAGGTGTTGTCGTATAAGATGTAATCGGTTGAGTAAAGGTTTTATAACCTATGTAGATTAAGTAGACTGAGCCAATGTATCGAATAATATTTAAAATTTCAGGGATAGAATGGAATGCCCAGTGTAAAGCAATAAGGGTATAACTCACGTGAACGAGTACAGCTAAAGCAATGCCTAGAGCGGTTAAAATACCGATATGGCGACCGTATAAATAACTATTTTTGGTGACGATCGCAAAGTCTGCTCCCGGACTAATCACGGCTAAAATCGTGATACAAAGGACTGCGATAAATTCTGGCATAGTGCTAAGATTTAAGTGGTAAAGACACTATATTTTGATTCGATTTCAGAAAATTAAAATTGAATAATTTGCCAGCATCTATATGAGTTTTTGGAATGATCGATCATAAAGTCCCGTTAAATTCACTTAAATTTTTTTATTATGTTGCAGAGTACGGCAGCGTAAGTATTGCTGCTGAAAAATTATATTTAACTCAAAGTGCAGTGTGTAAACAAGTTAAAAGTTTAGAACAGGCTTTAGCTGTACAGTTATTTGATCGGATCAATAAGTCTTTAATATTAACGACAGAAGGCAGAACACTTTATATGTGCTGCCAACAGATTTTTGGCCAATTACAACAATGTTTGGAAAAGATTCAGCAGAGCAAACCGATAAATAGCCCCTTGGTTTTATCCTGCGAACCGACATTTTCAATGAAATGGTTAATTCCACGACTCGCACAAGTTGCACAGCTTAATTGGGGCTTTGAAGTCGTGCTACAGACAGGTGGTGGCCCAGTAAATTTCAATGACACGCAAATTGATCTAGCACTGAGACGGGATGATTTTAATTGGGGAACTCATCTTTATACCGAAAAGTTGGCCGATGAATATATGGTGTTGATTCAAAGCCAACAAGCTAAGTCTGATCCACAACTTTTATGGTCAAGCTCACGGCCTAATTTTGAAAAACAATTGCGTAGACAGGTCGGTATTCAGAAGTTAATTCCGCAATCACAGTGGGTTGCTCTAGATCATTTTTATCTTTGCCTTGAAGGGTGTATGGCAGGGTGGGGGGCAACATTAATCTCGATTTTTATGGTGGAGAAAGAGCTTACACATCAAACAGTACAAGTGATGATGCCTGCATTTACAGATCATTCCGCTTATTATTTATTGTCTGCAGAACCTATTGAAAATGATTCACGCAAACAGATTTTTATGCACTGGTTAAAACAACAAATGTCACAGACCCAACAAAACTTAGGCTGTATATAAAAAAAGCCGCCCTAAGGCGGCTTAATATTAATATTCAGAGAGCTGTTAATTTCTTAGACTAAAAATCCAGTTTAATAATAGAGCGGCAAAAGTTGCGGTGCCAATACCACCCAAATTAAAGTCACCAAATTGCAATGCAAAATCACCAGTACCTAAAATAATTGTTACTGCAGCAACCATTAAGTTTTTATTTTGGGAGAAATCGACTTTATTTTCGATCCAGATTTTAGCGCCAGCAATAGTAATTAGACCAAAAACGACAATCGATGCACCAGTTAAAATGGCTAAAGGAATGGTATGGATCATCGCACCAAATTTTGGTGATAGCCCTAAGAAAATAGCAAAAACACCTGCGATTACAAAGATGACCGTTGAATAAACGCGAGTGACAGCCATCACCCCAATATTTTCACCATAAGTCGTCATCCCTGGTGCACCTACACCACCAGATAAAGTGGTTGCAAGGCCATCAGCCACGAAAGCTTTACCAATATGCGGATCGAGGTTTTCACCCGTCATCGCGCTTACTGCTTTGATATGTCCAAGGTTTTCAGCGACCAAGATTAAAGCAATCGGAGCAATAATCAGCATCGCATGTGGATCAAATACTGGCGCATGTAACGTTGGAAGACCGAACCATGTTGCTTGTTGCATAGGTACAAAGTTAATTGGTGTACCTAAGTTAAGAATATTCGTCGCAACAAAATAGATGAGGTAAGAAACAATCAGGCCAACCAGTAGCAGTAGGCGCTGCAATAGTCCGCGAGTGAAGACCGCAATTGATCCCATACACAGTACAGTAACCAGTGCCATCCACATTTCAAAGTTATGTCCAGCAACTGCTTTGATGGTTGTAGGGGCGAGATTTAGACCGATAATCATCACGACAGCACCTGTAACTACAGGAGGCATAAGTTTTTCAATCCAGTGCGTACCAGTCAGCATTACCATGAAACCAAATAGCGCATAAAGCACACCGCAGGCCATAATACCGCCCGCAGCTACACCAAGATTTAAATTGGCTGCTCCAGTCCCCGAGGCTGCATAACCTGTAGCTGCAATCACAACACCAATAAAAGCAAAGCTTGATCCCAAGTAACTTGGAACGCGTCCACCTGTGATCAGGAAGAATAAAATAGTACAAATCCCTGACATCAAAATAGCAAGGTTTGGATCAAAACCCATCAAAAAAGGGGCAAGTACTGTTGCACCAAACATGGCAAATGCATGTTGTATGCCCAAAATGATACTTTGTGCGGGAGGTAAGTACTCATCTGTACGCACAGGCTGTTGTTGAATATCACCTTGGTAAGGTCGCCACTTTGGAAACCAATTGGACATAAATTGAGCACTCTAAAAGCAAATTGTGCACATGATACTCTGCTTTATTCAAAAAATATGTCTGTAATCGCATGAAAATATAAAATAAATGCAGTGAGCTTTGATATCAATCCATATTTATTGCAGTGTTTTTTTAGTAATTTTTTTAAAATCAGCTAATTAATCGTTAGTCTGATATGTATATCGGTCTGTTATTTGCTGAGGTCCAGCCATAAAAAAACCGCGCAATATTGCGCGGTTTTTGTTGTTAAATGATCAACAATTATTTTTTGTCATCTTTAACTTCAGTGAACTCAGCATCAACTACGCCATCGTCCGCTTTTTGTTGTTGAGCAGCATCACCTTGGAATGCATTTGGATCAAAACCTTGTGCATCGCCACCTGCTTGTTGAGCTTGCTCATAAGCACGTTGAGTGATTGGCATTAAGATATTTTGCAAAGCTTCAGTTTTTGCTTTGATATCTTCAACATCATTTTCTTTTGCAGCAGCTTCTAATTCAGAAACAGCAGCTTCAACAGCAGCTTTTTCGTCGCCAGTCACTTGCTCGCCTAAATCTTTAACTGCTTTTTGCGAGCTAGAGATTAATGCATCAGCTTCGTTACGTGCTTTAGCTAACTCTTCAAACTTGCGGTCTTCTTCAGCATTTGCTTCAGCATCTTTGATCATCGCGTCGATTTCAGCATCAGACAAACCTGAGTTTGCTTTGATCTGGATCGATTGCTCTTTACCAGTGCTCTTGTCTTTAGCAGATACTTTTAAGATACCATCGGCATTAATGTCAAAAGATACTTCAATTTGCGGTACACCACGTGGAGCAGGTGGGATATCGCCTAATTGGAAGTTACCCAAAAGTTTGTTTTGCTGAGCCATCTTACGTTCACCTTGGTAAACAGAGATGTCTACTGCAGGTTGGTTGTCAGCAGCAGTTGAGAATACTTGTGATTTCTTCGCAGGAATCGTTGTATTTTTCTCAATAATTGCTGTTAACACGCCACCCATAGTTTCAATACCTAGAGTAAGCGGAGTAACGTCAAGTAAAAGTACGTCATTCTTGTCACCAGACAATACTGCACCTTGAATTGCTGCACCCATTGCTACAGCTTCGTCAGGGTTTACGTCTTTACGTGGTTCTTTACCGAAGAATTCTTGTACTTTTTGCTGTACAAGTGGCATACGTGATTGACCACCAACCAAAATTACGTCAGAAATTTCAGAAGTTGAAAGACCAGCATCTTTAAGTGCAACGCGACATGGTTCAATCGTACGTGCAACAAGATCAGCAACCAAACCTTCTAATTTTGCACGTGTTACATTAATCACTAAGTGTTTAGGGCCTGAAGCATCAGCAGTGATGTATGGCAAGTTGATTTCAGTTGAGTTTGAAGAAGACAATTCAATTTTTGCTTTTTCAGCAGCTTCTTTCAAACGTTGTAATGCAAGTGGATCGTTTTTCAAGTTAAAGTTTTGTTCTTTTTTGAACTCTTCAACTAAGTATTCGATCAAAGCATTATCGAAGTCTTCACCACCAAGGAAAGTATCACCATTTGTAGATAACACTTCAATTTGTTGGTCGCCATCAAGGTCTGCAATTTCAATAATTGAAACGTCGAAAGTACCACCACCAAGGTCATATACCGCAATTTTACGGTCGCCTTCTTTCTTGTCCATACCGAATGCAAGTGCAGCAGCAGTAGGTTCGTTGATGATACGTTTTACGTCTAAACCAGCAATTTTACCAGCATCTTTAGTTGCTTGACGTTGAGCATCGTTAAAGTAAGCAGGTACAGTTACAACTGCTTCAGTTACTGTTTCACCTAAATAGTCTTCAGCTGTTTTCTTCATTTTTTTCAAAATTTCAGCTGAAACTTGTTGTGGAGCTAGTTTCTTGTCGTTAACTTCGACCCAAGCATCACCGTTGTCCGCTTTAATGATTTTATAAGGGACTAAGCCGATATCTTTTTGAACTGCAGCATCTTCATAACGACGACCGATCAAACGTTTGATCGCGAATAAAGTGTTTTTAGGGTTGGTTACTGCTTGACGTTTAGCTGATTGACCAACGAGGATCTCACCATCTTTATAAGCAACGATAGATGGAGTAGTACGAGTACCTTCCGCATTTTCGATAACTTTAACTTTGTCGCCTTCTAATACGGCAACACATGAGTTAGTTGTACCTAAGTCAATACCAATAATTTTAGCCATTGATGTATTCCTCAAAAATTTTTTTACAATAATTTATGCTTGTGATCCGATATGAGAGCCTTTCAAAATTTTTCAAGTGAAATATAGGAAAAAAATTAAAAGGCTTTCAAAGAAGTTGTTTTATTGACCAACCATTACCATTGCCGGGCGAAGTAGACGGCCAGAAAGGGTATAACCTTTTTGTAATACAGTGCCGATTTCACCAGCTTTGCTGTTTGGATCAATACCAACAGCTTGATGTAGATCTGCATTGAAACCTTGTGCAGTTTCGACAACAACAACTTCAAATTTTTCTAAGGTTGCCAGAAGTGATTTCAAAGTCAGCTGGACACCTTCAACTACAGGATCTTGTTGATCACCCGCTGCTTGAATTGCACGTTCTAAGTTGTCGACGCTATCAAGTAATTCTTTAGCAAATTTTTCTAAAGCAAATTTTTTCGCTGAATCTGCATCACGTTCTAGGCGCTCTTTGGTTTTTTCTGCATCATATTTAGCGTTAGCAGCAACTGCTTTTTCGTACTTTAAACTTTCTTCAAGTTTGACAATTTGAGCATTTAAATCTGCAATGATTTGCGCTTCAGTTTGCTGAACATCTTCTGAATGCCCTTGTTGTGCATCAGCATTATCTACTTGGATGTCTTGAGCTTGCTCATTTTGCTCATTTGCCATTGATGATCTCCGTTTAAATAGGTCTTTAAACATGTACAGTCCTTTACTGAATTACTGTATTTACAGGTCTAAGGCTGAACTGCCATGAGTATGTAATTTGTTAATGTAATGAGAAATGCGGGCAGTTCTAAAAAATTCAAGCACCAAGCCCTTAAATAGTTGTATATCCAGTTTGAATTAAAACAAGAACTATGCTGATTCAATTGCACCATAAAGATTTTAACGTTTTGTGTGAAGTTATAGGTTACTTAAAGTTCTACAAGATGAGGCTTCACTAATTTTTATTGCAGGAATCGATTTGAGTTGTCATTTTGCAAAAATATGTCCCCCATTAAGTTTGATAGGCAAACAGTTATATATTTCAGAAATTTTTATAAAACAACTTGGTATTTTTAGAATCTGTTGCTGAAAACATTTTAAACCAGTCATTTAAAGATTTAATAAAAACTGCATAACTCCTACTCGTTGTCATAAAAGGGATACTGAGAGAGGGTGATAGTTTCTTTTGAAAGATGAATGATGTGAGAGATCAAATTATTTAAGTGTTTTGATCCCACTCAATGATGAACAAAGGATAATATAAATGAAAAAATTGGTTTCTCTTTCAAGTTTAATAATCGCAACAACAGCAATGATGGTTGGGTGTGCTTCCCAGCAAGAAAAACAAATATTGGGCGATGCCAAATTCACTCCGATTCCTCGAGCTTTAGCACCTGAAAGTCAAAATCAAACGATCCCAAGCAACCCGGGTACACAGGTAATTCCTAATGCAACCATGAATAATTCTGATGAAAATAAAACTGATCTGAATCATCCTGAATCAAATAAAAATCAGCCTTTTCAAACTGTCGTCCCATAGGCCATTTGGGATATTCAGTTTGTTATAGATTTTGCGTATCAAATAAACAGTAGGAGGTGGATTCTCTACTGTTTATTTTTTTGGGTAGAATTGGCTGAAACTTACATTATCTCGGTGAATTAACATAAATGATGTCAATGACAATAATCCTAGAATGTACCTAGTATCTGTGATTGTGCAATTTAAAACGAATAATGATGACCACATATTAAGATGATGCACAAATGTAAAAACTTAACACTAGGTCAATATGGGAAGCCAATATGCAGAACGCTATACAGAGAATAAATCAAAGAGTATTGAGTAAGCAGGGCAGCGCAGCACGCATGTTGGATCGTATGCCTCGGGTTGTGCAAACCTCTATAGTCAAAGCATTGAAATATCCTTTTGCTTATCCTGAACTTGATAGCTTTAGCCAAGCATTAATGGCGATACAACACAAGCAAGGCATCAGTGGTATTGTCGGGGAGGATGTGATTGCATCTCGACAACTTTTTGAATCAAGTGCTCAACTATTAATACAACGAGCAACGGCTGTTGCCCAAGTGAAGGATTTAAAATTACCTTTACGAAGTGGTGAAATTGATGCTCGACATTACCACCCTGCACCCAATAAAAAATTACCGATGTTAGTTTTCTATCACGGTGGTGGTTTTGTTGTGGGAAGTCGTAATAGTCATGATGAAGTTTGTCGTTTAATCGCGATTCATAGCAAAGTACAAGTGCTTAGTATTGAATACCCTCTAGCACCAGAGGTTGGCCCAGTTGCTTTGATTAAATCATGTGAAGATGCTTTGGCATGGGTATATCAAAATCGCAATCAATTTAAAATATTAAAAAATCGTATTGCTGTTGCAGGAGATAGTGCTGGCGGAAATATTGCAACAGTTATTGCACAAAGAACTAAAAACACTGCTTATGCACCGCAAGCTCAATTTCTGATTTATCCTACTGTCGACTTTAAAAGTCGTCACCCTTCATTCTATATGTATAAAGACGGATTGATTTTAACAGGGCAGGATGTGGACTTAGTGACAGAGTATTATGCATTGCGACATGGTATAGAGCTTGATGATCCGCTTATATCGCCAACCTATGGTGATATTAAAAAACTTGCAGCTACATTTATAGCCACAGCTGGACATGATATTTTGCATGATGAAGGTAAAATTTATGCTTATAAGCTAAAGCAGCATGGCGTACATGTACATTATCGAGAATATGCAGATCAAATTCATGGTTTTATTAATTTGACTCCAATTTCAAGAAAAGCCAAAAAGTATTTGATTGAGATGAGTAAAGACTTCCGCCGATTTTGGGATAAAAGTTGTTAAAACATCGGATCGATTGATTTGAAGATAGAAGTTTTCGTACTGTTTAATCACTATCAGTGAACAATAATTCATTTGAGATGTGTTACATATATAGTCTTTAGCAATTTAAATACGAATAGAGTAACTCAAATGATTAAACAACTTGTATTTGCTGTAGGGTTAAGCAGTATCGGTGCTTCAGTTTATGCTAATACACATATGTTGGTACAAACCAATTATGGCAACATTGAAATTGAACTATATGATGACAAAGCACCAATTTCTGTGCAGAACTTTAAAAACTACGCTAACAAGAATTTTTATAACGGAACGATTTTTCATCGTGTCATTCCAGGCTTTATGATCCAAGGCGGTGGTTTCGATAAAAATATGGTGGAGAAGAGTACTCAGGCAGCAATTAAGAATGAATCAAATAATGGATTGAAGAATCTTCGAGGCACATTGGCGATGGCCCGTACCAATGATCCGAACTCTGCAACGAGTCAATTCTTTATTAATGTCGCAGACAATGATTTTTTAAATAGTAAGCCTATGAATCCTGGTTATGCGGTATTTGGTAAAGTGACTAAGGGTATGGATATCGTCGATAAGATTGTAAAAGTACCAACAGGATCTTACGGAATGTACCAAGATGTGCCAAAACAGAGCGTAAATATTACCAATGTTCAAATAATCAAATAAACTCAGCAAAATAATCGCTGAAATAAGCAAAAAAAAAGTAGAAATATTTTAGTCATATTTCTACTTTATAATTATAAGGTTACGTAAGTTTAGTTTGAAAAGTGAACCAATTTGGTGCGTAAAAATCCAACAGTCGAGTTAAAAAGTGCTGAAAGCCTCTTGCAGCCTAAAAAAAATCTCCTATAATGAGCTCATCCCGACGCGATACAGGCAACGAACTTAGTTCAAAGGGCTAG
>NZ_BBRX01000070.1 GCF_000829675.1 Acinetobacter rudis
CTTGACGACCATCTGCTCGAGTCAGTTGTACATCGAGTTGTTGTTGAACTTTAAGATCATTGTTGATACCAACAATAGTTAATTGCTCTTCTCCTGTAAGCTGCCAGCTAAGGCGACTCTGCCCAGGAAGGAATTGTAGTGGCAACACCCCCATTCCGATAAGATTAGAACGATGGATCCGCTCGAAGCTTTCAGCAATCACGGCTTTCACCCCCAGTAAGTTGGTTCCCTTCGCCGCCCAATCACGTGATGAACCGGTACCATATTCCTTACCTGCAATAATCACCAATGGCGTCGTATCCGCTTGATAAAGCATAGCAGCATCGTAAATCGACATCTGCTGAGCAGTCGGGATATAACGGGTATAACCGCCCTCTACACCATCAAGCATTTCATTTTTAATGCGTACGTTCGCAAAAGTACCACGCATCATCACTTCATGATTACCACGGCGTGAACCATAAGAGTTAAAGTTCTCAGGCGAAACACCATGTTCTAGCAAATATTGACCGGCTGGACTCTGTTCTTTGATATTACCTGCAGGCGAAATATGATCTGTTGTTACCGAATCCCCCAAGATGGCTAAAATTCTAGCTTGCTGAATATCTTGTAGTGGAGCAGCTGGTTTATGGATGTCATCAAAAAATGGTGGATGACGAATATAAGTAGAGTCATCCTGCCAAACATACGTTTTACTTGCTGGAATCTGAATGGACTGCCACTGTTCATCCCCTTTAAATACTTCAGCATATTGGGTCTTAAACATCTGAGTATTGACATACTGCACTGCTTGATTGATCTCGTGCTGACTAGGCCAAATATCTTTAAGAAAAACCTGATTGCCTTGTGCATCTACACCCAAAACCGCTTGAGTTAGGTCAGTCCGAATATTTCCAGCCAAAGCAAAAGCCACCACCAATGGCGGTGAAGCGAGCCAGTTACTTTTCACCAGTGGATGGACACGCCCCTCAAAGTTACGATTACCTGATAATACTGATGAGACATTTAGATCATAAGTGTAAACAGCATCTTCTATAGATTTTAGCAAAGGACCTGAGTTACCAATACATGTGGTACAACCATAACCCACCAAGTTAAAGCCAAGCTGTTGTAAGTACGGCATCAAACCAGCAGCCTCAAGATAATCAGTCACGACTTTAGAGCCAGGTGCAAGAGAGCTTTTCACCCAAGCTTTGCGCTGCAATCCTTTTTCTACGGCTTTTTTCGCTAACAAACCTGCGGCTAACATCACACTTGGGTTGGAGGTATTGGTACAAGAAGTAATCGCTGCAATGACCACATCTCCATCTTGTAATGGATAACGTTTACCCTCAAGCTCACAATATGCAGCATGATCTACACTGGCATTTTGAGCATCAACAGCAGTCCCGCCACCTTCGTTGAGTAAACGTTCACACTCTTCTTTACTTGGTTTTAACTCCAAATCCAGTAAGTCTTGAAAAGTTTTTGCCACATCTGTTAAAACGACACGATCCTGTGGGCGTTTTGGCCCAGCAACACTTGCCACCACCTCAGCCATATCTAGACTTAAGTGGTCACTAAAAATAGGTTCATCACCAACTTCACGCCAGAGTCCTTGTAACTTACTATATGCCTCTGTCAGTGCTAAGGTCTCTGCACTACGTCCAGTTAAACGCATATAATCTAATGTCACCTGATCAACAGGGAAAAACCCACAAGTTGCACCATATTCAGGTGCCATATTGGCTATGGTGGCACGGTCTGCCAGTGGTAATTCAGCCAAACCATCACCATAGAACTCGACAAATTTCCCCACCACACCTTTTTTTCGTAGCATCTGGGTGATGGTTAAAACTAAGTCTGTTGCTGTTCTTCCTTCAGGAAGTTTACCTGTTAACTTAAAACCGACCACTTCAGGAATCAGCATCGAAATCGGTTGCCCCAACATCGCAGCTTCAGCTTCAATTCCACCGACACCCCATCCCAATACACCTAAGCCATTAATCATGGTGGTATGCGAATCCGTCCCAACTAAGGTATCTGGAAAAGCAAAAACTTGACCGTCAACCTGATCTGTTGCAACTACTGTTGCCAAATACTCTAAATTAACCTGATGACAGATCCCTGTGCCAGGTGGTACTACACGAAATTGCTCAAATGCTGTCTGTCCCCAACGTAGAAACTGATAACGCTCTGCATTACGCTGCATTTCCAAATGCACATTATCAGCAAAAGCATGTTCACTGGCATAAGCATCCACCATGACAGAATGGTCAATAACAAGATCAACTGGAGATAGCGGATTGATTTTCTCAGGATTCCCTCCTGCTTTGGCCATAGCCTCACGCATGGCAGCCAAGTCAACAACTGCAGGCACGCCTGTGAAGTCTTGCATTAAAACACGTGCAGGATGGTACTCAATCTCATGTTGTACATTTTGCTGTTGCTGCCAAGCAAATATAGCTTCAATATGCTGCAGACTGGCTTCTGATTGCTCAGCAAAACGTAATAAATTTTCTAACAACACCTTGAGTGATTTGGGAAGCCTGCTAAGCGAACCTAATTTTTGCTCTGCGCGCTGTAAACTAAAAACTTGATATTCATGATCTCCCACTCGAAGTTGAGTTTGAGTATCTAGAATATTTAACTGACTATACTTAGACATCGCCTTTGCTCCTTGATGGCCTTTATGCTGCAAGACTGGCATTGTGCTTTGTTTTTATCATGTGATTGTTTATGAACTTATTTACGTGATTACTTATAGCAAAACTTCTATTGATATAAATAGATAGTAATCTTACTACATCACTTTACGCTTAAAAATAATACAAAAATAGGATAACAGATAAAGTCATGTAAAAGATCAAGAATCATTTATTGAAGTTGTATCTAAGTGCAAAGCAGCTAAGGAATTGTTCCATAACACATCAGCTAATTGTGCTTGTGGTAATGCTAAATATTCAGCCAAAGCAGCTTGTACATAGGGTAAGTTGGCTGGAGTATTGCGTGTCCTTAACTGATTTGCTTGTTGGCAACATAGAGGCGTCATATCTGGACAGTCGGTCTCGATTACCAAATGCTCTGCCCCAACAGCTTGGATCACTTGATGTAGCTTTTTTGCATTTGGATTAGTGACTTGACCCGTGACCCCTATTTTAAAACCCAATTTAATCAATGCCTTTGCTTCTTCAACCCCACCACTAAAGGCATGTGCAATTCCCCCCAAGTTAAATTTGTGCTGTTTAAGTTGAGCCAATACGGCGGCATGTGACTTACGAATGTGTAAAAGTATGGGTTTTTGATAGTGCTGTGCTAACTCTATTTGTGCAGCAAAAAATGCCTGTTGTTTTGCAAATAGATTGGGCTGTTTATGCACTGTTAAAAAAGTGTCCAAACCAATTTCACCAATAGCCACACAGTGCTGCTGTTGCAAAATTTGCTCTAATTGGTCGATATGCTCTGTTTCATGCTGTTCTATGTAAAAAGGATGTAAACCTGGTGCTAAATAACTTTTCGGTGCATCAGACCATCGATTGATGGCCAAATGTGTTGCCACTAAGCGTGGAAAACCTTCAGCTAAAAAACCAATCAACACCAAAGCATCAACGCCAGCAGCTTTTGCATCACTGGCTAATTGCTCGCGGTCATGATCAAAATCAGTGACATCAAAATGGGTATGAGTATCAAACACAGGCTTACTCTACTTTGGTTTGATTAGGGCTTAGCCGCCGTATTGACTTGAGCTGAGCCACTCGCCGCTTGCTCAACATTCGACACTTTAGGCAAATACTCAGTTTTGACTATACCGTTGAGCTGGTCATAAGGTATTTCAAAGCGTGGTAATCCCACAGCATAAGGACCGATTTCATATTCACCATACTGTAAAATCAAACCATTTTTGCCTAAATAAAAATTGTCCGTCAAAGTAAACTTCCATACCTGCTCATATTCCACAACATTGCTAGCTAACTCTGAGTCAAGCACCCAAGTTTTAAACTGTTGATAGACGAGTTTTTCTAAAGCACTACGTTGATTATCTTCCAATAAATCTGAAAGTTTCACTGGCTTTTCTCGATCAAGATCAAAATTAAAATAGTGTTGTGCTGAAGTCCCATGTGCCCCGCCCATATAACTACTGCTATTGAGGACGACTGTTGCAATTGGCGCTTCGGTATTTAAAATTCTTGGGCTAATATTCAAGCTAATCTTGTGTGAAACACCTTTGGTTTTTAAGTCTTGATCTATCGCAAGGAAAGTATTGCGAAAAGGCAGCAGTTGGTCTGTCAATAGCTGTAGTGGCGTCGGTGTTATGATCACTGTACTTGTCGCTTGTTGATCTACTTTATTATTTGTAGATTGGCCTGTAGATTTAAGCTGAGGTTTTTTAGCTTGATCTACAAATGACAACATTGCAGAAAGTTCAGCCAATATAGCCTGATCAATCAATTGATCTAAGGCAGGCTGATTACTCTGCAAACGTTCCACGGACAGTTCCGGACAAATTTTTCCCTTACATGCTGGCAAATCTAACTGTACTTTTTCAGTGACGCCTTGCAGGCTTGGGCGTACTTCTTCAACAGGCTGTGATGCAACTGTTGTCGTTTCTTCAACACTTTTCTCTGTTTTTTTTGGCTGACACGCGGATAAGGCTAAACTCGCGCATAAAACTGCAAGTGCTAACGTCGTTTTAGTATTTGGCATGCGTATAACCTTTAAATTATATTTCACTTGAGTTCTAGACTAACTGGCAAAGTGCTTGTACTCAACCTCGTTTTGTCACAGTGATTAAAACATCGCTTGAAAAATATCAGCTTTTAATATTTGTTGGGTTTGCGCTTTACTGAGATAAATATTTAATGCAGTTGCATCCATCGCAATTTGATTCATTCGATAGTGCAAACCTATCCCTTCTTGATCAAAAAACCAATCTGCACTCTGCCAATCTAAACGCTTTTCACTACTAGCACGTGCAACTTTATTTTGTTTCTTCAGCCAAGCTTGATATTCCTTTTGCACCCAAGCGTCGAGTTGTTGGACTTGTTGTTCCTGAACAATCTCAGCAAGACCAATTGAACGCTTCAATTTACGATCTGCGACGTTAAAATATTGGCGCTGTGTTATTCGAGTATCCCCTTGCTGACTGTCTACAGCGACTTGTAAAAGCACATATTGATTGCGCTGTGCTGCTATTTTACTTTGAATGGTCAATTGGAAAGCTTGGTTATGTTCAAATTCTTTTTGCCAGTCTCGTGATTTTTCAGCATAGTCGGCCAGTGCCTGTGACAAACTCGCAGGATGACTTTGACCAATCTGTTGACTAATTACACGCGCAAGTTGCTGAGTAATCCAATCATTTAGCCATACATCTTGGGTATGTAAAGTTTGTATAGTGAAATCTACACAGTTTTTCTTTTCACAAGCAGGCAAGCCTTCTAACAAAGGTCGTTGTTGCACATCTAAATAAGGAAGCACTTCAGCAAATTGCTGCTCGTTATTTTGCGCAGTGACTGGCTGTTCATGGCTATTTTTTGAATCACAACCGATGAATAACCCCGTAATACTGCTCATCCCTAAGATTAGGACACATTGTTTGAGTTTCATCTTAAGTTTGCCTATTTGCCAAATAAAAGAATATTAAAACAAAAGCAGCTCCATAAAGAAGCTGCTTTGCCTAGAAAAACATTTAAATTTGATCTATATCGAAATTAGTGTTCGCGAGTTGAACGGAACTCAATATCAGGATAACGCTCTTGCATAAGCTGCAAGTTTACGCGGCTAGGTGCCAAATAAGTCAAATGACCACCGCCATCAACAGACAATTGATCGTGTGCTTTTTTCTTGAATTCGTTAAATTTCTTTTCATCATCACAAGACACCCAGCGCACAGTATTAATATTGACTGGCTCATAAATACAATCCACTTTGTATTCTTCTTTAAGTCGATAAGCGACCACATCAAACTGGAGTACCCCGACTGCACCCACGATCAAATCATTACTGACCTGTGGCATAAATACCTGTGTCGCGCCTTCTTCTGATAGCTCTTTCAAGCCTTTTTGTAGTTGCTTCGACTTCAGTGGATCTCGTAAACGTACACGGCGGAACATTTCAGGTGCGAAGTGTGGAATACCCGTGAAGTGTAAGTTTTCACCTGAACTAAAAGTATCACCAATTTGAATTGTACCGTGGTTGTGTAAACCAATGATATCACCAGGCCAAGCTTGTTCAAGCTGCTCACGTTCACCCGCTAAGAATGTCAAAGCATCACTAATACGTACATCTTTACCTATACGCACGTGATTCATTTTTAAACCTTTTTCATATTTACCTGAGCAAATACGCATAAAGGCAATACGGTCACGGTGTTTAGGGTCCATATTTGCTTGAATTTTGAAAACAAAACCAGAGAAACCTTCCTCAGTTGCTTCAACAATACGTTCTTTGGTTGGGTGTGCTTTAGGCTGTGGAGCCCAAGCTAAGAAAGTATCCAAGACATGATCTACAGCAAAGTTACCTAATGCAGTACCAAATAATACTGGGGTTTGCTTACCTGCTAAGAATTTCTCACGGTCCAAAGGCTCATTGGCCATTTGAACCAACTCTAAAGATTCTTCAAATGCTGCAAAAGCTAAATCACCCACCTTGTCACGCAGATCAGCATGGTCATAACCTTCACGAACTTCAATATCAGTGATCGTTGAACCAAAGCCAGCTTTATAAACATAGAACTTGTTATCGAGTAGGCTATATACACCTGCGAAATCGCGTCCCATACCCAGTGGCCAAGTCAAAGGCACACACTGGATATTTAAGACATTTTCAATCTCATCCAAAAGCTCAAGTGGCTCACGAATTTCGCGGTCCATTTTGTTGACGAAAGAAATAATTGGTGTATCGCGCATACGACACACTTCCATCAATTTAATGGTACGATCCTCAACTCCTTTTGCACCATCAATGACCATCAGTGCTGAGTCTACTGCTGTCAGTGTGCGGTAAGTATCTTCTGAGAAATCTTCATGTCCCGGAGTATCTAGAAGGTTGATCGTGTGATTTTTATAAGGAAACTGCATCACAGATGTGGTAATCGAAATCCCACGCTCTTTTTCCATTTCCATCCAATCCGAGGTTGCGCCGCGATCTGATTTACGGCTTTTCACCATACCAGCAACCTGAATTGCTTTACCCCACAACAGTAATTTTTCTGTCATTGTGGTTTTACCCGCATCGGGGTGGGAAATAATGGCAAAAGTTCTGCGCGAAGCAACTTCTTTAGCTAATTGATCTTTAAACATAAGTTAAATCTGCTTGATACTCACACCGCAAGCCAAGCATATTGAGTTCAATAGCTTTAACCAGAACAAATGTGATGGGAAAATTCTAAAATTGCGCACATTGTATATGAATCTGTGCTGAGCTTCTATCTTGAATCCGTCGCAACACTGTTGATTGAAAGCGCTGCATGATACAGTTTTAGAGACTCAGCATTTCTCTATTACTCAGATAGGACCAACATTTTCATATGAATATTGATTATGCTTAAACATACAAAAATTCTGATCGTCATCGCCTTATTACTGTCACTTGTGCCGATTTATATGGCGAAGACTTCTATGGTTTACTCTGAATACTGTCTGAGTGAATACTGGTATACCGAAGCACCCGTTTGTCGATTGGATCTTGCCAACACATTCATAGCGACAACCCTATATTTTATGATCTTTTTTCTGATCCTTTTTTGCTGTGTAAATCTGATTCGCTTCATCTACTCTTTGATATTGAAAAAAAAATAATGGGCGCTGAAAAAAAATCTTAGCACCCACCTCGCTAAAAACGATATTCCAATTTAAAACTTGCATTATGTTTATCGTAGGAATAGAACCAATCCACGTTACTTTTATTTCTATTGTATTGATACATCAAACTAGGAATCATCCCATAAAACTCCCACTTTGGAGCACTCACAATGAGCATATGGTTTTGCTCAAAATCATCGCGCTTCGCCTCTAAAAATTTGTTGAACTTATCGTACTGGCGCCAACGGAACGAACTAAAGAGTGTCGCATTAAAATCCTGTGCAAACTGTTTACTCAAACCTAGACGTATACCCTGCTGTTGATATGCGGTGAAATACACCTCCTCGCTATTGTGATCAATAAAATCAATCCCCCCAAATAAAGTCCACTGCTTTGGTAAAACTTTCCAAAATGTAGCAAAGCCTGAACTTTCTACACCGCTTTGGTTTGAATACAAGACATTATCAATATCCTTAAACTCAGCTTCCAACTTAAATGCCTTATCTTTACCCACAAAACGCATCCACTCCACACGCCCTCCCCACGCATTGGATAAACTCTTGTTTTGATATCGACGATGCTCAAAAACAGGGGCGATTAAAATTTGATTGCGCTGATCTTGATAGCTATAACCTGCATTTAAATTTAGAGTCATTTCATTAAAGTTTTTATGGTCATCATAAGCGCGACCATACCCAAACGCTTTAAATGCAATCCCATGGTTATCCTGCAAAGACCAACGTTTATTTAAAGCGACTTCGTAATCAAATGCCTGAGCATCGATTGGATCTGGTGTACCTCTAGTCTCCTGTTTAACTAAAATCTTGTTACCGTCCTGATCTATTACATAGTGGGAAGTAATAGCTTTGTGATCTGATGCACTATTAATATTCGTTGCATAACGTGTGCCTAAACTCAGACTCCCTTGCCACTCATCACGTTTATTTAAACCTTTTAAATAGACATCTATTGTTTTAGTAATACTCTGAATCAGTGGATCATCGCTATGCTGTAACTCTTGCTTTACCTCTAAGAACAAGTACTTTGCTTGTTGGTTTTTTTGCCGCTCTGTGAGTAGTCGTGCCAGTTCGAGTTTAATCATGGCGTTGTTCGGTTGAAGGAGCAGTGCATCTTTAAAATATTGCTCAGCTTCGTCCTGATGACCTTGCACGCGAGCCAAAGCCCCTTGTGCAAATTTCAGCAATGAAACATCGTAACCTTCTAACTTTTCATAACGCTGCAAATAAATGCTGGCAGCTGACCATTGTTTTTGCATCACTGCAATATATAAAGCTCGACCAAGATCATTGAGGTTGTTTTCAACTTTAATCATTTCTCCATCAATGACCATGGTCGGTAGTTGATCTTGTTTTTGTTGTTCAATTAGTGGTTTTTGCTTTTCTATATTTTGCTGTAATAGGCCCTGATCCAAACGTAATCTTGTATCACTATCCTCCGCTGCAAAGAGCAGTGATGGGAGAGCCATACAAATAAACAGAGCACTTATTTTTTTCACAGTTTTGTTATCCAATTAACAGCTTTAAATCCCGAAAGACTTGCCTAGACAAGCCTTTCAGTTTCAATGATTAGTTCTTCACACCACCAAAAGCGGTATCGTATTTGCTATCTGCAAATTGAGAGATACCAGCTAGAGTGTCAGCATTTGCTCCGAAAAAGTGACCTGAGGTAACACCATGCTGTGTGTTATTTGCAGTTGCCGTTCCAGTGAACGCCCCTGTGCTACTTGAAATTGATGCATTAACATCGAGTGCTTTTACTGTGCCTGCTGAAGCAGTTAATGTTCCATTTAAAGTTCCTGCATTAAAGTCAGCATTGAACTTACCTGCCAAATTAGCGCCATTGTTGATACCCGCAACGGTATACACCGCTGTACCGCTGGTTGGTACTGCACGTGCAGTATTATCACCAGCATAGTAAACAGTATGTGACGCACCCGTTACAGCATCTGTACTCCCCCACCACTCACCAAAATACGTTGCAGGCAAACTACCTTGAGTACCTGAGCTTTGTAGTACTTGTGCAAAATTAAAATTACCCAAAGCACTGTGGCTACCAGGCATTGAAGATGCAGGAATCGCACTAACTTTAAGATGCAGGTTATCTGCACCTGTGACTGATACGGTTTTATTAATATTTGAAGTACCAGAAGCCGTAAACGCCCCAGCCAAGCCTTGTAAAGCGCTAAACCCTAAAAAACCATTGTAAGGCGCAGCAGCAGAAGCTACAGACAAGGCCGCAGTTCCACCTTGATGATCTCCAGGAAGATTACTTCCTGCTTGTACGGTACCAATCTGAATATTGGCAGCGTTGGTTGAGGTACCATCGACACCTGCATGTGCGATGACAGTTAAACCCAAAGATAAAAAAAGTACTGAAGAAACTTTTAAAAATTGCATATCCAACCTCATGATCATTATATTTAAATTTTGCTTATTATATTATTAAGGTTTTATTGCTTCGATTATAAACCTTAATAAAAATAGAATACCCAAACAAATTATTAACTCTCACATATTTCATTTAATTAATTAACATATAAAAATGGAGAGAAAACATATTTATTTATAATGATTAGAATAATCATTACAAGCACTCTAACAAGCATTAAAAATCATAAAACACAAATGATAATCAATCTCATTTGATAGTTTTAAGTTATATCAATCCCTCCACTTTATCAAGCATTATTTCAAATAATTAAACATTATATATTCACAAATATTTAGACAAAATAAATCGTCCCATTTTATTTAAAAACAGGAGGATTCATTTTAAATATCAAAATATTTTTATTAAGTTATTATTTTAAAATTTATAGGTTAATCCCAGCTTCAGTGTGCGTCCGGGCGCTGCCATCGCACTACGCGTGAGAGGATCTATATAATATTGATTAGTAATATTCGTACCCACTAACTCAACTTTTGCTTGTTCATTGATTTGATAATTTGCATATGCATCAAATAACCAAGTATCTCCCCATGCCAGAGGAACATTTAAGTAATAACCAGAGTTTATACCTAAATCTCCATTTTTCCTTAGGTAACTTTCATACCCTTTATAATAAGTTGCACGAGCACCTAATTCTAATTTTTCGTCTAATAATCGCACACCAAACAAACCATTAAAACTCAGCTCAGGTGTTGCCATAGTGACCAAATAACCATTTGGAAAACCATCATCCACACATTTACTATAAGCACCATTATTCATGGTGTAGTTATTAACTGCATTACTTTCATCACAGACTTT
Source organism: Acinetobacter rudis (assembly GCF_000829675.1). Classification (GTDB taxonomy): domain Bacteria; phylum Pseudomonadota; class Gammaproteobacteria; order Pseudomonadales; family Moraxellaceae; genus Acinetobacter; species Acinetobacter rudis. Next base: position 11,049 of record NZ_BBRX01000070.1, read on the forward strand.
ATTTTTAAGATTATACGCAATACTTAAATCAGTAAAAAACCGACCATTATCAAAACGACTCTGTAACTCTAAACCTTCCAAAGTTTGTTTTTCTAAATTGGTGAACATTAGATTACTATCACGCTCAATCACATCTTCGGTTTTATGATGAAAATAGGCCAGTTTAATATCTGCATAACGTGCTGTATTAAATAAACCACGAGCATCAAATACATAACCTACTTCTGTACTAAAACTATGTTCTGGTTTTAGTCCTAGATAGGGTAATGTTGCTGAGAAGCCAACCGTACTTTCAAATAGACTCGGCATGCGGTACTCCTCTGCATAACGCGCATAAATTCGATTATGCTCATTTAACTGAATAGCCATTCCAAACTGAGGAGCCCACGCACTATCTTTTACTTTTGTCACTTCGGTGATTGGGATGGCTTGATATTTGGGACGCCAACCATTGCCCATCAGCACATAATCTTTACCTTCAACACCAATATCATTTTTATGTAACACATTGTCGTTCCAATGCATTTTCCCATTTTCATCAGCCAACCAATGTAATTGATTTTTTTGAGTCCAAATCGCACCATATAAAGCACTCGCCGTTACTGGAACATTGGTGTAATCACCATCCCAATTCGGGTTTTCCCTTTTATACGCATCACTAAAAACTTTAAGTTTTAATTTCTCAAAGTCAGTCCTTTGTTCAGGCATAGTCACATAATTAAATGTATATTCTTCATTTTTTAATTTTTGTTTAAGTTGGCTTGAACTATTTTCTCGGCCTAAATTACTGCTGAGAAAATCATCAAAAGCCCAATAATTACGATAACGCATACCCGCTTCAAATGTTAACCACTGTGTTGGACGGTAATTAAAATTAAAGTCAAAAGTCTTTTCTTCTCTTCGCCCCGCACGTGGTAAGGCTTGGAAAGTGGTGATGTTAGCGCCATGTTCCTGATATATATCATCTGAGCCCAATTTTTCTTTTAGTAAGCTCGCAGCTAGAGTTAAATCCAACTCATCCATCAAGTTTACTTTATTACTGAGATTGATGCCCTTTCGGGTATTGCTTGAGTGTGCAACTGCTGTATTGGTGATGACTTTGGTTTCAGGAAGAATCACCGTTGGCCAGCCACCACGTGTATAAGTTTCACTTTCAGTATCTGTTTGCCAAATGCTGCTTGAGAAATCAATCCAACGGTTATTTTCAGGATTATATTTATAGTCTAGGCTATATGCTTTGGAATCGACTACGCTAAGTGGCCACTGTGGAACACCTGTTTCCGGAGTTACAAACCACTGAATCCTCGAAGGTAAAATTTCACCATACTCATTTTTAGTTTGGCGATAAGTCAGTTTTAAACTTTGCTCATCTGTTGGACGATAGGTTCCTTTCAATAGCCATGATTTCATATGACTTGAAGTATTGGTCACTTCACCACCAGGTACATAAACATGAGAGAAGTATGGAATGTAATCCATACTCGATGTTGGTTCTGATTTGTTATAAAAACCCGCGTTATCGGTACCTGAAAAATAATTACCACGTTTGCGCTCAGCATAAACCGCAAGCAAATCAAACTGATCTTGCTTAGCCGCAAGTGCTATACGTCCCGCAACATCATGACCTGAAAATAAGTCATTATCACTTTTTGTTTTGCTTTGCTTATAAATATCAGGGTCATAAAGTGCCCCGTCGATATTGGTCCAAGGAGGAATATCTTCATAACGTTGTCCAAGATACTGTAAACTCGGCAAATTGGGTTTAGTTGAATTATTTGACCCTTCTAATTTTATTTCTGCACCGTAGCTCTGACCAGGTCGAACAATATCATCAGCCTCTAAGGTCTTCACAACCACACCTCCACCCACGGATGTTGTAGCATCACGCTCCAGTGAAGGGCCTTTAATGACTTCAATTCCACCAATTAAATTGGGATCAATATAATTTCGATTATTGACACCGTTATAGCCTCGCCATACAGCAATTGACTGTTCAGTACCATCAATCGTCAAAGGTACACGACCTACCCCCTGAACGCCTCGTACACTGGGATCTAATGCACCACTATTTCGTGCATCCCCGCTATAAACACCCACCATTCCTTTGACCACATCAGCGGGATTGGTTCCTTTAAAACGCTCTACATACTCTTTACCCAAATATACCGAAGATCTATTTTTGTCATATACATTATCGTAACCTAGGCTATCTCGGTCCTTTTCACCATAAAGGGTAATGGTCTGCATTTGTAGCGTTGGTTGCTCTGTATCTGCCGAAGTATTTGGTACTACAGCAGCTGTAGTATCTGAGGATGCTGCTTTGACCAGTTGAGCCTTTTCAACGATGACATAAACATTGCCTTGCTTTTGAACGGTTAAGCCTGAGTTTTGTAATAAAGATGCTAAAGCCTGATCAACTGACATATTGCCTTTGATTTTGGGGGCGGTTTTCATTTGAACTTTTTCAGTAGCAGCAATCACCTCGATGCCACTTTTTTGTGCGACTTGCTGAATAGATTGCTGTAAAGACTGGCTTGGTAAATCCAAAAAGATATTTTGTGCATGAACCGATGTTGAATAAATCATCGCTGCCACCACAAAACTTAATGTTTTTTTCTTAAACCTTAACGGCTTAATCAAACTCTTTTTTTGTTTCAGCAAACCCATTGCCTTACGCCCCAATAAAAAATGATTCTTATTTACAAAGACGACTCACAACACCGAGATGTAAACCTTGTTTTCCATTTTTATTTGATTTGCCATTGTTTATCAGAAATTTTCTCAACATTCAGCTTAAATACAGCAGGAAGTACTTGCATAAACTGTTGATAATTATTAGCTTTAAATTGACCATTGACTTGAATTTTTTCCAGTTCAGGATTTTGTATATCTACCTCAAAATCTGCATATCTTTGAAAGTTTTCTATAGCTTCGATTAAAGGTGTCTGTTGAAGGACAATATCTCCAGATCTCCATGCTTGAACACTGTAGACATCAACTGCACGTATGGCTTGTAAATCCTGACGATAGTTACTCAATGACTGACCTTGAACCAGATGAATCATTGCCTTATCTGAGCCCTCAATTTTAACAGCAACCTCTCCCTGTTCGACCACAACCGTTGCATCGGTTTTATTGTGTTTTATGACATTAAAGATTGTTCCGATATCAATCACCTGCATCTGCCCAGCCGTCACTTTAAATTGTCTTTCAAAAAACTTAAAAGCTTCAAATTTCGAATGTGCTACATGAAAACTTGCTTCACCTTGATTAATTATTATCTCTCGACTTCGAATACGTTGTTGCACCTGTATATGTGTCTCTGTATTTAAGTGAATAGTTGTTCCATCATTTAAATGAAGTAAGTGCTGCTGTCCTTTGACCGTATGTACATCGAATTGCTCATAAACTGGGTTATAGCCATAAACACCAAACAACACTGCAAATACAGATAAAATTGATGTACCTAAGGCTTTTTTCTTAAACTGACGTTGTTTAGCTCTTTCTAAAATTGCTTCTTTTGAAGGCAAATAAGGTAAGACATCATCCTCAAAACTTGCTAATTTACGTTGTACTTCCTGTAAGCAAGATGATTCCGTTGTCTTACTATCACTTTTCAATGCCATCGAAATTATGCTCATCATCAAAAATTTGGGTGAAATGTTGTAGGGCTCGAGTGAAATGTTTAATCACCATGGTTCTTGAAATCCCCATTTGCTTGGCGACTTCGACTTGCGTCATCCCATAAAACTGAACCAACAAGAAGACGTCTTGGCAAGCAGGGGGTAAGGCTGAAATCGTTTTTAAAATAATCTGCGTATACTGCGCCCTTGCCACACTAAGCTCTTGTTCAGAGATTTCCATAGTACGACTACAGACATCAATGAAATCACTTTGCTCATCATCTAAACATGCAAAATATTTATTATAGCTCTTATCTTTTTTTAAAAAATCAAAGGCAATATTAATACTGACTTTCTTTAAAAAGGCGATAGGTTGAATTAAGTCTGCAAATTGTTCAGGACGTTGAAAAACCCTCAAATATGTTTCTTGAACAACATCGTTTGCGATCTGCCTATTGCCTATTTTTAAGCTGATATAATCCACCAATTCGTCATAATACTGAACCAAATGCCCATTGCTAGAAAATGTAGGATTAGTCATATCGCACACCACAAACAAAATGATTCTCATTATCATCAAATGCTTGAGTTTTGACAATCTAATTTTTGCTTCAAACTATGTTCAATCTAAGGTCCCAGCGATGATTAATCCTACAACCACATATGATCATATATAAAAAGGTTACGACACAGAACTACGTTCTTAACCACATCCAAAGTTGTACACAAAGCATAATCAAGATCACTACTGCTACAGCCCAAGGATGAGGTACGGTCAGCACCATAACCGTCGCTGCAACTGACATACTGATCAGCGATGCGATTTTAACTCTAAGCGGTAAACTGCGATTGGTTTGCCACTGTTTCAAAATCGGCGCTACAATTTTGTTATTCACGATACGCGCATGTAATTTTTCTGATCCTTTGGCAGCAAAAACTGTGGCCAAAAAATAAAAATCAAATGTAGGTAACCCAGGCACAACGATTCCTAAAGTACCGAGTGCCAAACACAGCCAGGCCAACGCAATATAAATCCATCGTGCGATCCAACTCTTTGCCAACTTAGTTGTTGGCATAGCAACCTCTGTATTTAACTCTGGTCCTGACTCTGTTTGCTTCACATCTAAACCCTTATCTGCTCACTTTATTTAAGATTTTTCAAATCTTCCAACAAATCACCGAATCGTTTAAAGCCTTGTAAAGCCCCTGCTATAATTTGGTTTTTTTCTTCCTCATTAAAGCCAGCTTCATCTAGTGTTTGCTTAAAACGCTTCCAAACAATGGCACGACCTTCTGGATAAGCAGCTAAGTTTCTTGCTGCAAAATCAGCACTAAATCCAAACTTTGCTTGTGCTTCTTTAAACAAAAATGCAGCACCCAATGTTGAGCCTTCAGAGACATAAATCCAGCCCAATGATTCAGGATAAGCCACTGTTTGTGTGGCTACAGATTGTTGCTGAGGAGAGACACCTAAGTCTTCTAGATCTTTAAATGCAGCAATAGAACGGCCACGAACATCTAAGTCCGGAATCAATCGCTGTACTTTTTCATCGAGGTATAAATTTTCTACATCTTTTTGAAAGTAATACTGTGATAGGGTGAATTGTGCATAGTTTTCCTTGCTCTCAAATGCACCTGACTGCTTCATTAATACTTCCATACGATCATGTTCACTTAATGTTTCTTGTTTAAGGCGTAACATTAAGCTGTCTTGAACATTTTGATTTGTAGATGCATTCATCTGTTGGTTCCTTTATTAAAAGTGGTTTTACAATAAATTCGGTTAGCGATTTCGACCAAGTTTGAGTTGAAAAGGGAAATCCACAACAATGGCTACTGCTTCACCATTGACTTTGTGAGGCTTAAATTTTGACTTATGCATGGCCTTAACTGCACGATCATCTAGGCTGGCAATGCCTGAACTCTGTTTGATTCGTACAGCTGTAGCTTGTCCTTTGGCATCAATTTGCAATGTAAGTATGATGAGTCGCTGCTGGTTTTGCAGTTCGCGATCATCATAACTAAACTTCCCCAAACTCAGTACATCGACCCGACTCACTGGGATCGGTGCTGCAGTTTTATCAAGAGCAGCCGTATTTTGCTCTTGTTTGCTGTCTTGACCTTGACGACTCGATGAGGCGTCATCATTTTTATTTTGCGCTGTACCGCTATTTGCTAAATTCGATGACGTCTGTGTTTGTTGTTGGCTATTTTGCTGTGTTTGATCATTCGACTGCTGGGCTTTGTCTTGCGTTGATTGTCTATTTTGATTGCTTTGTACATCATTTTTGGCTGACTTATCAGCCGTTTTAGCTTTGCTCTGCGAAGCAACTACTGTTTTTGTCGATTGTGTTGCCTGAATGATAGCAACGTGATCTGTCTTATTATTTTCAACAGTTTTTTGCTGTGATTTACTCTGCTGATGCTGTTCAGTTGTTTTACTCACTTGACTATGCGCTGCACTACTTTTTTCGACTTCTTGAGTTTTATTCAAATCAATAAATCGGACTTGCATTGAATTTTCTCTAGACGGAACAGCAATCGCAAGTTCAGTCCTTGTCTGCCAAATTAAATATAAAGCCAATAGATGACTCGCCCCTACAATGAGAAGCGTAAAATACTGAGATCTATTCTGCTGAATAGCAGCTGCTATAAACATATTCATTACATCAGTGTGCAAAACTTGTCACTCAACTGTGCTTATGCAACATACCAACAGAAGCCGTATGGATAAACAAAGCTTTGCCTTTTTCCTATTTGAGTCATTTTTAGGTTTAAAAAAACCTTCCTTTAACTCTATAGACGAATGAGCGAAGAGAAATGCCCACCTATGCAATGTAACTTTTTGTAATTACTTCTCAATTCATATTTTTCTATTCAACAAAAAACAGCCCATCTAAAGATGGGCTGTTGTAATCAATCATTCATTGCAACTTACTTTTTACTTTGTAGCTTAGCGTAATCCAACAAAATATTCGCAGCTTCATTTACATAGGTTTCTTCTTCTGGCAATGGTGGACGCTTATTTGCCTTCAGCTTAGAACGCGCCTCCGCTAAAGCTTCAATTGAAGCTTGATAGCTTTCCCAGTTTGAATAAGGTTTTTGCCCAGTTTCAGCACGGCGCTTGTTTTCAGCAGCTAAGGTTTTATTTTCCAAAGCAATCAATTCAGCTTTGCGTTGGTCAATATCCAAGACCAATTTTTTCTGGTCCTTGGTTGATTTTGCAATATCCATACGTGTTGTTAAATATTCAAACTGAATATCATTTTTTACACGTTCCTTAGACAGCTCAGCCAATTGCGGAATATAGCTACTCACATTACCTTCACGTTTAAATGGCGCAGTTGGAATAGTATCCCACTTCAAAGCATTCTTCGCTTTACGCTCACCAAACTCTTCGTCATAAATATCGACCAGTTTAATGTCAGGAACTACACCTTTATTTTGAGTACTTCCACCAGTAATACGATAGAATTTACGCTGTGTTAAGGTGGCTTGACCATAGGCCAAACTATCGAGCTGTATTTGTGCAGTCCCCTTACCTGTCGTTGTACTACCAATCACGATACCACGCCCATAATCTTGAATCGCAGCAGAATAGATTTCACTGGCAGATGCAGAGCCTAGATTAATCAACACCGCAAGTGGACCAACATAGGCAATCTCGCCATTGTCGGGATCATAAAAAGTATTGACCTGTCCATTACCATCACGGATTTGAACAACTGGACCTTCTTTTACGACTTGACCAATCATTTTAGCCACTTCGTCTAAAGAGCCCCCTGGGTTATTGCGTAAATCTACAATCACCCCATCAACTTTCTGTGCTGACAATTCATTGAGTGCATTAAGGGTATCTTGTGCAACTGAGCGATATTCTTTACCCATACGACGTGCTTCGAAGTTTAAGTAAAAAGATGGGATTTCAATAACGCCCATGTGATACTTTTTACCATCACGGGTAATTTCTACGGTACGTGAACGTACCCCCGCATCCTCTTCTTTAATCACATCACGCGTCAAATTGACGACGCGAGCCTGACTCATCGATGCGCCTGCACCCAGCAGCTTCACAGAAACTTTAGTCCCACGCTTACCACGAATCAGCCCCACGATTTCAGAACTTGGCCAACCAATCACATCAACCATTTTACCGCCATCTTGGGCAACACCAATGATGCGATCACCTGTTTTAACTTGTCCAGATTTACCTGCAGGCCCGCCTTCGGTAATGCTTTCAATACGAGTATAGTCTTCACTCTTACGATCTGGGCGAATTGCAACACCAATCCCCTC
>NZ_BBRX01000069.1 GCF_000829675.1 Acinetobacter rudis
CCTCTAGGCGCATTTGGCGGTTCATTTCCATCGCATCTACAGGTGGGAAGTAGTTACTATGTGGATCATAGGTTGCCGTCATTGCATTGAGTGTTTTGTCTAAAACATCGTCACTCTTCATACGTTTAAGACGTTCAACTTTACGTGTATAACGTTTGGTCAGCGTTTGCGCTGGGGTTAAATCCTCAGAACTGCTTAACTCCTGACCATTGGCCAATGAAGGATCAGCTTTTAATGCCTTTTGTTTAGCATCTTCTTCCTCTTTGGTAATCGTTAAGTTAATCAATTGTGAAACTAAAGCTTTTTTCCAGTGGTTTTCTAGCTCGGCACGAGTACCAAAATACGCTGCTTTTTCTCGATCAATATCTAAATATGCATTTGGTTGTTTTAAATTTTGCGGCTTTTTCAGCTCAGCCAACATAAAACTATAAAACTCATTTAAACGGGTACGATATTGTGCATGAATACTATAGGGTGCAGTTAAATCACCTGTCTTTAACGCTGTCCCAAAGTTGTTGGCATATTTTTTCTTATATGACTCAACTTCTGAAGCTAAAAATAAACTATGGTCTGGATCTAAACTATCAAGATACATATCCAAAATACGTGCAGACGTCGCAGCATCTAAACGTAAATTTAAATAATGGCCTCGATCGACCAAAACGGCGAGCTGACGAGCAGCCAAAGCTTGTTCTTGTGTAGGTTTAATGACGGACGAAGAAACGGTTGCAGGTTGTGTGGCTGCAATAGCTTCATTCATAGCGTAGTTAAAGAACAAACCACCAGTCGCAATTGCAACTGCACAAGCGATTGTTTGAAGTTTCATAATTACCGTTTAAGTCCTAGAGTTTTCCAATTTCAGCGTTATATTTCTAACTGAAGTGAGTAGAATCAGAATGTTAATCATCTTATTCTGTTTATGTCGTGTAGTTTTATCATAATCTGTATCAATGAAATGTAGCAAATCATTGCAAAATTCAGTTATTGTTCAGTTTTCCAAAAACGTATAGCAACGGAAGTATTTCATGATTGGCGCATTGATGCTCGATATTGCAGCGACGACACTCACTCAAGAAGATATTGAATTATTACAAGCTCCGCAAGTCGGTGGCGTGATTTTATTTGCACGTAACATTGAATCCCCTAAACAAGTACGAGCATTAACGGATCATATGCGCGCTATTCGTCCTGACCTGTTAATTGCTGTTGACCAAGAAGGTGGCCGAGTTCAACGCCTTCGTCAAGGCTTCACTGCGCTTCCTGCCATGGGACGTTTCGGTGAATATTACAAAATAGACCCAGAGCAAGCCTGTAGCTTGGCACGCCAGTGCGGTTGGTTGATGGCCACTGAAGTCCTTGCAGTAGGAATTGACTTTAGTTTTGCTCCTGTCCTTGATATTAATGACATTAGTGATGTAATTGGAGATCGCGCTTTTGCCGACAACTCAGAGCATATTATTATCTTGGCGCGCGAGTTTATGCAGGGCATGAAACAAGCAGGCATGGCAACCACAGGTAAGCACTTCCCAGGTCATGGTTCTGTAAAAGCGGACTCACATGTTGCAGCAGCAATAGATAGCCGCAGCTATGATCAGATCTATCAAAAAGATATGCAGACCTTTATCCAGTTACAAGCCCAACTTGATGCACTGATGCCAGCTCATGTGATTTATGATCAAGTTGATCCTAACCCTGCTGGTTTTTCAAAGTTTTGGCTCCAAGAAATCCTAAGACAACAAATGAAATTTGATGGTGTGTTGTTTTCAGATGATCTCTCCATGCAAGCAGCGGGTGTTGCAGGTGGTGCAGATGCTCGAATCTTGGCGGCACTTGGTGCAGGCTGTGATATGGGCTTGGTTTGTAATGATCGCGAAGCTGCACTTTTAGCTTTGTCTGCAATCGAAACGCAAGCTTTGCCGAATCAAGCACGTTTAGAACGCATGCGTGGCAAAATTCCACAGATCAGTATTGGGGAAACACTGGATTTAGGTTCAGAGTGGCAACAATGTGTAGAAACGATTCAAGCATTTAAAAATGCAACCGCAAATTAAGTTGAAATCAGCTTAAGCCCCTCAACGATGGTCAGGCTTGCCAAGATGCTTATTTGAGCAAGCACGACCAAAGTCGAACATTTTTCGCACGACTTAACGTACTGCTTTTTTGAGCATTCTCAAAGTAACTGTCAAGTAGAACTAAATAAAATTCATTTAGATAGGCTACAAAACTCATCAGTTCCACCCTTGGATCGCAGCGCTGACTCATCTGTAAAAAATAACCGTAGCGTGTTCGGCACGGCACTGCTACCATCATGAAGATATCGCACCACTTTTTACAGAGAAATGATCACTGCCATGCAACAGTCCATTGAGCAATACATGCAAACCCTTGGGCAACAAGCACGCCAAGCATCGACCATCTTGGCAAGCGCGTCTACCCTCGTCAAAAACAATGCCCTATTTGCTATTTATTCGGCATTAGAAAGTCAACAGCAAGACATCTTAAAAGCAAATCAAATTGATGTGCAGCAAGGCATTGCACAAAATTTGGATGCTGCGCTACTCGACCGCTTAGAACTTACACCAGCACGTTTCGAAGCAATGCTAGCGGGTCTAAAAGATGTAATCAGCTTGACTGATCCTATTGGAGAAATCACTGACTTGGCTTATCGCCCTTCAGGTATCCAACTGGGTAAAATGCGTGTACCTCTAGGTGTCGTTGGTATGATCTATGAATCACGCCCAAATGTGACACTCGAAGCTGCTTCGCTGGCACTAAAATCGGGTAACGCGATTATTTTGCGTGGTGGTTCAGAAGCATTACATTCCAATCAAGCTATTGCTCAAGCGATCAAAGAAGGACTTAAAACTTCTGGCTTATCTGAATATTGTGTACAAGTTGTCAATACAACAGATCGTGCAGCTGTTGGTCAGTTGATTACTCTGTCTGAATATGTTGATGTGATTGTACCGCGTGGTGGTAAAGGGCTAATTGAACGTATTACCCGTGAAGCAACTATTCCTGTAATCAAACACCTTGATGGCAACTGTCATGTATTTGTTGAAGCACAAGCTGACTTTAGCAAAGCATTGCCCATCGCTCTAAATGCCAAGACACATCGCTATGGCGTGTGTAATGCCATGGAAACGCTCTTGGTGGATGAAAAAGTTGCTGCCGATTTCCTTCCACAAATTGCAGCACTTTACGCTGAAAAAAACGTTGAGCTGCGCGGCTGTCCAGTCACCCAACAAATCTTAGGTGAGGCCTGTATTGCAGCCACCACTGAAGATTGGGCAACAGAATACCTCGCACCTATCTTGGCGATCAAAGTTGTGACAGGTATGGATGAAGCCATTCAACATATCAACCATTATGGTTCACACCATACTGATGCCATCATTACTGAAAACTTTAGTCTAGCACGTCAATTCTTAGCACGCGTTGATTCAAGCTCAGTTGTGGTTAATGCATCGACTCGATTTGCTGATGGTTTTGAGTATGGTCTCGGCGCAGAAATCGGTATTTCAACCGATAAAATTCATGCACGTGGCCCAGTGGGTCTAGAAGGACTCACCTCACAAAAGTGGATTGTTTTAGGTGATGGCCAGATCCGTCAATAAAAATCAGTTCACCATGACTGCATTTTTTAATCAATAAGTCGCAATAGTCAAATTAAGCCCCTGTATTCACCATGTGAATGCAGGGGTTTTCACATTTTAAAACAACTTTTTCAATTTAATTGAACTTCACAATTGCTGCTTAGTGCTTTCCTTGTTAGATTCAAGTTAAGGCATTTTTTTTGCCTGCATTGTGTTTTTTTATACACCTTGGTCGATCATGCTTAAGTCTAATGACCTAAAGTCTAACTAGGCCAAATAAAAACCCTATGCTAAAACTTAAGCACTAATTCGATATTGCAACTTTTTAGCTGCGCTGCGTTGTACTCTACACAGCCCGCCATTTAAAAGGTGTGATTGAATTTATCAGGAAGATTCATCATTTAATAATTCGGGTAATTCAACGTGTCTACATCAGTATTGGTCATCAACTGTGGTTCTTCATCTATCAAATATGCACTTGTGTCTGATCGTCGTGAAGATCGAATCTACGGCTTAGCAGAGAATTTAGGTTCTGCTGAAGCACGCATCAAAGGGATTACTTTTGGTGGTCAACCGCTTGAACTTTCGATTCCTTATGCGGACCACGAAAAAGCATTAGAAACTGTACTCAACCGTCTATCTCAATATCGTCCACAAGCCATTGGTCACCGTGTTGTACATGGTGGTAGCTTGACCAAAGCAGAACGTTTGACGCCTGAAATTATTGATCGTATTCGTGCAGCAACACCTCTTGCACCATTGCACAACCCTGCCCATTTAATTGGTATCGACGCAACCATGCGTTTGTTCCCAGACTTGCCTCAAGTTGCTGTATTTGACACAGCATTCCACCAAACTATGCCTGCCCATGCTTATCGCTATGCAGTACCGAAATTTCTGTATACCGAACACAATGTACGTCGCTATGGTTTCCACGGTACAAGCCATGCTTATGTTTCTAACCGTGCAGTACAATTGTCTGAACATATGGAAAAAGGCGGCTGGTTAAGTGCTCACCTTGGTAATGGTAGCTCAACTTGTGCGATCTGGAATGGCCAAAGTGTGGATACTTCAATGGGTCTAACACCGCTTGAAGGTATTGTTATGGGTACACGTAGTGGTGATGTCGATCCAAGTATTCATAGCTTCTTGGCCAACAACCTTGGTTGGGGCATCGAAAAAATCGACAAGATGCTTAACAGCGAGAGTGGTCTGCTTGGTCTTTCTGCTCTGTCTAATGACATGCGTACATTGATTGAAGCCTCTGAACAAGGCAATGAAGATGCAACACTTGCCATTGAAGTATTCTGCTACCGTTTAGCTAAATCATTGGCAGGTATTAGCTGTGGTCTACCACGTGTTGATGGCCTCATCTTCACTGGTGGTATTGGTGAAAACTCAGCTTATATCCGTGAAAAAACAATGTCATATCTCCCGCACTTTGCGTTCGAACTCAGTAAAGAAAAAAATAATGAGTTAAAACGTGGCACTGAAGGTCGTATTGATGGTGGTACAGGTCCTCAAATCTGGGTAATTCCAACAGATGAAGAAGGTCGTATTGCACAAGAAACTCGTACTGTGGTCGATCATCTGACTGCGCAAGATTCAACAGCAGCAGTGGCAGCGGTTTAATACCGTTGTCATTGCAAGATTTTGAATCTAATATAAATTTACTTAATTATGACTCACCTTGTTAAAGGTTAAGACACATATATGAAAACTATTTTATTGGTGCCAACTGGGGAAGGTGTAGGTTTAACATCTGCATGCTTAGGTTTTATTTATGCATTGGAATGCCAAGGTATTAAATCTGGTTTTTTAAAACCATTTTCCCAAGAATATGATGTAACAACGGATCGCACCACTGCGCTCTATCAACATCTTACCCAATCCGATAATGTCGTCGAACCGATTGCTTATACTCAGCTTATTCAGCAATTTAACCAAGGTGAGAGCGATGAACTACTTGAGCAAGTGGTTCATATGCATCGTCAAATTGCTAAGTCACATGATTTTATTATCGTTGAAGGCTTATTACCAAACGCACGTGATAGCTTTGCATCAAGCCTCAATGCCTCGCTTGCACAGGCGCTCGATGCCAAAGTTGTATTTGTAAGTAATGCAAATATTCGTCAAGCCAAGTGTAGTGCTGAAAAAGTAGAAACTCAGTTACGTCATTTTGGTGGTGCTGCATCAGAACGCACGGCTGGGGTATTGTTCATGCGTACTCGTGGTCTACCAGAAGGCACTGCAGAAATTCCTGTAACCTTAGATCCAAGCCTACGCCTTAACAAAGAGATCGCTGCATTTAGTCAAGAAATTCAAAAAACACATGCACATATTGGCTCAGCTCAGCTCCCAATTATCGGTATGGTGCCCTTTAGTGACAGCTTAAGTGTCCCTCGTGTAAGTGACCTTGCCCAACAAATTCGTGCCAGCTGGATTAATGTCGGTAAGGCAGAAAAACGTCGTGTCTTGCATAGCAGTTTAATTTCATCAAATATCGAATATGAACTGAACAAGTTTGTTGCTGGTGAATTGATTATCAGTGCATCAGATCGTATTGATGTCCTACTCGCCAGTAGCCTTGCCTGTAGTAATGGCATCCCTTTAGCGGGTCTGATTTTAACTGAACACCATCAACCCAGCGCTCAGATTTTAGATTTCTGTCAACCAGCGATTAAAAATGGTCTGCCGATTTTACATACTACGCTCAGCACTTTTGAAACGGCTCAGCAACTGGCTCAGTTAAGCAATGAAATCCCGATTGATGATATCGAACGCGCGACTCAAGTCACACGTTTTGTCTCAAGTCACATCGACTTAGACTGGCTCACTCAACTGGTCAATGGCCAATATACAGCACGCCTATCACCATCAGCTTTTCGTCATGAGTTTGTACAAAAATCAATTGCGGCCAAAAAACGCATCGTTTTGCCTGAAGGTGATGAACCACGTACGATTCAAGCAGCAGCAATTTGTCAATCTCGTGGCATCGCGCAGTGTATCTTACTTGCTAAACCTGAAGCTGTATTGGAAATTGCCAAAGCACGTAATATCGAATTACCAGCAGATCTCGAAATTATTGATCCAGACCTTATCCGTGCTGAATATGTCGCTAAAATGGTTGAACTGCGTAAAGGGAAACTCAATGAGGCCCAAGCAGATGAACAATTACAAGACACTGTTGTATTAGGCACGATGATGCTGGCACTCGATCAAGTTGATGGTCTAGTCTCAGGAGCAGTTCATACCACGGCCAATACTGTACGCCCTGCGTTCCAGCTCATTAAAACCGCACCAGACTATTCACTGGTTTCATCGGTATTCTTTATGCTGTTACCAGATGAAGTCTATGTTTATGGTGATTGTGCGATTAATCCTGATCCAGATGCAGCTCAGTTGGCAGAAATCGCTATCCAATCTGCTGATTCTGCAAAAGCTTTTGGTATCGACCCACGCATTGCTATGATTTCTTATTCCACAGGTTCTTCTGGTACAGGAGCAGATGTTGACAAGGTTCGTGAAGCAACTGAAATCGCTAAGCAGCGTCGTCCTGACTTACTGATCGATGGACCACTACAATATGACGCCGCATCTGTTGAAAGTGTAGGTCGCTCTAAGGCTCCAGATTCGGAAGTCGCAGGCCGTGCCAATGTGTTTATCTTCCCAGATCTCAACACAGGTAATACCACATATAAAGCTGTACAGCGTGCTGCCAATGTCGTCAGTGTTGGACCAATGCTGCAAGGCCTAAACAAACCTGTCAATGACCTGTCACGTGGTGCCTTGGTTGATGACATTGTCTTTACCATCGCCTTGACTGCGATTCAGGCTGAACAACAAAAAACAGCTTAATCCATTGTCCGACCAAGCCCTTTGTTCAACTTGACTGAGCAAAGGGCTTTTCACTCTAAACTGAAAACTTATCGATCTATAAAACTCAGCACCAATCGAAAAATCAACATATTTATCTCTTTCAATCCACACATATATCACTGAGCCTGCTCTGCTTAACACAATCAATATCGTTTAGCTGTAACATGATTATTTTTCAGCTAATTTGAGATTTTCATGATTAAATTTAACCCTGACACTTCAGATACAATCACATGAATTTATTGGGGATTATTATTT
Organism: Acinetobacter rudis; assembly: GCF_000829675.1. Taxonomy (GTDB): domain Bacteria; phylum Pseudomonadota; class Gammaproteobacteria; order Pseudomonadales; family Moraxellaceae; genus Acinetobacter; species Acinetobacter rudis. The sequence continues at coordinate 7,734 of NZ_BBRX01000069.1, forward strand.
TATAACTTTTGTCATTTTTAGCTTAAAAAGCACACGTTCGCATAATTACATTCACAAATGAGCGTGCTAGAATCCGCCAGCTAAATCTCAAAGACCCAACAACAATGTTCTCGTTCTTATCCATAGAATTCAGTTTATTATTCATACTTTTCTTCTGTGTTTATTGGTCTTTTCGAACAAAGCCACAAATTCAAAACTTCATTTTAATGCTTGCAAGCTATGCGATCATTTACGCGATGGCCAATGCAACTGCGGTTGGCATACTTTTGGGATTTAGTCTGGGGATTTATCTACTGTCTTTGGCTATGGATGCCTATGAGCAACATAAAAAGAAAATTCTCATCACAGGCATAGTGTTCACTCTGATCCAACTCAGTTGGTTTAAATATTATGATTTCTTTAAGGGTCATATCAGCCAAGCACTCGATACCCTACAACTCGATAGTTCTGGGCTCATGGCCAACCTGATTTTACCTTTAGGTATCTCTTATTATTCATTCCAAGCAATTAGTTATCTTGTCAGTCGTTATCACAACGAAACGGAAGTGCCCCGTTTTGGTGTATTGCAGTTATTAACTCACTTTTCATTTTTTGCCACGATTACGGCAGGCCCGATTGCACGTGCTAAAAGTGCCAAAGGACTCACTGACATTTATGGTCAAAACTGCGGTATGAGTGAGCAGCTGCGTAGCACTACACCACGTCAAGTCTTATTGCCGAGTTTAGCCTTATTACTCATTATTGTTGCACTCATTAAAAAATGGTGGATTGCTGGTTGGCTTGCAGATGAATGGGTCAACCCTGTTTTTTCCAATCCAATGCAATACCATAGCTTAGAAATTTTAGCTGCAATATATGCTTATACCTTACAGCTATTCTTAGACTTCTCTGGTTACAGTGAAATGATGATTGCCTTTGCTCTATTGCTTGGTTTTCGTATTCCAGTTAACTTCAGAGCGCCCTTACTCGCACACAATATTCGTGACTTTTGGGATAAATGGCATATTAGTTTATCGACTTGGATTCGTGACTATATCTATATTCCGCTAGGGGGCAGTCGTGATGGCTTTACTCGTACTCAATTTAACTTGGTTGCGGCAATGGTACTTTCAGGGGTTTGGCATGGTTCAGGCTGGAACTTTTTCCTCTGGGGACTCTTGCATGGCTTAGCCCTAGTCCTTCTCAATTGTAGCGATCGACTTTATCAAAAAACCTTTAAAGTCAGCGCTAAACAAGCACGCGATGCACTGTCAAAATCAAGCTGGATCGGTAAAGTTATTTCAGTATTTGTGACCATTAACTTTGTCTGCTTTTGTTTTGTCTTCTTTCGCGCTAAAAGTTTTGAAGAAGCCATACAAGTCTTCCAAGCTTTATTTAACAATATGATTAATGTGCAGTGGACCAATAACCCACTTTATTTACTCAGTTTATTGGTTGTGGCTTGGGGTTTATATCCATTTGTTAGCCGTCTACTTCAACGTGCTAGCCTCAGCCTAATGCGTTTACCACGTTATTTGCTCATCGTTCCACTCTTTATCGTGTTCCTGATTATTGTCATTTGTGCACCTTCTGGTATCCCGGGCTTTATCTATGCAAACTTCTAATCGACCTGAATCAACAGAGACCCCTAAACCAGATCTCACTACAGCACTTGAGCACCCAACAGCACAACACGGTTCTGCACTCACGGCTTTTATCTATACCTTGGGAAGTTTATTGGTCTGTGCACTATTGAGTATTTGGATTATGCAAAACTCAGTTAATGCCTACTATCAACAAACCTACCATCAGCCTAGCCCCTTGGTCGATTTAGAAGATTATCCAAGCTGGAATTTGGGTGGAAAAATTGGTGATGAGCTATATCACCAACACGACAGCATTAAAGCCAAAATTAGCGCATGGAATAGTGAAATAATCAACGACTTCAATGTCGATTATGCCTATACACCTGAATTTAAGGCCGCCATGCTGGAGAAACAGAAACAAGAACAATTGAGACTTGAAGCGTTGGCCCAAGCACGCGCTCATGAGGCACAGCTCAATCAATTTAGTATCACAAAAGCTGATCAAGTGTTCTTTGCTGGTGATTCTTTAATGCAAGGTGTAGCCCCACATGTACAAAAGTATTTGCAAGAACAGTATGCGATCAAAACCGTAAACTTAAGCAAACAAAGTACGGGACTGTCTTATCCCAAGTTCTTTAACTGGCCTCTGACCATTAAAGAGACTTTGGAAACTCATCCAGAGATCAAAATATTGGTGGTATTTTTAGGGCCAAATGACCCGTGGGATATTCCCAATCCGGCAGGTGGTGCTTATTTGAAATTTCAATCACCGCAATGGGAAACGGTCTATCGCTCGCGTATTGCTGAGATTATTCAAACAGCACAGCAACATCAGGTCAAGGTGATGTGGATTAGCCCACCCAATATGCGTAAAGATCTCTTAAATCAGCAAATGATTTATCTAAATCATGTCATTGCAGATGAAGTCCATAAACAACAGGCTTTTCTCATCGACTCAAGAGAAATTTTGGGAACATCGGACAATGTTTACAATGACTATCTGCTCGAAAATGGTGTGTCTAGTAAAATGCGCAGCGCTGACGGTATTCATTTTTCAACAGAAGGTCAAAAAAATATTGCCAAGTCTATCGAACAACATATTAGAATTGTTATCTAATCCATCTTAGATACAAAGGCTTAATATGAATAAACTAAAAAGTTTAACCTCGCTATCATGTATGTTGTTCATGAGCTGCCAAAGCCTTACAGCCGCGAGTTTAAGCAATTTTAATGAACCCAATAGTCAAAATTTGATTCAAGCCTTACAAACAAAAAAAATTCATATTGTACAACTTGGGGATTCACATACTGCTGCAGATGAAATGACCAACAATATGCGTCTGCAGCTACAAGCGACACTCGGTAATGGCGGTATGGGCTGGGGAATGCCCATGTATTTCACTGGCCATCGTCTGGTTCGCTATGGTTATGACAACAGTGGTTGGCAACCCATCTCAAGCCGCACGCAAAGCAATGAAAACTACACCTTGGGCGGTTTATTGGCCGTACCCAAATCAACAGCTGCAAGCCTTACCATTAAAGCCAAACAAAGTGAAAACACTCAGCGTTATATTGTGAGTATTCGCCAGCAAGCGGGTGATAGTGCCCTGATTGGTCGTGATGCAGATGGCCGCTCAATATCAATCGAAGCACCTGTCAAAAATGGTCAGTGGCAATTTGTAGAGTTTGTTGCCAAACCACCATTCACGGTTCAAAGCCAACACGCTCAACAAACTGCGCTTGGTGGCTGGTGGGGGCAAAATGAAGCGGGGCAAGGTGCTGTCGTCTCTGCACTAGGCATCAATGGTGCGCAGCTTTCTTATTGGAACCGCTGGAATACGCAAGCTTGGCAAAAAGAACTGGCTGCTGTTACACCGAATTTATTAATTTTAGCTTATGGCACCAACGAAGCTTATAACGACAACCTCAATGTTGAACAGACTCGCCAAATCTTGGTTGAAAAAATTCAAGCCATTCGCAGCGCAAGCCCAAAAACAGCAGTCATGATTGTTTCAGCACCAGAAAGCCTTAAAAATATCAATGGAGGCTGTGGTACACGCCCTGTTAAACTCAGTGAAGTCCAACAAATGCAGCGTGAAGTCGCACAGCAGTACAAGACCCTCTACTGGGATTGGCAAAATGCGATGGGAGGTAGTTGTAGTATGAAAAGTTGGATTAATCGTGGTGATGCACGTCGTGATGGAGTTCACTTTAGTGCTTCAGGCTACCAAAAACTAGGCAATATGTTAGCTGCAGATATTTTAAACTTTGCAAACATTCAAAGTACGACTGCCCCATCTAACTCTAGCTCTACGACAAATAATCTCTCTGATGATTTGATGCCACAAGGTGGAATTAGCATTAAGACAACTACGCGCCCATATGCAACCATCTGCAAGGGTAACGACTGCACACCTTTTCCTTAAGTTGATTTAAAACCTAACCTTAGGCGGCTGTCGATGCAGAAAATTAGCAGTCGCCGACTCGGAGATCACGCAGATGCAACAGCCTCCATCTGGTTTTACTCGACCATTTTTGATTGCTATGTGCGCCGTTGCACTAATCCTCATCTTATCGATCACGCTGGTCATTACACTTGATAAATATCTAGCCTATCGTATTTCGATTGAACAAAGTCTGCATTATATCTTTATGCTCATCGGCAGTTTCTGCTTGCCATGGATCACACAGCGTTTTTTACACACCCCCTCATCTAATGGCGACGTGACCGCCTCACAGGCTGCCCCACCGTCTCTTCCCAACAATCAGCTTACGCGCAAGATCAAATTCAGTTTTTATTTGCTTGCATGGATTGTTTTTTGGGGAGTATTTGGCCCATGGTCTTACTTCATAGCGTCCATGGGTTATCTGAGTGATTGGTTACATAGCAATTCAGCGATCTTACTCCTGATTGCAGCCCTGACTTTAGTTACAACCTTAGTCTTTGCAGGATTAATACAGGTATATTCACGTTATATTCTTAAAATTGATTCACAACAACAAGATTGGCGTCACTGGCGATTGAGTCTCAGTTTTAGTTTTGGTTTACTCTGTTTTGCTCAGCTGATCCTCAATATACTCATGCTGAAATTTTTATTTTAATAAAAATAAATTATGATTCGATTTATTTATAAATTTTCTAATTTATAATGCAGTGCATTTTAAAATAGAGTAATCAAATTGAAAAAAATATTATGTGCTTTAGTTATTAGTATAGGTTTAGTTGGTTGTACTGGGCCACGTATTGCAACTGATTTATTAACAGCAAGAACGGTAAAACATAATCCAGCATTAATTCCCAATGCAGCAAATATTGCAGTCACTATTAACCCACAAATTACCAATAAGTTTGAGAGAATAGATAACAAATTAAAAGAATCTCTAGAGGTAGCACTAAAAGACAGCAATATATTCGGTAACGATCAAACTAAACCCTACAAGATTGATGCAGACATTATGGTTGCTAGTCAAGCAGCGATGAGTTTTGGTAACTTCAATGGCAAACTTAAAATTCACTATGTTGTTAAAGATACTGAAAATAAAATCATTTTAGATGAAACTTTCGATACAGTTGCAGGCAGTGATGCTTGGCATTTTTCAGGTGCACAACGTGCAACTCGTGCAAGAGCTGTAAATATTTCTAAAAACGTTAACTTATTTTTAGATGCTTTAGAAATTGCGTTAAAGAAAGATCAAGCACAATAAAATGATTTAAGCTGTGATGATTCAACATAGCATCTTGTTTTTGCTATTTAGCAATCATCACAGTTAAATAACACGTTATAAATTTAATATAAGTCTGATCGGCTGAATAACTAAATTGGCCGTATAAATAATTATAGCTATTGTTTTTATCAAAGCATTTTTAATTTCTAAAATAAGCCTGTCGATCTTTGTAACTATACTCTAGCACTCAATCACAATTACTCTTCGCCTATAGTCTAAAAATTCTGCTAAATCACCACTTCAACACGTTTATCACGTATAATTTAGCCCGCTAGCTAACAGCCCGCTCAAGAGATTTTGATATGACAACGATTATCAAGCAAGATGACTTGATCACCTCGGTCAAGGATGCGCTTCAGTTTATTTCTTACTATCACCCACAGGACTTTATCCAAGCGATGAGTCGTGCTTACGATCGTGAAGAAAATAAAGCCGCTAAAGATGCGATTGCACAGATTTTAATTAACTCGCGTATGTGTGCCGAAGGCCACCGCCCGATCTGTCAAGATACAGGTATTGTCAACGTCTTGGTTGATGTTGGTTTAGATGTTAAATTTGATTTGACTATGAGCTTAGATGATGCCATTAACGAAGGTGTACGTCAGGGTTATTTAGAAAATAGTAACGTACTTCGTGCGTCAGTTTTATCTGATCCAGCATTTGGTCGTAAAAATACCAAAGACAACACTCCTGCTGTTATCCACTACAAACTCGTTCCTGGTAACAAAGTAGATATTACTGTTGCAGCTAAGGGTGGCGGTTCAGAAAATAAATCTAAACTTGCTATGCTTAACCCATCTGACTCTATCGTTGACTGGGTACTTAAGACTGTACCAACAATGGGTGCAGGCTGGTGTCCACCAGGTATGCTCGGAATAGGTATTGGTGGTACTGCTGAGAAAGCCATGATGCTTGCAAAAGAAGCATTGATGGAAGAACTCAACATGGACGAATTATTACGTCATGGTCCACAAAACAAAACTGAAGAACTTCGTATTGAGATCTTCGAAAAAGTCAACGCGCTCGGTATCGGTGCACAAGGCCTCGGTGGTTTAACGACTGTTCTTGACATCAAGATCAAAGACTATCCTTGCCATGCTGCGGGTAAACCAGTGGGTATGATTCCAAACTGTGCTGCAACTCGTCACGCACATTTCCAACTTGATGGTTCAGGTCCTGCACACATCCAAGCACCTAAACTTGAAGACTATCCTGAAGTCACTTGGGATTCTTCACAGTCTAAACGTGTAGATCTTGACAACATTACTCAAGAAGAAATGAACTCTTGGAAACCAGGTGATACTTTATTGCTAAACGGTACGATCTATACAGGTCGTGATGCTGCGCATAAACGTATGGTCGATATGTTAGCCAAAGGTGAAAAACTTCCTGTTGATCTAAAAGGCAAGTTCATTTACTACGTTGGTCCTGTTGATCCTGTTGGTGATGAAGTCGTTGGTCCTGCTGGCCCGACTACTGCGACACGTATGGACAAATTTACCCGTACTATCCTTGAGGAAACAGGTTTATTTGGCATGATCGGTAAGGCTGATCGTGGTCCTTCTGCTGTAGAAGCAATTAAAGACAACAAAGCAACTTACCTCATGGCAGTCGGTGGTGCAGCTTACTTAGTTTCTAAAGCTGTACGTGAGGCGGAAGTTGTTGCTTTTGCTGACCTTGGTATGGAAGCAATCTACAAATTCAAAGTTGAAGATATGCCTGTATCTGTTGCTGTTGATGTAAACGGTACTTCAATCCACGCCATTGCACCAAAAATCTGGCAAGCGAAGATTGGTAAAATCCCAGTTGTAGATGCAGCTCAAGCTTAAGATCCTTATTCAATCAAAAGGCCAGCAAGTTGAACTTGCTGGCCTTTTTTATTGCCTTTTCCAAGGAGAGCTTGAGTGGGGATATAAACTATCCCTCAACCCATTTACCATCTTGGTAAACTAGACTCCACTTGGTTGCCTTACCTTCTGCATTTTCAGAACCGACATATTGGCACTGATTTTTACGGCTAAATTTAACCAGTGTTGCATTACCTTCAGGATCTGTATCTGGTGCCGCAAGTAAGAACTGATACTTGGCATCAAGTTGGTCTGCAACACTACGCAGCTCTGCAACTTTAGGTGCACGAGTTTCACGAATCTTCGGAAACTTACTTGCAGCTAAGAACAGACCTGCAGCTCCATCACGCAACACAAAGTAGTCATCATGTTTGCTAGAACGGATATGCTCCATTTTGATTGGATCAACACGTGGTGGCGCAGGTTGACCATTTTTCAGTACCTTACGCGTGTTATCACAGCTATTACATGCAAAGTATGGACCGAAACGACCTGTCTTTAACTGCATTTCGCCATCACATTTTTCACAAGGAAAGCTTGGTCCATCATAGCCTTTAATTTTGAATTGACCTTGTTCTAATTCAAAACCATGACAGTCTGGGTTATTACCACAAATATGTAATTTACGGCTACCATCAAGCACATAGCTATCCATAGCTGTCGAACAAATCGTACAGCGTTTTTTCGACATCAAATCTGCTGTTTCAGCAGCGTCATCATCGGAAAGTACAGCTAAGGACTCAACTGGAGTTAAATTCAGTGTACCTTTACAACGTTCTTTAGGTGGCAAGTTATAGCCTGAACAACCTAAGAATACACCCGTTGTACCTGTACGAATCTGCATCGGTCGACCACATTCAGGACAAGCAACTGAATCCACCTCAACAGGTAGATTACGACGCATTCCCGCTTCGCTTTGCGCATTGGTCAAACGTTTTTTAAAGTCGCCATAGAAACTATCAAGCAACTCTTTCCAGTTACGCTCACCCATAGCCACTTTATCGAGCTGACCTTCAAGATCTGCGGTAAAGGCATAGTTCATCAAGTTATTAAAGCTTTCATCGAGGCGATCAGTAACAATCTCCCCCATTTTTTCAGCAAATAAACGACGATTTTCTAACTTAACATAACCACGATCTTGAATCGTTGAAATAATAGCAGCATAGGTTGATGGACGACCAATGCCGCGTTTTTCCAACTCTTTCACTAAAGATGCTTCAGTAAAACGTGCTGGTGGCTTAGTAAAATGCTGTGAAGGATCAAGTTTTTCTAACTTGAGCTGCTCGCCAACTTTCACCGCGGGTAAGAGCACATCATCATCGGATTTGTTCGCACCGCGTACACGAGTGAAACCATCAAAGACTAAAGTACGACCTTTGGCTTTAAGTTCAACACCATTGGCATCGACCAAAATCGTAGAAGACAGATATTCGGCTGGTGTCATTTGACACGCAACAAACTGACGCCAGATCAAGTCATATAAACGCTGTGCATCACGCTCAACACCAACTAAGCCATCACCTTTTAGTGCGACATTAGATGGGCGAATCGCTTCATGTGCTTCTTGAGCATTGGCTTTATTACCAAAACGATTAGGCTTCTCTGGTAGGTATTTTTTACCAAACTCGGCCTCAATATGACTACGCACCATACTGACGGCATCATCACTTAAGAAGGTTGAGTCAGTACGCATATAGGTAATAAAACCAGCCTCATACAAGCGCTGTGCTAACATCATGGTTTTCTTAACAGAAAAACCTAAACGTGTACTCGCAGCCTGCTGCAAAGTTGAGGTGATATAAGGCGCACTTGGATTAACTTTGGTCGGTTTATCTTCACGACTTGAAACAACATATTGAGCATTTTTTAAAATGGCTAATATGGCATCAGTTTCAGCTTTATTTTTTAACTTAAGTGTCTTGCCTGCTTGTTTAACTGCTTCAAGACGAATTGCATCTTTTTGACTCTGTGTATCTGCAAAAATTTGCCAATATTCTTCAGGAATAAATGCACGGATTTCACGCTCACGCTCAACCACCAACTTCACAGCAACCGATTGAACACGTCCTGCTGACAAACCGCGGGCAATTTTTTCCCACAGTAATGGTGAAATCATAAAGCCAACAACACGGTCAAGAAAACGACGTGCTTGTTGTGCATTCACTTTGTTGGTATCTAAGCGCTCAGGACGTTTAAATGCTTCTTGAATGGCATTTTTAGTAATCTCGTTAAAGACTACACGTTGATAGCGTGAATCATCACCACCAATCACTTCTTTTAAATGCCAAGCGATCGCCTCTCCTTCACGGTCCAAATCCGTTGCGAGATAGACTTCATCGACTTGCGATGCCAATTTTTTCAGTTCTGCAACTACATGTTCTTTACCTGGGAGCACTTCATAATGTGCTTTCCAATCATGCTCTGGATCAACACCCATACGGTTGATCAAGGCAGACTGTGCTTTCGCAGCTTTTTCAGCTTCAGTCAGCTTGGCACGACTTGCTGGTTTTTTTTCTGCTGACTTACTCGCACCTGTGGGTAGGTCTCTTACATGACCCACTGAGGATTTGACAATATATTGGGAACCCAAATACTTGTTAATGGTTTTCGCTTTTGCAGGCGACTCCACAATCACGAGAGCACGCTTGTTACCAGCCTCAGCCGTTGCTGTACTGTCTTTAGTTGTGGATCGAGGAGCTTTCGCCATAATAAACTGATATTCCTAGTTGTTACAAAATTAATGTTCGGCCAAAGAGAGTAGAAATGCTTTCATTTCATCAAGTTGAGTTGCTTTGAGATCACAATGCTCGTCCCAATACATCCCAACACAGTTGGCTTGCATATCAATAGCATAAATTCCTTGCAATGCAATGGGTAAATCACTAAATTTCTCATCGCCATACACGACTGTAAGCTTTTGATCTTCAACTTTAGCACGCATTAAAGTCAAATTACCTGAAGGAATTAAAACACTATAATAAGCAATCATACTGGCACGATCTTCTGTAGCCTTGGGTACTTTAGTCCAGTCAGGAGCAACCACTAAACGAGGATGTAATCCCATTTTACGAGCTTTTTCACGTAAAACACCTAAGGCTTTTTCTCTTGGACTCACTCTCAAACCGAAAATTGAGCCAATGACAAAAACCACAATAATGACTGTAACCCAAAGTCCAGTATTTTCCATATATTACCCTTTTCTCTCTTTATTAGATTTGCATAAGCTTGGGGATAAAGGCAAGACGTAAATTCTATTTCACGAGATGTATCTTTAATTTATTTTAAAAATAAATCTAGTTTTCATGCAGTTAAATCCAACACCAGCAATAACAATCTCTTTGCTTAATGTTTTAAATCAGTAAGTTAATGCATCAGTTTCATGCAATGAATAAGCTTGTGCTGACTTAAATTAGTTTAAGTACATTTCATAACTGTAGATCACTTCGTGTCCATTCCAATGAATATACCCTCTTTTAATCAGGGCCTTAATCATCAGGTTTGCATCGGCTTCAGGAAAAACTTCACTGAGTAGATCTTTAAGTAAATAGATGTCTTTAGGCATTACTGCTTGTTTTTGTTGCAACTGGCGGAGCAACTCAAAATGAACCTGATCAGAGGGATGAAAATGTAAACTCGCTAGACTCTCTTCGATCTCATTATCTGCTTGTCCATCTTCGATCACCGCTGTATCTAATCCAGCATCATCAATGAGTGCTTCAATACCCTGGCGTAATTGTTGTACAGCAGCTTCTTCTTGTTTGACAATAGGATCTGTGGCCATCGGTTGCGTAGTTTGTAAGCGCTCGGATACTTTGCTGTCTTGATCACAGTTCGTCACCGTCAGTCGATCTAGACCTTTACGAACAGCTAGAGGCGCATAATTTACAAAAAGTTGATGGTTTTGTATTGGCTGTAATAAAACATCCAGCGCTACGCGTACACGATGAGTCCAACTCAATGCTGTTGTGCTTTGTTTACCTGCTGGCGCTGTGACTGATAATTGCTGCCATGTACACTGCAATCCTGCCTGCTGAAATAATTGTACTAACTGTGCTGCCTGTGGCTGTGCTGACCATAGCGCAACACTAAGCTCTAAATCGAGCAAGACCAGTAACTGCCCAACCAATACTGCATATTGATATTCTTGACGGCAATCCAGCGGCAAATCTAAGATGATGACTTGGCCACTATTAATCAATGTCGATAGCTCATTTAACTCAGTCAGTGTAAAAGTACAC
>NZ_BBRX01000068.1 GCF_000829675.1 Acinetobacter rudis
CTGCTTGCTCAAGTCCACCCGTCGCTACTCCATTTGCAGGTGCCACATAAGCTTTAAAATCCATCAAAAATTGAGAATTTAAACCGATGCCTAAATCTTGCCAAGTTTTAGAGCTTAAAGTGTAACCACGACGGATTACCAATGGATCTAGGTTTTCTTTTACATAACGGGAAATACTGCCAGTTTCCCCTAAAATTTGTGCAATTTCGTTAGAAGTCGCTTGGATAGTGGCCGTACTGTTAAATGGGTATTTCTGCATTAAAGTTTGATTAAATGGCTGATAAACCTGTGTTACCCAAAGCTTATTTAACTCATCTTGAGCAGGACTTAACAACGATTCAAACGCCTGTGTGAGTGGGCTTAATAACAGTTTTTTTAAAAGCTTTTGCTCTGTTTCAGAGAGTCCAAGCATAAGTTTTTCATCGACTATTTTTTGTGTTGAGTTAAACACTGTGTTTTGTTCATTGATAGTATTTCGAACCAAAAGCATCGCACTTGGCCCCATATCTCCCGAACTCTTTAAGTCGTTGAACTTACTACGAACTTGAGCAAAGCTATCTAAATACTCATCAAGCAAAGATTTATTTTGTTGATCATCACGTTTTCGAACCAACTGATAAAAGGCATTAAATTCTTGTGAAATTGGCCCTTGAGCCTTGGTTCTGGCCTGCTCAACTTTGAGATCGCTTCCTTGACGCAGTACTTTACGCTTAAACCAGGCCACAAAACCCGTTTGTGAATCAGCAAGCTCTGCCTGAACAATCGGGTTATCCCAACTGGTTTCTTTAGCTACACGCTCCATCAAAGTGCGCACTGGCGAATTCTGTGGCTCACCCAAACGATCGATAAGCTTTAGTTCTTCCACAAAATTTGCAGCCTTAGCATAGTGAATAGATGATAAGAATTTTTTCCACTGTAGAATATATTCTTGCTTATACAGTTGGGTCAGTTGTTGACGAATCTGATCTGGACTCCCGCTAAAACTCAAATCGTCTGATTGTGTGCTATTGAGCACCCAATCTTTAGTATCCATAGGATGATTCGCTGCCTCTTCAATCGCATTTGCTACATATTCATCCCATGCTTTTTGACTAAACATTCCAGGTAAAGCATATCCTCCTAACACAGTAGATTTATGTGCATCACCGACTAACTGACCAACAGTAATCACGGGAAAGCGTACAGTCGCGCGCATTTTAATTTCGTTATATACCCGATCACGTGCGGGCATACCACGTATCACAGATAATAGTACTTGACGTGACTGATCAACCAGCTGTGGATTTGCCTGTAAAGCTGGAAATAATTCATCATTAGAAAGTGTGAGTGCATAACTCAATATTTGTTCTGCTTTTTGTGTTGTTTCGGCACTAGAACTTTGACTTGGCTTGGTTGCTAACCACGGCCTCCAAAAACGTGTGACCTGATCTTTTAAATGCCCTACCTCTATATATTGGCGGTTACTTAACATTAAATAGGCTTTTAATGCATTATATGCATCTTGTGCATTGCTATCTGAAGGTTCTAAATATTGCCGTGTTTTATCTTCACTCATTTGTTGAATTTGCACATTACGGTGATTGGCCTTCAGTATGTCTTCATGGCTATTCACACGTTTTAAATACTCAGCCATATTTTGCTGTGCTGGTAAGAGGACAATTTGTTGAATACCTTTTAAATATTCAACTTTTAAACGTTGACGTAGTTGATTCCCCTGATATAAACCAAATGAAAATTTCAGTGGTCGCTTTTGATCAAACTCATCTAATTGTTGCAGGCGTTGTTGCAAGATTAATAACGCATTAAAGTGCATGGTTAAATCTTGACCAGCCGTACTTTCCATTTGTACAACTTTATTAAGATCTGCCTGTACATCCAGAATCAATTGCTGGTTGTTACGATAGGACCATAACCAGAGCGATAAACAAATCGAGACCAAAAACAATACTAAAATAAAGCCCAGATAACGTTTTCGTTTAGTGAGTGGATTAATATGCTGTTTCACTAAGTTTTTATCTTTTAAAATCACCTGAGAAAATAATGCTTTTAAAAAATAACGCTGATTTTTAGAAGCAATCCTCATCGATTTTTTGCGGGTTTTGATCATCCTCGACAACTTTATTTAAATTAAACTCTTGTGCAATCTGCTGTGTCATTGGGCTTTCTACCAGCCCTTCTTGCAAAGCACTGGTAAAGTAAAACCCACGAAATACTGGTTTAAATTGATATGGGTTCTCTTCAAATAATGTACTAATAAAAGCCTTTAAAATCGGTTTAAGGGATTTAAACTCAAGTGGGAATGTCATAACACTCGGAGAAACATTCTGCGCATGGCGCCGACTTAAATGGGTTGTGCTCATGCTCTTAAGGCCATCATATAAAATACAATAATGCTCCTCGAACAACTCACTGGCATTTTGGGAAGACGCTGTCTCATAAGCTAAAGTCGCCCCCCAAACTTGATCAAGTTCATTGTCTTCACAACTTTCAAAAAAGGTTGTAAATCCAGCGATTAAATCGAACTTAGAGAAAACCACATACACAGGAGCAAAAATTTCTAACCGCTCTGTAATCTCCTGAATACGGGAACGTAAATTTTTAGCCAAGCTTAAAGTTTTATCTGGACTTTGACTTACGAGCTCCGCTGTACTCACAACCACAATCAAGCCATTAATAGGAGCTTTGCTACGATTTTTTTTTAATAAACCTAAAAACCCCAACCATTCTGGTTGATCTTCTTTATAGACCGAATAGCGTCCTGCCGTATCAAGCAATACCCCTTCAGTAGAGAAAAACCAATCACAATTACGTGTTCCACTTAAACCAGCCGAAACCATTTTTTGATGGCTTTCTTCAAAAGGAAACTTTAAACCTGAATGATAAATCGCGGAGCTTTTACCTGCGGCTGGGTTACCAATAACCATATACCAAGGCAATTCATATAATGCAGCACTACCTCTTTTATCGCCCAATTTCGATTTTCTTATAAGTTGAATAGATTCTTTAATTTGCTGGTTAATCAGCGTGAGTTCATCTTTATTTTTACTTTGAGTATATTCACTTAGATTATCTTGCTCAATTGCTTCAACCAGATTGTCTCCTTTTCTGGCATTTCTATAACGTCGTAGCAAATAATAAATCAGATAAGCCATTAGACTTAAAATATACACTGCGAGCAATGCCAGAAATAATGGTGGAGATACAAAGTTATATGATGAAACCAAAATCACCAAAATTGAAAACGCGATTATTATTTTAGGATGGGTAATATACTGCCAAAGAAAAGCTAAAATTGTATACATTCTATTCTCATTTATTCAAATTTTATCATCGGTGTGCTGACTCATTTCATCGATGTGACTCAATGACATAAATATCTGCGTCATCGGTTGAGCAATACTAAATACCATTCTCTGGAGTGAGGGTTGCATGTGCATTGCCAACATAAAGCAAAAAATTTCAGACAAATTCTGACAATGGCCAAGACATGACTTGCCATATAAAAAATGCTCTGACTCAATAGGTGAATCTGCAAAGTATTGTTGTAATTTTCTCACCACTTGAGTATCCATAGGATCATCCAAAATAGATACAAATGGTTGATTATGTTTATATTGCTCTAAATCAAGTAACTTCCAATGTGCGAGGTTTTGCATCAAATCATTGGCTTTAGTCACCACTAAAATTTTTTGTGTAGGTTCTAAATTTTCAATTTGCAAACTTTTGTTAGCCAATAGACAACTTGCTACAAATTCTGCGGGGGTATACTGCTGAGCAGACCAGTATTTTTCTGTCATCAACTGTTGACTAATTTCTGAATCAGTCACTATAAATAATGATACTTCTGCAACTTTTTTATTAACTTCAGTCAAACACTGCAACCAATTAGCATAATGACTTGATAAAGAAAAATAATGGTACTGACAATTCATCAATTGCGGCAAAATTCCGAGTGCACTTAAATATTGCTCAATATCACTGGTCGTGCTTGATTCATCCCAGAGATGCTGAAAATCTTCAGATAAAATAATGTGTACATTAATTTTTTCTAAACGCATCACAGGTTCAGTCAGCGTTATTTCTTCATCATCTATAGCTGCCTCAGGATGAAACCAAGCTGGATGTACTCGGTACTCATAGGCTAACGGATGATCATAGAACAACGTCGAATGTTTTAAATGATCCGCGATGACCGTTAATACATCTGTATACTGTTGCAACTGCTGCTCTATCAGTATTCTTAATCGTTGTTGAACTGGATTGAGTTCAAATGTTTGGTCCCCTTGCTCAACAAGAGCATCAAGTGCTTTTATTCGATAAGACAAAATTGGATTTGATCGATCATCTAAGAGTTGAGAATCTAACTCTGGTCCTGAAAACGCTTGAATCGAAGAGATAATTTGTTCATTTTCACCTAATGCACAGCGTACCGCCGTTGTATACATATTGAGCTCAAACCATTCACATGGATATCTTGCTGTGTCTTGAACTGGTTGATCCTGCAAACTTTGAGCGATTGCTTGATTGATTTGCTGTTTTTCCTGACGTTGCTTAAACCATTTCCACACCCAATAGGGTGTCAGAAAAATTAGACTTAAAGCTAAAGGCAGTAAAATCAAATAGATAATTAAGTCTAATTCATTAGGTTCAAGTTGAGTATCACGCCAATAAAAGATCATTAGCAAACATGTTGTAAAGAATATTGCCATGAACACGGATAAAATGACTTTTAGCATGTAATCCCCTTCATCAGGGCATAACAGGTTTCATTGTTATTTGTGACCTGTTTTGTCATCAGAAATGATGCTTGAGCTAAACCTACTTGATGATGCGAGCAGAGTTGTATCGGCTGTATCGCTTCACTTGCCAGTATTAAACGCAGATCAACCATTAAAGTTGGACTACACCAAGACTGCAAAATTGATTTTAATTTTTCACTTTGTTGAGCATGTGGTAAAAACTCAAGATACTGCTGATAGTTTAAGGGCCCGATCACAATCTCTATTTTGCCATCGACCTGTTTTATATGCTCACCACAGAAACTATTTACTCCAAGCTGAGTTGCTTGGCTCTGTCCTAATTTGGCTTGTGAACGCATTAAATACTGCACATGCCAGCTTAAATCATATTTATTTAAATCCTAGAACTCACCCCGAACGATTATTTGCAGAATTATTACGTTTGACTGGCTCGTTGTTAACATTTTCTACAGCCTATGAAGTTGATCAACTACCGCAATATCAGCATCTCCAACTTCAACAAAGTTTTCACGAACTTGATTGTATACTTCGTGATTTATTAGATACGATTATTTCTAACCGCTATATCAGTATTAGTCTCAAAGAAACTCGACCCTCTTATTGGTTAGGTAGTTTAGAAACTGACAAAATCAATCGCGATAGTCGACTCTATCTGGCTGTTTCAAGTCGTATGATGCAAACCCACGAATTGGTACAAATCGTACCATTACGCTTTAAAGTGGGTAATAGTGTAGATGTTGAACAGCGCGTTGTTGCTGCGCTGCCTGCAATTCCACTACATCATTTGCTGCAAGTGCCCACAGCTATTCCAGTACGATCTGGTGTTCATTATTTTGAAATCGAACCACACCATGAACTGTACCAACGTATGATGGATGCAGAAAGTATTTGTGTTTACATACCGACGGGCTTTCAAGATATCAGTGTTGAACTCATCGCTGTGATCAATGCTTAGTGGTGAAAAAATGAATCCTTACAACAATACTCCGTCGTTGTTTGATAATGGTCAAATTGGTTCAGGTTCAACTGTAGCAGCGCCGTTAAAAGTCACTCATCTGCCCAATTTGATCGATCTACTTTATGATGGTTTTTATATCGTGTTTTTAATCAAAAATGGCTACCTTCCTCAAGACGCTGAGCAATTTAGAGGCCAAATTTTCGATCTGTTACAGCGTTTTGAACAACAAGCAAAAAAACTCCAATTTAATGCTGATGATGTTTATGATGCAAAATATGCATATTGCTCACTGCTTGATGAAACGATTGTCACCCAACAAAGTCCTCATTTTTTCCAATTACAAAATACATGGCTGATTAATCCATTACAGTTAAGTCTTTTTGGATCACAATTGGCTGGATATCACTTCTTTGAAGTACTTGAACAACTACGCAGTAAGGGCAAAGAACGTTTATTAAGCTTAGAGGTCTTTCATTATTGTTTACTGCTTGGTTTTCAAGGTAAGTATCGAATTGATTCGATCGAAAGTCTAAATCACTTGGTCGCGCGTGTTGGCGATGAAATCGATTATTTAAAAGGGAAAAACAATGCATTCTCTCCCTTTGCTGCACTACCCGATCAAATAAAAAACATTATTCATAGAGAATTACCATTTTATTGGATTTTATTACTCTTGCTACTTTTTGCTTTTGCTTCATTTTTCGGATTATTTTATATGTTGTCTCAAAATCAACAAAATACGTTATCTCAATATAAAAATGTGATCACAGCACCAATCGAACAAGCGCATATCACCATCCACTTGCCATAACGCCAATGATCATGCCTCAAAATATACCGATTATGCATCAGATATTAAAATGGCAGCGGATAACCTCTGTCTTAAAAGCTGTATATTGCCAACTGACTGGATTGATTACTGCTGTTATTCACCATTGTTATTATGTTCAGCTTTTTTTCAACCTTAATTTATATACACAATATCAGACTCAACAGCAGATTAGATCGTCATGGCAATATTGATTATCTTTAGTTGTCTTCTGTGCATGGTAGCGGGACTTGTTCTGCTCATGTCTTATGAGTTAAGGCTAAAACTCAGCGAAATTTCTCATGCATTATTACCCTCAAGTAAAAGGCAATTGAGCCGCATTAAAGCATTTACCCAGCATATGAATCATGCGGCATCTGCCGAACATACTCAACAATATTGGTACTTGCAGCAGTGGTGGATATTAATCGCTGGACTCTGTTTATTTAGTGCGATTTTATTTATCTCTGTCAGCCGAAGCATTAATCCCAATCAAATAGAGGCGAACTATTTAAAAGATGTTGATCCACAAATTTATAGTCTACTCAACGGTGAGCTTTTAACTCCACCTCCTAGCGTTGATGATCATTTAGTTAATGAAGCCATCACCCAAGCGATGCAGTTGCAAAGTACTCGCCCATTACAAAAGACTCAATTTGGCATAACAACAAATAGCCTTGATATTGAGGCTATCGGCGATATGAACTCACAATTAAATACCCAAATGGTCGATCGCAAGTGGAGTCGTATGAATCCGCGATACAAACAGCGTTTACTTATGGTGTTTAAGATCATGAAAGAAAAATATGATTATGAAATGGTTTTACTCGAAGGCTATCGTAATCCACAACGACAAAATATGCTCTCAGCAAATACCCACACCACACATGCACGTGCATTTCAGAGTTATCACCAATTCGGTTTAGCCGCAGATATTGCCTTTATACATGAGGGAAAAGTTGTCATTAGTGAACGTGATCCATGGGCAATGCGAGGTTATCAGCTCTATGGTGAGGTCGCAGAGTCTGTTGGACTGGTCTGGGGTGGACACTGGAAGTCGATTAAAGATTTTGGCCATACTGAGTACCGTATACCGAACTTAAAAAAAACAGCGGAGATGGCAATCAAACTGACCACTGAAGGACAACTCAATATCTCAACACACTGATCTATAAGTAGCTGTCGCCCCCATGCCTAGAGCATGATCTATACACATTTTGATTTTCATCATCCAATCGTTAAATCTAAACAATACAGGCTTCGCTATGATTCACAACATCCCTCGAACTTTGATGATTTTAGCTTTAGTTTCTCACCTCAGTGCTTGCCAAAGCATTTCAAAAAGTGCCAGTAAAACTACAAATACATTCGCTTCTTGGCTAGGTCTAAAGAGTAAAGTACCCAAAATTGATGCACATGGTACGGTGGATATGAGTAAAACTAGCCTAGAGCAAATGCAAGAACTTAGACAAAATATGCCAGCTGACCAATGGATTTATCTTGAAAATGATTTACAAGGCATCTACACCCTGCAAAATAAATCAAAAGATGGTTATATCCTTTCATTCAAACTGAACTGCAAACGAGAAAATCAAAAAACAGGCTTTAATATTTTGGATCAATCAGGACAAGTGATCTTAGCTGTACCTGCATCGCATAATACGACTATTCAATTTTTATTAGACAATAAAAATTATGCAAACCCTTTTATTGAAATTAATCCTAAAAAGTTAGAAAGATTTAAAGCGGATCTAAAAACAACACAAGTTATCAAAATATTTAACTCATCAAAGCTTTATAAATTCCAAAACAATAAAGTTCAGTTACTCGATAAACCTGTCAGCTGTTCGGTCTAAATCAAGCGAGCTATAAATGTTAAACCTCGGTGATGCTTAGAAGAATGTTTTAAAATAAATCAGCATCATTTCTTTAAAGTTAAATTAAAAGGACTGAGTTCCATCGAATCAAGAACTCAGTCCTAACAAACCGTTTAATCAACTGCCCAACTTTGTCAGATCAGTTGATATTTCAAGGGCTTGTACATAACAGTAAACACAGCTGATGAATTATGGATGAACAATAATTTTAACTGCAGATTCATTATTATGAATCAAAGTTTCAAAACCTTGAGCAACTAAGTCATCTAAAGCAATTCGTTGAGTAATAAATGGCTCTAAATTGATTTTGCCCTGTTCCACCAGTTTAATGGTTTCCTGATGATCATTGACATAAGCAATCGTGCCTCGAATATCGAGCTCTTTCATGACCACGCTATGCACGTTAATTGTCGCAGGATGACTCCAGATTGAAACGATCACCACCACACCAGTCGGTTTCATCGCATCAACCAGTGTATCCATGACTTTATTGACGCTACTGCATTCAAAAGCCACATCTACACCACGCCCTTCAGTAATTTTCATTACTTCAGCAACCACATCGACTTGTGATGGATCAAGCACATGGTCAACCACACCCGCTTCAATGGCTTTTTCTTTACGCTTTGCACTCAGCTCAGTAATGATGACAGTTAAACCTTTGGCTTTTAAAATCGCAGATAACAATAATCCAATTGGACCAGCACCACCGACCAAAGCCACATCACCCGCTTTTGCACCACTACGCACGTAAGCATGATGCCCAACAGATAACGGTTCAATCAATGCAGCTTGATCAAGTGGGATATCTTTAGAAATTGGGTGTACCCAGCGACGCTGTACTGCAATTTTTTCTGACAAACCACCACCACGTCCTCCCAAACCAATAAAGTTCATATCTTTGGAAAGATGGTAATTGTCATTTGGCCCAGTCGGCACATCATCAGCGATAATATAAGGCTCAACCACAACATGCTGTCCAATCTCAATATCATCTACACCTTCACCTACGGCATAAACAACACCTGAAAACTCATGCCCCATGGTAACGGGAGCTGACTCGCCTGAAATCGGATGTGGATGACCACAAGGTGGAATAAAAATCGGGCCGTCTATAAACTCATGTAAGTCTGTCCCACAAATACCACACCACGCAACTTGAATACCCACTGTACCCGGTTGTACCTGTGGTTCGGGGATATCTTCGATTCGAATATCACCTTTGTCATAAAAACGTGCTGCTTTCATTGATGCACTCCTTAACCTCGTGTTATCGATAAACCATTCCACCATCTGTTAATATTGACTGGCCAGTAATATAGTGAGCGTCTTCACTCGCTAAAAAAGCAACCAACGCAGCAACATCATCTGGTGTTTCAGCACGCCCTAGGGCAATGCCATCCACGTATTTTTTATACGTTTCCCCAATTGGTTTACCTGTAATTTCAGAAAAACGTTGATCGATTTCCACCCACATATCTGTGCCTACAACACCAGGGCAATAACTATTGACCGTAATCCCAGCACTTGCATATTCCTTTGCCGCAGTTTGAGTCAATGCTCGGACAGCAAACTTAGTCGCAGAATATACCCCAAGCAATGCAAAACCTTCATGTCCAGCAATGGAACATGCATTAATAATTTTGCCGGAATGCTGGCGCTGTTTAAACTTATTGGCAGCAGCTTGAATACCCCAGAGTACACCACCTACATTAATATTCATAATGCGATTAAATTCATCTGGGCGAACATCTGCTAATGCATTAACTTGAGCAATCCCCGCATTATTAATAATGATATCAAAACCATTAAGTTCAACTTCAGCATGATCAATCGCAAGACTGATCTGCTCAGGATCAGAAACATCAGCAATATATGTAGTGGCTTTGACACCTAATGCTTCAATCTCTTGCTGAACAGTATTTAACTTGTCCTGATGAAGATCAACCAATGCAATATGTACACCTTCTTGCGCAAGACGTAATGCAATACCACGCCCTATGCCTTGTGCCGCACCGGTAATAAGCGCAACTTTGTTGTGTAAACCTCTAGGCATGTTGCAACTCCTTATATATGGATTGCGCGTTGCATTGCCGCTAACACAGACTCATGCATCGCCTCAGATAATGTAGGATGAGGGAAAATCACCTGAGCCAGACTTTCATCTGTCGCTTCCAAATATTTTGCAATCGCAAAACCTTGGATGTGTTCAGTTACCTCATGACCTACCATATGTGCACCGAGTAATTCACCGGTTTCCTGATTGAAAATTGTTTTTACAAATCCAGCAGCTGCACCTAAAGCTAGTGCCTTACCATTGGCCTGTAGAGGAAATTTGCCCACATTTATGCTAAAACCTGCAGCTTTCGCTTTTTGCTCAGTTAAACCAATACTGGCCACTTGCGGATGAGTAAAAATACAACCCGGAATTTGGCTACGATCCAAAGCATGCACTTGACTCAAGCCCGCAATTTTCTCTACACATAAAATCGCTTCATGGCTGGCTTTATGGGCCAAACACGGCGCTCCAGCAACATCACCAATCGCATAAACCCCGACAACATTGGTTTTACAGTATGGGTCGACTTTAATAAAACCATTCTCAAGTTCGATCCCTAAAGCTTCTAGACCTAAATGCTGCACATTCGGTTTAACACCAATCGCGGATAAAACTTTTTCAACCGTGATCACTTGTGTACCCGATGCTGTTTCGATCTGACAGTGCACCTGAGCATTTTCAATACTCACACTTTGTACAACGGCTTCTGTGAGTACTTTCATGCCCTGCTGTTGAAATTGTTTTTGCACATATTGCGCAACTTCAACATCTTCACTAGGTAAAATTTGTTTAGCAATATCTACCAATGTCACTTGGCAACCTAAATCTTGATACAAACTTGCAAACTCGCTACCAATTGCTCCTGAGCCAATCACCAAGAGTGATTTAGGCAACTGTTCAGGTATTAAAGCCTCTTTATAGCTCCAGATCTGCTGACCATCTACAGGAATATTGGGTAAATGAGCAGCTTTTGCACCAGTGGCAACAATAATATGTGGTGCAGTAATTTGCTGCTTAGCACCTACCGTATCTGTAAGCTCTAGCTGCTCTTTCGCTACAAATCGTGCCGTTGCATTAAATACTGTCACTTGATTCTTTTTAAGCAATTGTCCGATACCCTGAACCAATTGTTCAGAAACTTGGCGACTGTGCTGTACCAGTTGTCGAATATCAAAATCAACAGCTCCAATATTGAAACCAAATTGATCAGCTTGTTTTAATTGCTGTGCAAGTGCCGCACCACTCAATAGTGCTTTTGTAGGAATACAGCCCCAGTTGAGACAAATTCCACCTAAATGTTGGGCTTCCACAATCGCTGTTTTTAACCCAAGTTGGGCTGCGCGGATCGCAGCCACATATCCACCCGGGCCAGCACCAATGATGATCACATCAAATTGCGTGTCTGACATATTCATCCTCCTACACCAAAATCAATGCAGGGTTTTCAACAAACTGCTTAAATGCTGCCAAGAACTGTGCACCAAGAGCACCATCAATCACACGGTGATCACAAGACAATGTTGCTGTTACCATCTGTGCAACAGTGATGTTGTCATTGACAATAATCGCGCGTTTTTCTGCTGCACCTAGTGCCAATATAGCGCCTTGAGGTGGGTTAATAATGGCATCAAAATGTTTGATCCCCAGCATTCCTAGATTGGAAATACTAAAACTACCCCCTTGGAATTCATCTGGTGCTAATTTTCCTGTCTTAGCACGTGTCGCAAGATCACGCATATCATTGGAAATTTCAGCCAAAGATTTGCTATTAGCAGCTTTAATAATTGGTGTAATCAAGCCATTTTCAATCGCAACCGCAACAGAGATATCGGCTTGGCTAAATTGTAAAACTTGCTGATTTTCTTCATCAAACTGTACATTGACTTGCGGCACTTTCATTAACGCTGCTGCCGCTGCTTTGATAAACATATCGTTAATCGACAATTTCACTTGCGGTACAGTGGCATTAATTTGTTGGCGTAATGCCTGAATCGCATCTACGTTTAAATCAACAGTTAGACGGAAATGCGGTGCATTTCGTTTAGCTGCTTGTAGGCGTGAGGCAATAGCTTTACGCATACCGTTCATCGCAGTTACGGTTACCTTGGCCGTTTCTGTCTGCTGATGTTCTGCAATGTTTTGGCCTTGTACAGGGTTCTCGCGATAATAAACCGCTTCAACATCTTCTTTACAAATTCGACCACGTGATCCCGAAGCACGGCAATCATGTAGGTTAATGCCCCACTGTTTTGCCAGACGACGTGCAACAGGAGTAGCCGCTACTTGACGATCATCTGCTGTAGACTTCACAGACTTTCCACTGGCTTGATGCTGTACGTTTGGCCAAGATCCACCTGCTGACTGAACCGCAGATTGAATATCTTTGACACTAATACGGCCCGCTCGCCCTGTTCCCACTACAGCACTTAAATTTACATTATGCTTTTCAGCAAGTTTTAATGCATGAGGCGTCGTAAAAATACCTTCGATCACCTGATAGCCCTGTAAAACCGCAGGTACAACATAAGAACCTTGAACAGCAGGCTGAGTGGTTTTGCTCACACTCTTGACAGGTGCGACTGGCTGTACTTTGTTTTCAACTGGTGCTGCAACTTTTTCTACAACGGCTTCTGCCGCTGCACTTTGAGGAGCAGCAGTTGTGCCACCCAGCAAAGTTTGTGCAAAGGCATCAATTTCTGCATCACTCACCTGACTGTCTGCACAAATCGCTATAACGCCACCAACAACCAGTGTGTCACCATTTTGGGCAATAATTTTACGTAAGGTACTCTCAAAAGGCGCTTCAAGGACATTGACGATTTTAGTCGTCTCGATTTCACAAATCTCTTGACCCTTACTGAATTGCTCGCCTTCCTGAATTAGCCACTGTGCAATGGTACCTTCTTCCATTGACAATCCCCATTTGGGAATCTCTAAGGTTTTAATCTCACTCATGCTAAGCCTCCAACGTTTTACGTACTGCTTGCTCGATACGCTCTACACTGGGTAACCACTCTTTTTCAAGTACAGGTGAAAAAGGAACTGGAGAATGTGGCGGCGTAACCAATTCAATTGGTGCTTTTAGATAGTGAAAACCTTTTTGTGCAATCAATGCAGCAACATCATGGCCAAAACCACAGCGTGCAGCAGATTCATCCACAATCACAACACGACCTGTTGATGCCACTGACTCCAAGATTCCATCTTCATCCAATGGTGAAATTGTTCTTGGGTCAACGACCTCGACCGAAATACCTTCTTTAGCCAGTTTATCTGCCACTTCGTTTGCACGATGGACCATCAAACTCAGCGCAATAATCGTAATATCTGTACCTTCACGCGTGTAATTCGCTACACCAAAAGGAATGGTATACGCCTCATCAGGTACATCACCTTTGATGTCATACAGTAATTTATGTTCGCAAAATACTACTGGGTCGTCATCACGGATGGCTTGAATCAATAAGCCTTTCACATCATATGCACTAGATGGCACCACTACTTTTAAACCAGGTACAGCAGCAAAAACGTTATAAGGTGACTGTGAGTGCTGCGCTGCTGCTGAAAATCCTGCTCCGATCATGCCACGAACCACTAACGGTGCTTTGGCTTTGCCGCCAAACATATAGCGAAATTTAGCTGCTTGGTTATAAAGCATGTCATGGCATACACCATAGAAATCCATAAACATCAGATCTGCGACTGGGCGTAAACCTGTTGCCGCGGCACCCGCAGCCATACCAATAATGGCTGATTCTGTAATAGGGGTATCAATGACGCGCTCTGAACCAAATTCTGTCCATAAACCTTTGGTGACACCCAGTACACCACCAAATCCTTCCAATTTATTGTCATCGGTATTTTTACCACCATGACCACCACGCACGTCCTCACCCACAACAATTACACTTGGGTCACGGCGCATTTCTGATTCAATCGCTTCTTTAATTGCGTTTCGATAGCTTTTATTTGGCATTACTTTACTATTCCTTTAGTAAGAGACATAAACGTCAGTAAGAAGTTGAGAAACTTCCGGATAACTTGCGGCACGTGCTTTAGCAACAGCTGCATCAACATTGGCCTTTGACTCAACATCAATGGCATCGAGTTTTGCTGCATCAAGCTGAGTTGCCACTTTCTCACGGAATATTTTCAGAGGATCTTTGTGTTCTTTTACATAATCCAGTTCTTCTTTTGAACGGATCAGGCCAGGGTCACCTTCAAAGTGACCATAAAAACGATTGGTGATTGTTTCAATCACACTTGGTCCTTCACCGCGACGAGCACGTTCAATAGCTCTTTGAGCAACTTCATACACAGCAAAGAAGTCTGTACCATCAACTTTTTCAGCTGGCATACCAAATGCTGCTGCACGACCAGCAATATCTTTACTCCCTACAGCATAATCGTGTGCAGTCCCCTCACCGAATCCATTGTTTTCAAAAACGAAGATCACAGGTAGTTTTAAAACAACTGCCATGTTCATCGCTTCAAATGTTAAGCCTTGGTTAGAACCACCATCTCCAGTAAAAGACAGTCCAATCCCACCTGTTTTTAAAGTCTTAGCTGTTAAAGCCGCACCAATGGCCAATGGAGGGCCACCGCCAACAATACCATTTGCACCCAACATGCCCTTATCTAAATCGGCAATGTGCATCGAACCGCCTTTACCACGGCACAATCCATCATCTTTACCAAAGATTTCCAACATCATTCCGTGAATATCACAGCCTTTCGCAATACAGTGACCATGCCCACGGTGTGTTGAAGTGATAAAATCTTTATCCGTTAAATTTTCACAAATCCCAACCGCGACTGCCTCTTCGCCACTGTAAAGGTGGATAAAGCCAGGAATATCACCTGTATTATTTTCCTCGTGAAGTCGATCTTCAAATTCACGAATATCTCGCATCCGTTTGTATGCTGCTAGCAATTGCTCTTCCGTTAATTGCATATACTTCATCCTTCATGCTGCCGTTTAAAACATAAAACCCTGTATTAAAATAAATACTGGCATTTATAAATCGTATATTTATATAAAATCATTTTTGAGATGATTAATATTAGACTAAAAATATTTATTTAACATTCAACCAATATAATCATTAAAAACAAAGCCTTACGAAACGAAAATTTTTCATATTTTTTCATTAATTATCAATTAGTTAAAAAGCAAACCTTTAGCCAACCTTTATTTTGTATTATTAATATTTTGTACCATTTTATTATTAACCAAAAAACAATCAAACATAATTGACAAGTAATTAATATTACTATTAGATATTAATTAAATTTTATGGACTTATTTTAAATGGAATTAAAACGTTCAATAACTACAGGCGAAAAATTACGTGGAGCAGACAAACTTGCACGTATACCTGTTAAGGTCATTCAAACTACACAAACCCCTAAAAAACCAGAATGGATTAGGGCTAAAATTAGCAACCCTGAAGAAGTCCAACATATTAAGGATCTGTTAAGACAACAGAAACTACATACTGTATGTGAGGAAGCTGCTTGCCCCAATCTACCGCAATGCTTTGGAGGTGGGACAGCTACATTTATGATTATGGGAGATATCTGTACACGCCGTTGTCCTTTCTGTGATGTTGCTCATGGCCGACCAAATGCTTTAGATCCCAATGAACCACAGCATTTGGCTGATACAGTCAAAAACCTCAATTTAAAATATGTGGTGATTACATCTGTTGACCGTGATGATCTCAAAGATGGTGGCGCACAACATTTTGTCGATTGTATTCAAGCAATCCGCAATACCAGTCCAGAAACGCTGATTGAAATATTGGTCCCTGATTTTAGAGGCAGGCTCGATATTGCCCTCAATATCTTGAGTGAGACACCACCCGATGTTTTTAACCATAATATCGAGACTGTACCGCGTTTGTACCATGCAATGCGACCTGGCTCAGACTATCAACATTCACTTGAATTACTCAGGAAATTTAAACAGTTACGCCCTGACATTGCGACCAAATGTGGTTTAATGGTCGGTCTAGGAGAAGTAGAAGCTGAGGTCATTGTCCTGTTGAACGATCTCAGTGATTACCAAGTTGACTATGTCACTATTGGCCAATATCTGCAGCCCTCAAAATCACATGCACCCATTCAGCGCTTTGTCTCATTAAAAGAATTTGAAGCTTATCAAAAGCATGGTCAACTATTAGGCTTTAAAAATATTTGGAGTGCGCCTATGGTTCGTTCAAGTTACTTTGCTGATCGTCAATATAGAGGTGAAGCTGTTCCTAAACCTTTTTCTCGTGAAAATATAGACTATAGCCTTGAATAATTTATCGCTATATAGTCTACTGATGGACAATAAAATACCGATCAATTGTCAAGTATATAAGAAATAAGCCAGCATCTGTTCTCGTTGTAATCTCCTGCTAGCTGCAGCTTAGAGTATGATAAACATACTAAAAAACAGTATGTTAATAGATATAGTGTGATCATAAAGGAATATGATATGAACCTATGGAATAAATTAGCAATACCAGCTCAGCCTCTACAAACAACACATTTTATTAATCTAGAAGCGGTAACATCTGCTCCGCTACTCAAATTACCGCAAGAAGATCAACCCTCTCTTTTTCGGCGCTCAATTGTGCACAATCAGCATGATTTACTCAAAATTGCTGAAGACTCGGGTATGGCCGTTGGCGTGACTGATCATCAAGGCACTTTACTCTGGACTTGGAGCAGTCAACAAATGCTCTCTTCTGCAGAGCAAGCACATTTTGTTGAAGGTGGACACTGGTCTACACAGGCTGTAGGCACGAATGCAATCGGCTTAGCACTCAACAATCATGTTTCTAGCTGTGTTTATTCACATGAAAACCAAATGCATAGTGTCCGTGATTGGGTTTGTTATGCCGCACCTATTCTAGATCCAATCTCTGGTCAGTTTCATGGCATTATTAACCTTTCAACCAAATATAAAAAACACACCTCACTCGGTGTGTTGGCGGTAGAGCGCTGTGCAGAACTTCTGCAACGTGCAATTCAATTTGAACAAAAAAACGTACTCTATATCAAGGCACTGGGTACGCCTCAAGTCTTGTTTAATCAACAGGTTCTCCCTCTAACGCACCGACAAATTGAAATCTTGTGCATCCTAGCCATGAAGCCTGAGGGTATCGCATTAAACGAACTTCATGCAGCTTTATATGGTGATCGTGAAGTCAGTGAAAAAACATTAAAGTCAGAATTATCTCAACTCAGAACACTTTTACCTAACTGTATACTCTCTCGCCCCTATAAATTTTCATGTGAAGTACAATGTGATTTTTTACGTGCTGAAAAATCACTTGATGCAGGTTTTCTCGCCAGTACTTTTTCGCTCTACAAAGGCAGTTTCTTGGTCAAATCAGAAAGTCCGATTTTAAGTACTTGGAGAGAATGTTTTGATGCAAGGCTAAGTCATCTGATCTATCAAATGCAAGATATCGATCCACTATTAAAGCTGGTGGGACGTATTCCTGAACGGATTGATGCAATGTATCGTTTACTTGAATTACTTCCAGCCGAAAGTCGCCACCGTGAGCGTATTGAAAACCTGATGTAATGATCTGATTGCAATATAAATAAACAGGCATCATTGTGCCTGTTTATTTAGATTACTTATTTTGATCAGCTTGGGCTATTTTAATGTTCAGCAGCCATTATCTGGTTTAAGCGGTGCCCTCTTTCATCAATATTTAAACTTTAAACTCAACATCACATTCCTTGGATTTCCATAGATTGCAGAGTTATAGAAACCGACGTTGGTAAAATAAGTTTTATCAAAAATATTATTAAAGTTTACCGCAGCATTGAGCTGAGGGGTAATTTGATAATTGGCCATGAGATCAACGGTGACAAATTGATCCTGATTGATGTCTTCGAGTTGTTGTTTCACACGGTTATACACTGTTTGCCATGCTTTACTTTGCCAACGCAGATGTGCGCCTGCAGTTAAACCATCAAGCGCGCCTGTAAATTTATAACTTGAAGATAAACTCACTTGATGTTCTGGTTCCCATGTTGAAACCTTTTCGCCTGTGCCATCTTTAATAATTTTATGTGTATAACCGCCCCCGATTTCTAGACCGGGTAAGATTTCACCAGAAGCTTCTAATTCCACGCCCTTCGTCTTCGCTTTAATTCCTTGCCAAGCAAAATCCACATCAGGATTTGTTGGGTCACCATTGTAGATCTTATCTTCAACAGCTCTGTTAGACTGATGAATCTGGAAATAAGCGATACTTGCATTAAACTTTTCGCCCCAAGGTTGAAACTTAAAGCCGAGTTCGTAGTTTTTCCCTTCGTCAGGATCAAGAATTTTATTACTGCTGTCTTTATACCAAATGTCTTGTGGCATAAAGATATCTGTCACACTCGCATAGGCGGTAACTTTGTCGTTAAAATCGTAAAGTACACCCACATAAGGAATCAAGCGATTTGATTCTTCGACCTTACCTTCAAGCCCTTTCATTTTGTAATTAATTAAACGTGTACCCAAAATTGTTTTTAATTGATCTGTTAAATTCAGTCGAGAGGTTGCATATATGCCATATTGAATCGTTCTATCGCGAGTTAATGCTGTTGGATTTCCCCAAGTCGGTTCTGGAATATGACCATCCCAACCTTCAAAACTTGGGATACGCGTATCATAATAATTATCACCATCTGGATTAGAAGTGTTTGGTGTCCAATCTTCACCTTTCCATAATGAAAATGCCGCACTTG
>NZ_BBRX01000067.1 GCF_000829675.1 Acinetobacter rudis
GTTTAAGTCGATCATAAAGACCTTGGCACCTTGCTGGGCGAAGGCTTTAGATAAACAAAAGCCAATACCTGCAGCAGCACCCGTAATCATGACGGTCTTGCCTGCAATACCTGCATACTGTGTTTGTTGTTGATTTTCCATGAAACATATCCTTAAATATCAATGATGATCAAACAGGTATCTTAAGATTACACTCAAGTTATTTCGTTATTGCCCTGTTTGAGCGTTGTCATGCGATAACTCGTTCAGTTTATAAAGCTGCCTGCACATTACCAATACAAACATATTTAATTTCAGTGTATTCATCTAAACCGTATTTCGATCCTTCACGTCCTAGCCCTGAAGCTTTAACGCCACCAAAAGGCGCTTCTGCAGTTGAAATTAGACCGGTGTTGATACCCACCATTCCATATTCAAGTGCTTCAGAAACCGCGATACTGCGATTTAAATTTTCAGTAAAAATATAAGACGCTAAACCAAATTCGGTATTGTTAGCACGAGCAACGACTTCTGCATCATCTTCAAATTTAAAAATTGGTGCTAAAGGTGCAAAGGTTTCATCTCTAAAGCACAACATGTCATCTGTTGCATGCTTAATCAGTGTAGGTTCAAAGAAATTAGCCCCTAATTCAGAACGATGGCCACCAACAACGAGCTCAGCACCCAGTGCGAGAGCATCATCAATATGGGCTTGAATTTTTTCGACTGCTTTTTGATTAATTAATGGACCAATATCTGTTCCAGCATCTAAACCGTTCCCAAGTTTAAGTGCACTCACTTTTGCTGCGAGCTTTTCTACGAATGCATCATAAATTTGCGCTTGTACAAAAATTCGATTACTACATACACAGGTCTGACCAGCGTTACGGAACTTACTGTCCATCACACCCTGCACGGCCAAGTCTAAGTTGGCATCATTAAATACGATCAGTGGAGCATTACCACCTAACTCTAATGACAACTTTTTCAAAGTTGCTGCGGACTGTTCCATCAACATCGCTCCGACTGGTGTAGAACCTGTGAAGCTCAGTTTTTTCACAATCGGACTTTGCGTCATGATTGGCACAATCTCAGCCGATTTACCCGTCACGATATTCAAGACACCATCAGGCACACCAGCCAATTGAGCGAGATGCACTAAAGCTAAAGCAGTAAAAGGAGTTTCTTGAGCAGGTTTAACGATCATGGTGCAACCCGCTGCTAGAGCAGGTGCTGCCTTACGTGTGATCATTGCTGCTGGGAAGTTCCATGGTGTGATGGCCACACAAACTCCAACAGGCTCACGTTTGGTCATGATGCGTTTATCACTGCTCGCTGCAGGAATGGTATCACCATCCATACGACGCCCTTCTTCTGCAAACCACTCGATAAAACTTGCGGCGTACTCAATTTCCCCTTTGGCTTCGTGCAGTGGCTTACCCTGTTCAACAGTCATAATCGTTGCCAATTGATCAAGATGTTGCATGATCAACGCATACCATTTTTTCAAAATATCTGAACGCTGTTTAACAGAGCGTGCTTTCCACGCCCCCAAAGCTTGCTCTGCGCCCTGAATAGCTGCACTCACTTGTACTGGCTCAAGTGCTGGGATTGTGCCAATTATTGATTGA
Source organism: Acinetobacter rudis (assembly GCF_000829675.1). Taxonomy (GTDB): domain Bacteria; phylum Pseudomonadota; class Gammaproteobacteria; order Pseudomonadales; family Moraxellaceae; genus Acinetobacter; species Acinetobacter rudis. The sequence goes on from NZ_BBRX01000067.1 coordinate 1,611, forward strand.
TCAACAGGATTGAAAACTTCGATCTGTTTTGCATGACTTGCTGCAACCCATTCACCATTGATCAAAGATAAATTCTTAAAAATTTCAAATTTGCTGATATCCATAATGCATAGCATCCAATTTTGCAGAGAAGAGTATCTGATTTGTAATAATACTACATTACCGTAATACAGTATTACAATAACATTTTTTCAATTTCTACTGCAAAAACGATTCAAAGCTCACATCGCAGCTGTATTTTTAAGCTCAAAAAAATAGCTAAACTCATGAATGACAATACTTTGGAACATATAGCACCGACTTAACAAAAATATTTTGTGTAGGCTAAATTTTTAGTCAAAACAGCAAATCGGAGAAAAAACCCATAAAAATAAAATTTAAAAGAGATGAAAACTGATAAAAAAACATAAAAAAAAGCCGATTTATTGCTAAATCGGCTTTCAGATAAATCATTTAATCCGTCTAAATCATCATCTCGTACTAATGCTAAGCAGTGGCAAGGCTGTTGGCTAGATGCATAAACTCACCCCGCGCCTTCAGATCAGTCAACAATAGACCTCGTACGGCCATAGTTATTGTATGGTGTCCTTGTTGACACAAACCACGAGACTCCATGCACATATGACGAGCGCGTATTAAGACGGCAACACCTTTGGCTCCCAGATGAGTCTCTAATGCATCAGCAATTTGATTGGTCATACGTTCTTGAACTTGTAAACGACGTGCATACAATTCTGCTAAGCGACTTAATTTACTCAAGCCAACTACCTTTCCATTAGGAATATAGGCAATCGTTGCTGTACCAAATATATCGGCTAAGTGATGCTCACACTTTGAATAGATAGGAATATCTTTCACGATGACCATTTCATCGCAGCCTTCTGCACCATCTTCGAATACTTTCAAGATTTCAGCAGGGTCTTGTTCATAACCTGATACCCAAGTTTTCCAAGCTTTTGCAACTCGCAAAGGGGTTTCAATTAAGCCTTCTCGTTCTGGGTCATCAGCAATCACTTCGAGCAAATTAGAAATCACTGGTGATACCAATTCGACAAAACTATCTGATGCAACTTCCCAAGGCAGTGTGCATTCTTCTTGTATAGGTAAAACTGCAACAGGTAAGTCATGTATCGTAGCCAACTTCGTTGCCAAACTTAAATGACCTAGGTCTGAATCCTCAAAACTTAAAATCAGATCTGCATCATTAATATCTGTGGCGACTTTCACTTTACAGCCCAAAAGCGAAAGCATATTGATCACTGCGGCTAAACGAAAATGAGCTGGATAAAGCGATATCGTTTTATTTGACCATGTTGCTTTTAAGTTATCAGCAAGTTTTTCTAAAACTAAATTAAACTCACTTTGTTCAATCATTTTTTTCACAATTCATTACCCAAGTAGCTCGCTGAATTTGCACCATGTTCTCGTACTTCAACTGACTTTAACTTAACTCGGCCACGTTCCAACTCTACTTGTAAAACATCTTGTGCCATTTCAAAAACATAGTGTGCAAACATTTCACAACCAACTGCGGGTAAAACCACAACATCAGCCATTCCTAAGCCATCGAGTTTTTTAAACTCACTTAACATTGGATCATCCTCTGCAACAACTAACTTATGGTCAAACAACTCCAAAACTTTATCTTTTAATGCTTTAAAGCCACCAAAATCCATAACCCAATTTCGCTCATCTAGCTGTTCTGCCTCAAAAACAAAATGGAAACTCAATGCATATCCGTGAATTTTAGAGCAATGGCTATGAACAGCCCGCCATTGCCTAAAGGCACAACTAATCCCAAGATCATGTCCAAAGGTCTTCGTCGATAAATATTTATGTTTAATATGCTTGTCCATTCAGCTGTCCCATATAGGTTTGTCTCCATTTTAGTAACTTAACTTTTATTTTCAAATACCAGAATGAGATTTATCAAATAATTAATTTATTTAATAAATTAAAGGTAAAAGCACAAAATGGATGATTCAGTTCTATGTCAATCTTATGAGTATTTTGCCAATACAAAATAATACTTAGTGTTTTCATTGAACAATTTATTAAATAAATCGTGCAATTAGCGATGCTTTTTCATGCCAATCAAGTTCAACACTGGCTGAGTTAGACTGGTCTTTAAAAGATAAGAAGAAAGCAAAGGTATAAGCTCACTCATGATAACCCATAATCAAGATCAGATCGTCCTATTGCAATGCTGAGTTTATGTCTCAGCTAAGATAATTACGGTTTACTATAAATATGAATAAATACAGCGTATTGATTCATATCTTGATTTCAATAAAAGATTGCACACATGCAAATACAAACTTGAAATACAAATAATAATAGTTATCATTAGCAACAATATTTAACATTATGCCATATCCGTATGAATAGCACTTTAAACTCTACTACGCATAGTATTCCGGCAACGCCCATCAGGAAGAAAAGCAAGCAAGTTAGCACCCCATTAACTTATCGCATTATGATTGCTTGGCGTTTTGCTTTGGCATTGGTCGGTGGTTACATCATTGCAATGTATAGTTCGATTGTCATTGCTCAGTGCTTTGCACAATATCGTGCTTCAGCCGCAATGAGTGCAACATTAATTGCTTTTACACTGCACGCATGTGCCTTTATTTGGGTATTTATGGTGAATAAAACATTAAAGGCAAGTTTAGGCATTATCCTTCCTGCTTTTGCTTTATATGTTTTAGCTCAAGTGATAGGAACCTGACATGCGTATAGATGGAAAAGCTGAAGGACCACGCCAGTCAATGTCATGGCTACATACTTGGTCTAGCCTCATTTTAGGTTGGTTACTTTACGCAATCTTTGTCACAGGTACATTAAGTTTTTTTCAAGCTGAAATTAGTGTATGGATGAAACCTGAATTTCATCAGTCAATCCCTCCCAAAAGCCAACAGAAACAAACCGAAGTCGCACTCAGTTATTTACAACAACATCATTCAGATGCGGCAAGTTGGCGAATTCAACTGCCTAATTCCAGACAGAATACAACTGCGATCACCATTCGCGAAGTGGGTGAAGATCCCAATGCGCGACGTGGTGGAACACGTATAACTTTAGACAGCGCTACAGGTGAAGTACTTGAGGCACGTGAGACACGCGGAGGAGGTTTCCTCTACCGTTTTCATTTCGAACTCTATGGTCTAGATCGTATTGTCGGACGTTGGATCGTAGGTTTAGCGACAATGTTCATGTTGGTTGCGATCATTAGTGGTGTTATTACACATAAAAAAATCTTCAAAGACTTTTTTACATTTCGTTCTGGAAAAGGGCAACGCTCTTGGTTAGATGCACATAATGCAAGCGCCATACTGGCACTACCCTTTCATATTATGATTACGTTTAGTGGCTTACTTTTATTGCTCTTCATATTTATGCCATGGGGCATCAATCAAATTTATGATAATCGTCAAGAATTCTTACAAGATCAACGCAATAACTTAATCAGCAATCCTGAAACAGAGACTACAAATAAAAGAACAGAATCTCGTGGCAAACGAGAAAAAAATGCTGAGACCGTGGAGCAAACAACTGCACCATTGACGGATCTGACACCACTCTTAGTTTATGCACAAACTGCTTGGGGCAATAATCCAATTGGAAGCATTAATATTACTGCACCGAATACCACCCAAGCCAAAATCGAACTCCAAGCCTTACATGTTAAAAGTGTAGCCTACCGTGGAATTTATCCAACGCTAGAGTTTAATGGTGTCACTGGAGCCCCGATAATGGACTCTAAAACACTTAATACCCCCTCTATTCCAGCAGGTATTTATAATACAGTAACTGTATTGCATGAAGCTCGTGGACTAGATCTCGCATTTCGCTGGTTGTTATTCTTTTCTGGCATCATTGGTAGCATGATGGTCGCCACGGGTTTGATTTTATGGTGTGTAAAACGAGCGCCTCAACAACAAAAACAAAATAAAAAATCTTTTGGTTATCGTCTAGTCGAAGTCATGAATATAGCCGCTGTGATTGGCTTACCGATTGCTTGTGCTGCTTATTTTTATGCCAATCGCTTCATACCTGTACATTTAGAAAATCGTACTGTTTTAGAAATACGCGTTTTCTTCATCATCTGGCTATTGAGTTTTATTCATGCTTCCTTGCGTCAACATAAACAAGCATGGTTAGAACAACTGATGTTTGCAAGTATTGCCTTTGCCTTATTACCCATCGTTAACTTTATGACAGGTGGTCAAGCCCTCTGGACTGCAATTGCTCATGGTCAATGGGTCATCGCAACATTTGATTTAGCTATGTGGGTGTTTGCGCTGTTATTTATTATTTGCTTTTATAAAGTGAAAAATCATCAAGGCTTAAAAGCAAATAAATCTAAAGCAACTCCGATTCAACAGGAGAAACAATCATGATCTTGTTTCTTCTGGTTTGGTCCATCTCAACACTGGGTTTTTTAGCGCTGGCTATTGGTATGGAGAAACATCAAAAACAATTGTTTTCTCAACCACTTACCCAAAAACAAACACAACTATCTCAGGGACTCGGATGGTTAATCCTGATCCTCGCACTGATCGTGGCGATAATGCATTATCACATCGCAAACGGTATTAGCTACTGGGTTGGAGTCATGACATTTGCTGCTTGTTTTACTCTATTAATGCTGAGCTATTTCAGCCACTTATTTAAAGTAGTTTCAATTTCGATCAGTATAATCATCGTGATTTGTACTGCTCTTCTTATGTTTTAAATCAACCCTCTACCCGCACAAGCAAGTTCGGGTAGAGGGTATTTTCCATCAAAATTAGAGCTTAAGTTAATTGCAAAAATGTATAAAGCCAATATTAAAATAGCAAATCATGATAAATAAAAAATAGTTTTTAAAAATTAAAAATCACATAAAACACAGGTATGAGAAATTATTTATTTTCATCACAACATTTAAATAAACAGATTCAAGCCCTCAATATAAATAATTATTATTGACTATAAAATTGTATATTTATGTATTTTTTAATTTTCCTATGAGAACAATTCAATATATTAAATTTTTAATCTAAATTAAGTGAAAAAAATGCAAAAAAATGACAATGCAACTCAAGTTATAAACCAAATGTTCAAGGCATTTAAAACGGGTAACACTTCTGAATTATTAAAAACCATATCAGAAGATTCACTCTGGATTTATAAAGGTCCAGAGGAGCTACCTTATACAGGTGAGTATAAAGGTAAAAAAGGTGTTGAATCTTTTATTACAGGTATTTCAGCATATGTTGAAGTTCTTGATTTCCAAATTTTTAAAATCGTTTCTGATGGTGAAACAGTATTTGTATCAGGACTTGAAAAACAGAGAATAAAATCCAATGATAAAATTCTTGAACAAAAATGGGTTCAAATATATACAGTAAAAGATGGGCTGATTACTTCAATGGAAGAATTTGCAGATACAGCCTATGCACTGGAGTTATTTCAATCCAAAGCACAGCACTCATAAAACTATATAAATCAACCAAATAAAAAACAAATTTTATTATGTTATTTAAAATAGCACAATAAAAAACGAGATGATAACGCTACAAAAGAAGGTTACAACAACACTTAAAATTAAATTCTTATATTTTTAACATAAATAAACAGTTAATTATTACCATAATTTTAGTGAGTGGTAAATAATCAAACAAATCTATAAAACTGAGAATATAAAATGCATAATTCTGAAATTAATATTGTCGTGAAGAACTCATTAGATGCTTTATCTTTTTATGAGAATATATTTCGTATCGAACGTATTGAAGTTGGAGACTTTATTTTAGGGCAGAATGAAGTGACGATAAAAATTAATGAATTATATTTAAGATTATTGGATGAAAACCCAGATTTCAATATGTTGGCCCCTCAAAATGATACTTATATTCCATTTTGGTTCAATATCACAGTGAATAATATTGAACAAACTTACAACCAGGCATTAAATCTAGGCTGTACAAAAATACAAGATGTCAATCATATGCCAGAAATGGGTATAAAAAATGCCATGTTCAAAGACCCATATGGTTATACTTGGTTATTACATGAGGTCATCGAGATTATTGATTATGAAACACGAGTAGAGTTACTCGAAAAGCAAGGGTTCAAAAGAAACAAGGATTAATTTTTTTAATCAGTAACTATAAATGACTGTGCATTACTCATTCGCCGCTTTTTCTTGAAAATATTTTTCAATATTGCGATTAGGCAAAAACCAAAGAATTGCAAGTATGCCCAAAGTGAGCAAGGTTAATTTGGCATGAATAAAACTCAAGAAAATTGAAGCTCCATAAAGTATGACAGACACAAATAGTTTATTGTCTTTACCTAATAACTTAGCGACTAGAGAGTGTTTACCCTCCGAAGAAATTAAGGATTTTTCCAATAATCTATATGATAAAGAACACATGAAAAGAACAAATGCATATATTGCAGTTGGAACCTGTGCATAACCAGTCGAAGACGACCATCCGGTGGCTAATGGAATCATGGTTAACCAAAGCATTAAATGTAAATTAACCCATAAGATTTTACCATTCACAGTTTTAATGACTTGGAATAAATGGTGATGGTTATTCCAATAAATACCAATATAAATAAAACTCAGTACATAACTAAGAATTAAGTATGCTTCATCTCTAAGTGCGGATAAATCATGACCTTGAGGAATTTTAAGCTCAAGTAACATCACAGTAATAATAATCGCAAATATTCCATCACTGATTGTTTCTAACCTAAGCTTGTTCATGACTTGGTTCCTAAATTGGCTCAATGATTTTTTGTTTGGCCGCCAAATAAGATAAATACAAGACTGGGACAATGAAGAAAGCGATACTCCAAAAATCTAAATAGACATATAAAAATGCCCCCAAGAATGCACCGATCACAAAGCCTATGATAATGCTTAGACTCTGTTGTAACTTTTGCTTATTTTCAGTATTTCTTTCTTTAAAGTAATGGGAAAGATCAATCCCCAATTGAGTGGTGTTTCCTGTCATCATTGTGCTAGGACTGATATGCTTAATCAGTGTTTTACTTGAGGTATTACGGATTGCCAATGCAATCAAACCTAATCCCCCTGTCACAGCCACAGTGATGCCATTTGGATCTTTAAAGGGTTCAAAATATAAGCCTGAGCACATAAATCCAATTAAAAAGATCGCTTCAGCGAAGAACAAGTAGCATAGTGTTATATGTTTTATTTTACTGCGATCGATGCAATACTTAGTGATCGCTACTGTGAATATAAATAAAGGAATCGCACCAAGTTTAATCCAAACACCGGGTCCACCTTTGACCCATGCTGCACCCGCCAAGACTAAGTTTCCTGTTACATGTGCAGTAAAAAATCCAAATAATGCAATGAAGCCAATGGTATCTATTGCACCACCTACAATAGTTAATAAAACGGGAACTCGACAACTGTCCCAAAACCCCTTTGATTCAACCTCAATATTTTCCATTTTTTAGTCCTTATCTTTGAAATTATGATTTCTTATAATTCTCTCTAAACATATAAGAGAAAATGAGTACTATTGGCGGAATGAAAAAAATCAAAAATAATGCAAATTTATAAATCATCGCAGCAACTGCACAGCCCAAAGCGAACAAGAACATATTGGGTAGTATTGAGATCAAGCGCTGCTGAATTTGTTTCTTTTTTTCACCTGATGGTTTTAAAAAGAGCTCACCTATATCTAACATTAGCTGAGTGGTGGACCCCGTCATCACTGTCGTAGGAGATTCTTTGAGCCAGTACACTCGATGCATAGCATTTTGAATTGCCATTGCGGCAACCAATGCCATACCAACAATAAAACTTATAGCGGTATCATGCTGGGGGAAAGGTAAATAAAAAATTGATAATATAGCCGTTAAGCAAAACAATAAAAACATCAAGATAAAAAGGAAAGCATAAGCGCTTTTATTGAGTTTCAAAAAATAGTGATGTATAAACTTACTGAGCAAAATCATCATACAAAACATTGGTAAAGCTGCTAGCTTGGCCCAAGTCCCAGTTTGACTATCTGAAACTAATGCGGCCCCCAAAGTCACAAAATTACCAGTTACATGTGCAGCAAATAAGCCATATAGAGCCAAAAAACTTGCTGTATCAACATAACCTGCATTAAAACTTAATAATTTAACCAGTTGAATTTGCATTATTGATTCCTAAGCAGGATGACTTTATTTAATTAAAATTTTGATGGCTGGTATAAATTGCTCTCCAATAACCATCCCTAATAAACCCAATAAGGCAACTAAAGGAGGGGCTGGAGATTTTACATCGAGTAAATAATAAAGAATGCCTACGAACAACCCCACCACTAAGGACAATAAGTACATTTTCATCTGCCACCTCTAAAATCCCATCATTTTTCAGATGGGAGTTATAGTATTTACTTCAAAAAGCAAAACATGAGCAGCCTAGAGCGCCCCAAAATGATTTTTTGTCTTTATCATGAATCGGCATATCAATCATCCATGCATGAGAATGCCCATGCATATTACAACTGCTAGAACAAGCGCACATGGCTGAATGACTTTGTAAGGGGGCCAGTGAAGGTGCACTACGATTTTCTGATAGACGCCATTGACCACCAAAGCGTTTTACCGGAGACCACGCTGGTGAAGCAGGTGGTAGTGGTGGATCTTCTGCTTTAAATTCGGCTGCTGCATACACGATCTTACCGTTCATAACTGTCAATACTGACTCTATAAACTGTATTTCACTCCCTTCAACTGTAAAGTAGTCATCAGAAAGCACAATTAAATCAGCATACTCACCGTCTACTAAAGCACCTTTAAGTGCTTGTTCTCCTGAGAACCAAGCAGAACCTTTGGTCCATAGTTTTAGTGCCGTTTGGCGATCAAGCAAATCTTGTTCATCATAAAGTGAAAAACCACCAACTGTTTTGCCTGTGGTTAACCAAGCTAAACACACCCATGGATTATACGAAGCAACACGAGTTGCATCCGTTCCAGCGCCTACCGGTACACCAAGCTCAAGCATTTTTTTCACAGGTGGTGTATTTTTTGCTGCTTCAACCCCATAACGTTGTACAAAAATCTCGCCTTGATATGCCATCCGATGCTGAATGGCAATACCACCACCTAATGCGCCAATACGTTCAATATTTTTTTCACTCACTGTTTCTGCATGGTCAATGATAAAACGAGTTTCAAATGGTTTTTTTTCATTCACCCGTTCAAACACATTCAATAACCTTGAAATGCTCTCATCATAAGTTGCATGGATGCGAAACGGCCATTTTTTATCGGCTAAGTGCTCTACTATCGCCTCTAACTCACCTTCCATGTTTTCAGGTAAATCTGGACGTGGCTCATAGAAATCTTCAAAATCCCCAGCTGACCATGTGAGATTTTCTCCAGCACCATTCATCATAAATAATGCATCACCATCACCGGGAAAAGTCATTTCCGTCCATTTTTGATAGTCTTCGAGTTCTTTACCTGCATTTTGAGCGAAAAGATTGTAGGCGATCCGTACTGTCATCTGTTCCTTTTGATGAAGCTCTTGAATAACCTCATAATCATCAGGATAGTTTTGTCCACCACCACCAGCATCAATCGCCGAAGTTAAACCTAAGCGATTTAATTCACGCATAAAGTGACGTGTAGAATTAATTTGGTCTTCTATAGGGAGTTTCGGTGCTTTACCTAAAGTTGAATACAAGATTGCTGCAGACGGTGTCGCTAAAAGTAAGCCTGTAGGTTCACCTTTTTGATCCCGTTCAATTCTGCCTCCTGGCGGATCTGGCGTATCTTTATTAAATCCAAGCACATCCAAAGCTGCACGATTCAGCATTGCACTTGCATATAAATGTAAAACAAAAACAGGGGTATCTGGTGCAGCCTGATTAATTTCAGCCAAGGTAGGTAAACGTTTTTCAGCAAACTGAAACTCAGTCCAGCCCCCCACCACTCTTACCCACTGAGGTGCTGGCGTATTATCCGCTTGTTCTTTTAATAACCTTAATGCATCTGCAATTGATGGCACCCCCTCCCAACGTAACTCCATATTATAATTTAAACCACCACGGATAATATGTAGATGGCTGTCATTTAAACCTGGAACTACACGACGTCCATTCAAACTGATGACTTGAGTAGAATCACTAACCAATCTCATGATGTCGTCATCATTACCACACGCAATAATCTTACCATTGGCAATTGCGATCGCCTCTACTTGTGGTTTTTTAGGATCGAGTGTCGTTATTTTTCCATTTCTAAGAATTAACTGTGCTTCTGACATTATCAGCTCCGCAACGTAGACGATTTTTTAAAGCAATCTATTGATGCCTTTTAAAATTTTTTTTATTTAGCCGCTACAGGTGCAAGCATTTCATGTGGGTTTTTAGTTCTTTGAGCAGCTTGGTGAACCATAGTATATGCGTAATCCACACCCATACCATAAGCGCCAGAGTGCTCACGGACAATATCCATAACCGCATCATAAGTATCTCGACGTGCCCAATCACGTTGTAATTCCAGCAAAACTTGTTGCCAAGTGACAGGAATTACTCCAGCTTGAATCATACGTTGCATTGAATAATCATGTGCTTCTTTTGATGTCCCACCAGATGCATCTGCAACCATATAAATTTCATAACCACCTTCCAACATCGCACTAAATGCAAATGAGTTATTACAAACTTCAGTCCACAGACCTGACACGATTATTTTTTTTCGATTATTTTTTGCAAGACTATCCCTAACTTTTTGATCATCCCACGAGTTCATTGAAGTTCGCTCTAATATGGGTGCATCTGGAAATACATCTAATAATTCAGGATAGGTATGTCCAGAAAAACTTTCCGTCTCAACCGCAGTAATAGTCGTTGGAATATTAAAAATTTTTGCAGTTTTGGCTAATCCAACAACATTATTTTTTAAAGATTGACGATCAATTGATTGCACACCAAAAGCCATCTGAGGTTGTTGGTCGATAAAAATAAATTGACAATTAAGCGGCGTAAGTTGTTCTAAAAGTATTTTATTCATTTTTGATTCTCATCATTTGTAGTAAAAGAATCCCTATAAAAACAAATTATTTTGTAATCCACTAGCCGCATAATTTGATACGCTGTGTATCCCAAGAAAATACAATAATATTTTAAAATGTACATCTATTGATCAGAAAATACCGATCATATATATTGCTAAAAAGCCTTCTTGATTGACTGTATGGATAAAATTGACTGTATCAAAGCTTTTATTTGTGTCGTAGAAAATGGAAATTTTAGTAAAGCATCTACAACCTTAGGCATTACAAGAGATCAAGTGGCGAAAAAAATTTGCCATTTGGAAACATCATATAAAACACCTTTATTTGTTCGTAATACACGAGAAATGTATTTGACACCAGCAGGTGAAAAGTTTTATCAGCACTGCAAAATGATTTTAAGTGAATTTGAATGGGCAACGAATGAGCTGATTAGTGAACAAAAATATCTTGAAGGTGAATTAAGAATTAATGCCCCACATTCTTTTAGCCAAACATTTCTGACCAACATCATTTCTGACTTTATGGCGAAATACCCTAGTATCATGATAAATCTAAACTTATCTGATAAGTTCTCTAGTATAGATGAAAAGAATTTTGATGTTTTACTAACCATTGACCACAATATTGATAAAAATAATAGTAAAGTGCTTAGTGAGCATTACTGTAGGTTTTATGCAGCACCTGAATATTTTGAGCAGTACGGCATCCCACAAGATTTAAATGAACTCAATATGCATAGCCTATTAGTCTATTCTCAGATGAATTCAAATAACAAAATTAATTTATTGAAAAAAAATACACCAGAATATTTGTATTGTAGTCCTAAATTAACCAGTAATAATGGTGATGTACTCTTAGAGTTATGTAAAAACAATCAAGGGATCATCCTTATTCCAGATTTTTTAGCAATAAAGGAAATTGAATTAGGTAATATTATTTTATGTTTGGAGAGTTATAGCTCACTGCCTTTATATTTTCTTGCCAAAACACCTAAAAAACGTAGCATGGGTAAAAAAGCAGAGCTTTTTTTAACCTTTCTTGAAGAGCACTATTCTATTTTTGATGAGGCTTAACCAGTATTCTCGGCTCAAAGCTCTAGAACAGAATATTCAAACGATTAAATAAAGATCCTGATCTAACGCCAATACATAATTCGTAAGTGTATTAAGCATCCTTAATATCTGTAATATCTCTCATATTACAAATATAAGTATATTTAACCTGATCTTAAAATTTTGATCACTAAATAATATATTAAATGAATAGATATAAAGACTGCTCCATATAATTTTATATTCCACCAGCCCTCTCACTTAAATACTTATTGAGAGCACCCCCCCCACAGATAGAGTATCGGGAGGATCTATGAGGTTTATACACCTCAAGATTTTCAAGTTATTTTAAATTATTCAGCATAATCTCTAGATTATTACGGATCAATAAAGCCAAGTTAATATCAATATTCTTTAGCATTTTATTTTCAAGTTGTTCAACCAGCTGATTACATTGCTCAAGTTTTGCATAGCCAGTTTCAGTAAGTTGAACCAAAATTCGGCGCCCATGAGTGGGATCAGGATTTTTTTCAATCCAGCCCGCCATAAGTAAATCTTGCAAAATTTTGTTAGCTGATTGCGGTTTAATAAATGAACGCTCAGCCAACTTGGCATTCGATAAACTTCCCTTCGCTGCCAAGACAGAGAGTGCTGTATATTGTGGAAGACTAATCTCTAGCTGTTTAAGCTGTTCAGTTAATAACTGACTAATAATACGATCGACACGCGCAATCATATAACTCGTTTTAGGGAATGGTGAATTTGGTGAACGCTCTAGCATATAAATACTGACTTTAAACGTTGAAGTATGACCAGAATGATCATACTTCAATACATATTTTAGAAAACAGGTGCTTATAAAAGTAATTTTAGCTTACCTGCGACTGTTTGGGTTGATTTACTAACATGAGTACGGCAATTGCTGCAATCAAAATCATGGGAATACTTGCACCAATGACCATGCCTGCGCTTGAACCAAATGACAATAACATTCCTGCCAAAAGTGGTCCAGCAAAGGAACCCAGACGTCCAACTGCAACAGCTGCCCCTACCCCAGTTCCACGCATATGGGTTGGATAAAACATAGCAGCCAGTCCATAAAGTGCAGATTGTCCACCCACAATAAATACACCACAGCCAATCGCAGCCAGTGCAAGCAGGGTCACTGTCGGTGATATTGCTAAGCAACAAAGCGAGATTAGAATACCTGCATATATCAGTTTCACCACAAAACTCATGCGCAGCTTATCTAAAAGAATTCCCATCATAATTGAACCGACCACGCCACCTAAGTTATAACCAATCTGGACATAATTCGCCTCTAACTTGGTTAAGCCTTGAGCACCCATCAATAGTGGTAACCAATTGAGTAAGAAGTAAAGCACAACGAGGGTACAGAAGAATCCAATCCAAATTTGTAAGGTAGAGAAGCGTCGCTCTTTTGCAAATAATACTTCCCCAAATGGAGTTGTTCCGACTTGCTGCTGTACATTCAAATATGCTTTAGATTCTGGCAAGTACTTTAATAATAACGGAATCAACAAAACAGGAGCAAAACCACCGATATAAAATATATGCCGCCATTCACTATCACCTGCCAAACTCATTGCTACAATCGAAGTTAAAATCCCCCCGAAAGGAATACCACTATACATAATACTGACTGCAGTACCTCGGTGCTTTTCTGAAACTGCCTCTGATGCCAGAGTAATCATCATCGGTAATGCTCCCCCCATACCGAGACCAGTTAAAAAACGAATCACCAATAACAAATTAAACTGACTCGCAAAAGCCGTTAAGATCGACATAATGCCAAATAGTAAGATACTAAAAATCAGCACTTTTTTACGACCAATTCGATCTGCAAAACGTCCACCCAATAAGGCACCAGGCAAAGTTCCTAAGGTTGCAGCACTAAATGCCCAAGCCATTTGTGCATGATCTAAACCAAATTCACCACGCATTCTAGGTGCTGCAACACCCATTGACTGCAGATCAAAACCTTCAAATATTGCGATCGCAAAACAAAGAGCAAGCGTTAACGTGGCCTTTCCTGTTTGGCCCACAGATTTTTCCATGATATTTCATCCTTGTACTCAAGTTTTAAGTGATTTACGTCCTGTTTATTCTCTTGCGGCGATAAAAGCACACCTCACAAAATATCACCCAAACTTACATAAAAAACAACCTATTTTAATTTATTAAAAAAACAATATTAAATATTTAAATAAAATTCAAATACTTATAAATAAATAAAAATTTATTCAAAAAAGACTTGAATATAAGTTTAACTGACATTAAATTAAAAAACATATTGATGTAAATTGACTGAATGGAGATCAACATGTCATATGCAAATCGTTGGGAAACAGTGGACGTTCAAATTGACAATGGCATTGCTTGGGTTACCCTAAATCGCCCTGAAAAAAAGAATGCAATGAGTCCAACACTGAATAAGGAAATGATTGATGTCCTGGAGACTTTAGAACTTGATGCAAATGCTCAAGTCTTGGTACTCACAGGTGCTGGAGATTCATGGACAGCAGGGATGGATCTTAAAGAGTATTTTCGTGAGGTAGATGGTCAACCTGAGATTTATCAAGAACGTATTCGACGTGACTCATGTCGTTGGCAATGGCAACTGCTACGTATGTATTCCAAACCAACAATTGCGATGGTGAATGGCTGGTGCTTCGGGGGTGGTTTCTCTCCATTAGTAGCTTGTGACTTAGCCATTGCTGCTGATGAAGCCACTTTTGGTCTGTCTGAAATCAACTGGGGCATTCCGCCTGGTAATTTAGTAAGTAAAGCAATGGCAGACACAGTTGGACACCGCGCATCTTTGTATTACATCATGACGGGCAAAACTTTTAGCGGGCAAGAAGCAGCAAATATGGGTTTAATTAATAAAAGCGTGCCGCTTACTCAGCTACGCGCGGAAGTCACAGAACTCGCTCAGGTACTGCTAGAGAAAAACCCTGTTGTCATGCGTACAGCAAAAAATGGTTTTAAACGTTGCCGTGAACTGACATGGGATCAAAACGAAGATTATTTATATGCCAAACTCGATCAATGTAATCACCGTGATACCGAAGGCGGTCGTGAGCAAGGTCTTAAACAATTTTTAGATGAAAAATCCATTAAACCAGGACTGCAAAGCTATAAACGTAGCCATTAACATTTCATCTATTCAATACGTGAATACTTTATTCGGGATATGTAAGGAAACATTACCATGCAAAACGTACAGTTATTGATTCACGGTCAATCCGTCAATGCCAGCTCAGGTCAGACCTTTCAACGCATTAGCCCTATCGATGGTAGTGTTGCATCGACTGCTGCGGCAGCCACACTTGATGATGTTGATCGTGCGATTGAATCGGCACAACAAGCTTTTAAAGTTTGGTCTGTACTATCGCCAACTGAACGACGTTTACGTCTATTAAAAGCAGCAGATTTAATGGACCAAAAAATTGCACAATTCATTGAAATTGGCATGCGTGAAACGGGATCAACTACAGCATGGTATGGTTTTAATGTGCATTTGGCTGCCAATATACTCCGTGAAGCTGCGGCAATGACCACGCAGATTGATGGTAGTCTGATCCCTTCTGATATCCCTGGTAATGTTGCCATGGGGGTAAGAGTACCCTGTGGTGTAATAGTCGGAATCGCACCATGGAATGCACCTGTAATCTTACCTACGCGGGCTCTGGCAATGCCGCTTGCTTGCGGTAATACGGTGGTGCTCAAAGCATCTGAGGCCTGCCCTGCGACGCAACGCTTAATTGCAGAAACATTGCACGAGGCTGGACTAGGTGATGGTGTGGTCAATGTCATCACTCATGCTCCTGAAGATGCAGCACAAATTGTTGAACGTTTAATTGCACATCCTTATACCAAGCGGATTAACTTCACGGGCTCAACCCATGTCGGTAAAATCATTGCGCAAACTGCAGCAAAATATTTAAAACCTGTATTGCTAGAACTGGGAGGTAAAGCACCTGTTTTGATCATGGATAAGGCGAATTTGGATGATGCCGTCAATGCTGTGGCCTTTGGTGCTTTCTTTAACCAAGGTCAAATCTGCATGTCCACTGAACGTGTTTTGGTCGATGATAAAGTTGCGGATGAGTTCATTAACAAGTTAATGACTAAAACTCAGATGTTAATTGCTGGCAACCCAACTCAAAATCAATATCCTTTGGGCGTCCTTGAAAGCCAACGATCTGCGGATCGACTACAGGCCTTATTATTAGATGCACAAAACCACGGCGCAGACCTGCCCCTTGGCATTCGTATCGAGGGCACCACCATGCAACCCACTTTAGTCATCAATGTTCGGCCAGAAATGCGACTATACCGCGAAGAGTCTTTCGCACCTGTCTGTACGGTGCAACGCTTTTATAGTGAAGAACAAGCAATCGAACTGGCCAATGACAGTGAGTTCGGTTTGTCCTCAGCAGTCTTTAGCCAAGACTTAACCCAAGCTTGGTCAATCGCAGGACGCATAGAATCTGGTATTTGTCACATTAATGGCGCAACAGTTCATGATGAAGCTCAGATGCCATTTGGTGGTATCAAAAACAGTGGTTATGGGCGTTTTGGCAGTAAAGTTTCTATTGCTGAATTTACCGAGTTACGCTGGATCACGATGCAAACAGCACCTCGCCACTATCCAATTTAATTGAAATGGGAATGCCAATATTCCCAGTCCAAAAATATTACTGCTGATGGAATACAGCAAAAAATCTACATGGAGTAAAGGTCATGGCGCAGTTGAATGCAGCCCCACACACAAGTCCTGAACGTCTAGTTAAACTTGGGGGACATGAAATTAACCTACATATCGATCACGATACGATCTATATGAATCCACGGGAAGCACTTCAGGCCTATCCAGAAAAACTCACCGACCGCCTCATCGAAAATGCACAGCGATATCCTGACCGTGTCTTCGCTGCCAAACGTAATCAACAAGGTCAGTGGGTCAATTTAACTTATGGAGAAACTGCACAACGTGCTTGGCATATTGCTCAGGCATTACATCAGCGTCAAACGCTATCCACCCAGCATCCGATCGTGATTTTATCAGGGAATGACCTTGAACATTTAATCCTGTCCATGGCTGCCATGTTTGCAGGTATCCCATTTTCAGCAATATCACCAGCATATTCTTTGGTATCAAAGGACTACAGTAAACTTAAGCACGTCTTTAACACCCTCACTCCGGGTATGGTATTTGCCAGTGATGGTCAAACATTTGCTGCTGCAATTATGTCCTGTGCAGGCCCAGAAGTTGAAGTCGTTACCCTGTCTGGTTTATTGGGTGAGCAAACATGTAGCTCATTTCAATCATTAATTGATACCCCAATCAGTGACATAAAAGCGCATTATGCTGGCTTAAGCAAAGATCAAATAGCCAAATTTTTATTTACGTCAGGCTCAACTAAACTGCCCAAAGCTGTGCCAACTACGCACCAAATGCTCTGTGCAAACCAACAGATGTTGCTACAAACATTTCCAGAATTTGCAGATACCCCACCTGTACTTTTGGATTGGTTATCTTGGCATCATACTTTTGGCGGAAGCCACAATGTCGGAATTTGTTTATACAATGCGGGAACGATTTATATCGATGAGGGTAAGCCAGTTGCGGGGAAGTTTGATGAAACTATCCGAAATTTAAAAGAGATTTCTCCTACTGTCTATCTCAATGTACCTAAAGGTTGGGAAGAGCTGACCGAAGCATTAGAACATGATGCCAAGCTACGTGATCGATTTTTCGATAAAGTTAAAATTTTATTTTTTGCTGGAGCTGCACTCTCTGAAGCAGGATGGAACCGCCTAGATCGTATCGCTCAATCACACTGTGGAGAACGTATTCGTATCATGAGTGGGCTAGGTATGACGGAAACTGCTCCCTCTTGTATGTTTACCACAGGCCCAAAAGTGATGGCTGGATTTATTGGTTATCCAGCACCCGGCTGGGAAGTCAAACTCA
>NZ_BBRX01000066.1 GCF_000829675.1 Acinetobacter rudis
GGCTTTTTTATAAAAAAAATTCTGCATGATTATTTTTTAATCTATTTTTGTGAAATAAGGGTTAAAACATTCTTTTTTGCTTACTTTTTCGCTAAAATATGTAATTATTCTGAAAAAATTAATATTTAATGCAATGCATCACTTAATTGATAAATGTCGAGTTACTCTATGCGTGTTATTAGCGACAATAACACCAGTGCTGTCGCATGCTTTATCAACACAGTCATTTGAAGTTACCACATTTTCTATCTTAAGTTATGCCAACTGGAAGACAATTGTTACCACACCAACACTCTGTGTTGTAGATAATCCTGCACTAGCAACCCAATTTAAAACAGTACAACAACAAAATGGGCATAAATACAATATCATTGCATCATCTCTGAACGCACTAGATAAATCATCGTGTAATATTTTATTTTTTTCTACACTATCACCAAAAGCAGAGCAAAAAGTTTTAAATAGTTATAACACACCACCACTTTCTTTTAGTTCTAACAATATTACTTGTGAAATAGGAAGCTCTTTCTGCCTTTATAGAAAAAAACAACACACTTCCTTTAAAGTGAATATGAGCAGTTTAAGTGAAACCGCGGTTCATGTTGATCCACGCGTTTTATTACTCGCAAAATCAATGGAGCAATGATGTTATGTTTTTTAATAAAATGACATCGCTGCAAACTTTATTTAAGCGATCGCAGCTTGCTATTTTTGGACTGACTGTCTTTACCTGTACAACAATTTTTATTGTCA
Source organism: Acinetobacter rudis (assembly GCF_000829675.1). Taxonomy (GTDB): domain Bacteria; phylum Pseudomonadota; class Gammaproteobacteria; order Pseudomonadales; family Moraxellaceae; genus Acinetobacter; species Acinetobacter rudis. The sequence continues at coordinate 754 of NZ_BBRX01000066.1, forward strand.
TTTCAGCATATACAATGGAAGTCCTGGCCAAACAGAGTATTAATGTACTTAGCCATGCCTTAAGCGAACGAATCCAACCTGCTGTTGTATTCAATGACAAAGTTACGATTAATAAAATTTTAAATGAATACTCGAAGCATTATCCAATTCGCTACATACAAGTATTAGATGAAGACAGTCATGAGTTATCCAGTATCACTTTACAAAAAAATCAAGTTAATCCTACAACCAAATTATTAGATCGATTATTCTTCAATGTTCCTGTGATTGTATCTATTCAACATAACGAACAGTATTATGGGAAATTAATTGTATATGGCAACTCATCAAATTTAGTTAACTTTTTTAATCACATCTTAATCGGTTTACTTATCGCCTCTTTGCTTATTTTAACTGTACTCTCCATATTCGTACGCTTTGTTTATCAGTATTTGATGTCGTCAATTACACCCATGGTCGATACAGCACGTCAAATCGATCAAACTAAAGATTATAAATTACGCTTACCCAACTCCCCTATTAAAGAAATACAAGGGATTAATATTGTTTTTAACGAGTTACTCAACAAAGTTCAAGATTCAAATCAACAGTTACAAATTGAAAATGATCTTCTTTCTCACCAAGCCAAACATGATCCTTTGACTCAGCTTCCCAATAGAACGTATTTCTATCAAGAACTACTACAACTATTCAATCAGGAAAGTGAGTACAATACTGCTTTATTTTTTATCGATAATAATAATTTTAAGGTAATTAATGATAAATTTGGCCATCAAGCTGGTGATGCCGTTTTAAAAGAAATGGCTCAACGCCTTAAAGACCATTTAAATCCTGATGATTTTATTGCTCGACTTGGTGGTGATGAATTTGCCATCTTAATTAAAAACATCAAACAGCATAAAGATCTTGAAAAGGTGAGTAAGCACTTGCTAGATTGTAGCAATCACCCAGTGCATTACGATAAAACTGAAATATATTTTAGTTTTAGTATAGGGATCGCTTTGTTTAGTGGTGCCAACTCCCCAGAAGACTTAATTTCAGCCGCAGATAATGCCATGTATAAAGCAAAAATGATGCATCAACATTGGTATTTATCGCCTAGTAAGGATGTCACTCGTGAAGACTACTCTTATTAAAACCCTTAAAATATCTCTCAGTGCTTTACTTATTATTGGCCTGACCGCCTGTATGAGTCTGGGTAATTTAAGTTACAAACAAGCTCGTATGCTCAAGAAAGAAGGTTTCACCTTAACCGAAGAAGGCTGGACATTACGTCTGCCTGAACGTCTACTTTTCGATTTTGATCAAGCAGATATTCAAGATGCTAAAAAAACTGAGATTATTCAGTTATCAGAGCGTCTGCAAAAGTATCGTTTGGACAAAGTTAAGATTGTAGGGCATACCGATGCTGTAGGTACTCCTGAATACAACAACAAACTCTCACTCAAAAGAGCTGAAAGTGTTGCCACTGTATTCACTAGCTCTGGTTTTAATCCACAAAACATTCAAGCCATCGGTCGAGGCGCAGCACAGCCACTTGCTCCGAATGACACAGAAGAGAATCGAGCCCTGAATCGTCGTGTAAATATTATTATTATCCCTTAAAAGTAATATTACATAAAAAAACCGCGCTTAAGCATATTACTAAGCGCGGTTTTTTTTAAATTAAATCTACATTTTCTTAATGGCAAAGCTGAGTATTAATAGATTAATACCCTGAAATAATAAATCTAGCCCCAACATCAACCCCAATAACCAAAGTGGTGAAGTGGGATTAATTGCAATCAATAGTCCTGTACCGAGCAGTAACAGACCTGAAAACAGTACCCATCCCCATCCATTAATCGATTTAAGCTTAAAAGCACTGACAATACGAAATAGCCCACCAACGATAATGAACGCAGCGATCAGCCAAGTTAAAGCTGACGCAGTAGCTAAAGGTGATTTAAATGCAAAATAACCAGCCAATATATAGACCAAGCTAAATAACAACCACAACCAACGCTGTCCACCACTCAATGCACTAATTGAAGTGATGGCTTGCAATACGCCAGCGAAGATCATCAGTAAGCCAAATAAATACACCGAAGTCAGTGTTGCAATTCCAGTAAAGGTAACAAATAACAAACCACTAACAATTAATAAAATGCCAAAAGTAATAAGTAATGGCCGACTTGACTTAATCTGTTCGATCAAAGGGCGTGGAAGTGTAGACATGATCTTGCTCCTAAATGTATTTAAATCTCTTATATAAATAAAAATTTAATTAACTTTTTAATGTTTCAACTATTCAAGCTTTTTCTAAAGTGTCTAATCTTAATCTATGCTTTTTCAAATACAGCATCTTCATTTTAGTATAGCAAGTTAAAAGGCAAATCGCATTACACGACAAAACTAGCTGATGAGTACAAAGCTCATCAACTTTCTAATCTATTTCAATCACCAGCACAAAATACGATATGTATTGATCATTATGTTTAGAAAAATAGTGATATTTGGCCAAGCCACATGATCATGGTGTGTAAAGCACGATAGCCAATAATCAAACTTCAAGTATCGTGCTATTTTTCAAACAAACAATTCACTGAGCTAACATCACTCATTGCTTTAAACCAAGCAATGACTCGATTTATAGTTAAAGGCGTAAAGCCTGCCGAGCAATATCATCAAGTGCATAATCAAGTTCACGCTCTACATCACCAATAATATCCAAACAGAGCCCATTACGATCTTTAAGCGACCCTTCTGTTTTATTTTTATAACCCGCTGGAACATTGCCACTATAAATCACATTGATTTGCTCTGAGTCTTTTTGCTTACTCACACTCTTATTTATTCTTAGATCTCCACGAGTATAAATATCAGCTTTCAACTCATATTCATTTTTTCTAGATTCATTCTTTTGATTAAATTTCCATACCGAACCTTGTGCATCCACTATACTTTGCACTTGATTACGTTCTTCCAAGCGGCCTTCTTTAAAATAGCTCGCATAATCAATATTAATTTTAATATCTGAATTCATTGAATTTGTGAGCTGATATGGATAGCCCTTAAATTTAGCCTCTAGCTTAGCTTTAAAACGCTCAGAGAGACGTTGGCTATATGCTGAGCCACAGTAATCATCACCACGATCCTGATGAATTGAATAAGCTACAGTTATTATGCTTTTATTCCGCGCTACTTTTGCCAGACCCGCTGCATTTTTATAATCCCCAAACGGAATATACACATCAGCAGCTTCACTATATAAACGTGCTACTTCACGATAATCAACCTTACGTGTAGCAACACGCTCCTTTAAAGCAGCTTTTTCAAATAAACTCGCAGCTTCTTCAGTTCGCCATAATTTATTGTATTTATCAAACTGGGAGCGTGCATCCTTGTATTCACCGTAGCTTTTGTAAGCTGTCAAAGCCTTAGAAAAATATTCACTTGCCGTTTTATAATTTTTTAGTTTTGCAGATTGATTTGCAAGCTGGTAGTAATCAGCAGCTAAGCGTGTTGAATATTCTTTTCTGTATTTAGCAGCCAAACTTGCCATATCCAAATAATTTGCATGTTGCAATCCTGTTTCATAGGTCTCAGCTTTTACTCGATAACTCTCTGTTGTGAGCAGTTGGATCGAGTTACCTTTTTCATAAAAAAGTTTGGCAAGATCAAGATTTATTTGTTGTAGCGGATAACGTTGATTAAAACCAGAAAATTCATTTGCATAAAAACCAGAGCCGACCAACTGACGTGCTTGATATATTTTTTCTAAACGCTGAATTTTTTGATCAAGAGTATTTGCAGGTAAACTTTCTAGTTTATTTAGAGACAGATCAATGACATTCAACCAACTCTTTTTAAGCGAATCTCTTGGATAGCCTTGTTTTTGATTTAATTTATTGGTGATAACCTGAATGCTGGCAACATAATCGCCTTTTTCATAACCCTGCATGGCTTGTTTTAAAGTACATGCCGAAAGTATACAAAGGAAAAATATGACTGAAATAATCTTAAGAAAATTCTTCTTAGCCATCTGTGCTTACCATAAATTCAAATTAAGCGAATTGTAAGGCAAAACAATAGATTAATGATGGATATAAAGAGAAAGAGAATTTAAAATTTAGAAATAAAGCGAGACAAGAATAGTCTTTTGAAAAGATGGTCGGAGCAGTAGGATTCGAACCTACGACCCTCTGGTCCCAAACCAGATGCGCTACCAGGCTGCGCCATACTCCGATGTCATTCCTTATAAAGGAATTGGGGTGAATGATGGGGCTCGAACCCACGACAACCGGAATCACAATCCGGGGCTCTACCAACTGAGCTACATCCACCGTCATAAATTTGGTTCTATAATATCAAGCTCACGAGTGGCGCGCCTGACAGGATTCGAACCTGTGACCATCCGCTTAGAAGGCGGATGCTCTATCCAACTGAGCTACAGGCGCGTAACGATGATACTCAATATCATGCGATACCGTTGCCTTGAAGAATTGGTCGGAGCAGTAGGATTCGAACCTACGACCCTCTGGTCCCAAACCAGATGCGCTACCAGGCTGCGCCATACTCCGATTCATCTCAGCTTTGTTGTATCACACATCGTGCGGTACGGTGTGCATTCTAGGCGTGACGCTTCATAACGTCAACACCTATCATTAAAAAAAAGTCAAAAAATATAACGAATGTATATTTATCAGACACATTGACGTATTTTTAACCCTTTAATGCTGCACTAAACGCCAACATTCGGTCTAAAGGCTGTTTTGCTCTAAGTGCTAACTGCGCATCAACGAATATTTCTTGATCACTTTTTTGCAATACATCCAAAATACCATCAAGCTCGTTCATCGCCATCCAAGGACAATGTGCACAAGAACGACAAGTCGCCCCCTCACCTGCCGTTGGTGCTTCAATGAGCGTCTTATTGGGTACTGCTTGCTGCATCTTGTAGAAGATACCACGATCAGTTGCCACGATCAGCGTATCTTGCTCTAAAGTCTGAGCTGCTTTGATCAATTGTGATGTGCTCCCGACTGCATCAGCAACTGCAATGACAGACTCTGGTGACTCGGGATGGACCAATACAGCCGCATTGGGATAGACTGACTTCATGTTGGTAATGCCACGTGCTCGAAACTCCTCATGCACGATACAAGCACCATCCCAAATCAACATATTCGCGCCGGTTTTCTTTTGAATATAACGACCTAAATGTTGATCTGGTGCCCAAATGATTTTCTCACCCAGACTATCTAAATGCTCAACAATTTCAACAGCACAACTTGATGTCACCACCCAGTCAGCGCGAGCTTTCACTGCTGCCGATGTATTTGCATAGACAACAACTGTGTGATCAGGATGGGCATCACAAAATTGAGTGAATTCATCTACAGGACAGCCTAAATCTAGCGAACAAGTTGCTTCTAGCGTAGGCATTAAGATTGTTTTTTCTGGTGATAAAATTTTTGCGGTTTCCCCCATAAATTTCACACCTGCGACCACTAAAGTCTTCGCTGGATGGTCACGCCCAAAACGTGCCATTTCCAATGAATCAGAGACACATCCACCTGTTGCTTCAGCCAATTCCTGCACCTCTGGATCACAATAATAATGTGCAACCAAGACTGCATCACGCTGTTGTAGCGCTTGACGAATTTGCTCGAATTTCTCCTGCTTCACCTGAGGATCTAAAGTTTTATCTTTGATCTCTCCTAAACGATCTAAATGCGTTTGAACAATTGATTTAGCATCGTTGGCGATTAGCTGACTTGCATCTTCCATAAAAGGCCTTCTTTATCCTCTGGATTAAACATGAAGATTGTTATCTTCGAATTTTAATGCCACCATGATAAAAAACCTCACGAATGAGGTCTTATATTAAGCGTTACGACTATGAACGATAGTCGGCATTAATCTTGACATAATCATATGATAGATCACAGGTATACACCGTATCTTTTGCTTGACCGCGACCTAGATCAACACGAATCGTCATTTCTGCTTGTGACATCACACTAGAACCAGCAGCTTCGGTATAATCTTCTGCTGCACCACCATCTTTACAGATCTGTACCTGATCCAACCAAACTTGTACTTTCTCAACATCTAGTTCAGGTACACCTGCATAGCCTATTGCACATAAAATACGGCCCCAGTTTGGATCAGATGCAAATATTGCAGTTTTCACTAAAGGTGAATGCGCAATACTATAAGCCACATCACAACACTCTTGAGTATTGCCACCGCCTTCAACTGCAACTGTAATGAATTTAGTTGCACCCTCGCCATCACGTACAATTAACTGTGAGAGACGCTGCATAACACGAGTTAAAACTTGCATCACTTGGACATAACGAGGATCATCTTGAGTCGCTAATAACTCACCACCAGCCTGTCCTGTTGCAGCCAATATACAAGAGTCATTGGTTGAGGTATCACCATCAATAGTAATACGGTTAAATGAAACATTAGCACTTTCACGCAACATCTGTTGTAGTAATTCTTGTGCGATCGGCATATCTGTTGCTACGAAGCCCAGCATTGTTGCCATATTCGGGCGGATCATCCCTGCACCCTTTGAGATACCCGTCATATGATACACTATACCATCAATCTCAAACTGTTCAGATGCACCTTTAGGGGTGGTATCTGTAGTCATGATACCTACAGCAGCAGCATCCCACGCATCAGCTTGTAAGTCACCTAAAGCATTAGGAAGGCCTGCCAGTAAACGTGGCATTGGCAACTGCTCACCAATCACCCCAGTTGAAAATGGTAAAATTTGTGCAGCCTCAACACCTGCAAGTTCAGCAAGTGCAGCACAGCTTTGCTCTGCGTTGGCATAACCAATTTTCCCCGTACCTGCATTGGCGTTACCGGTATTAATCAAGAGGTAACGAGTATCAGCTTGAGCCAAATGAGCTTTAGAAATACTTACAGGTGCAGCACAAAATGCATTTTGGGTAAATACACCTGCAACCGTTGTTCCCGGTGTAAACTCAAAAATGACCATATCTCGTCGGTTTGGATAACGGATATACGCTTCTGCACAACCAATTTTAACCCCTTGTACCACATGCATATGTGGCATAGTCACATCACCGACGGTCATTTTTGAATTCCAAATATTGAACAAAAAAGAAAGCTTAGTCCATATATATAAAAAAATCGAGCTTAACTTGCTCGATTCTTTTTCAAGGTTTTGCCACATAAACTCAATCTGTAACTGAGTCTATATAACTACACAAATTACATTGCGTATTATTGTGCTGCTGTACCACCTGCAGCACTAATCAGTGCCTGTTTTGCTTTTTCTTGACTGCTTGCAGACAATGCAGGATTCGCAGCAACAATACGACTTGCTGTTGCAGGAGTTGCTGCTGCAACAGCAGCTGTTTTCAATACCACTGGGCGACCAGCAGTATCACCCAAAGTATATCGAATGCCTGTACGTGGGCTAATTACTGTTGTATTTTCACGTTTTACTTCCGTCTGTGCTTCTGTCACACCTGTTGCTGCAATCACTTTATCAACGGTCGTTGTTTTTTGTACGTCAGCAAAAGCAACTGTAGGTAGTACAATCGCAGTAAACATCAAAGTTTTTAATACTTTTTTCATATTTGTCCAATTCCCAAATTAGTTGTGAACTAAATACCATTTAATCCGATAGGCTGCAATGCTATTTAAGCTACAGCCCTCTCATTACAAAAAAGCAGAACCCAAGTTCTGCTTTTAGAAAATAGTTTAGATTCGACCATGACACTGTTTGTATTTTAAACCAGACCCGCACGGACAAGGTGCGTTACGACTTTCAGGTGCTACAAAAGTGGCTTCAGTAACCGCACCATCAATACTCGTTTCTACATTTAGCTCATCGATATCGCTGTGCTCATAAGACAATTGCATTGCCTGTTCTTGAGCTTGTTGCTGCGCGAGTTGTTGAGCTTCCAACTCAGCCATTTCTTCAGCAGTTGGGATACGTAGCTGAGAAAGATCAGTAATCACTTCACTTTTAATTGCACCTAACATGTTTACAAACAAGTTAAACGCTTCTTTCTTATATTCTTGCTCTGGGTTCTTTTGTGCATAGCCACGTAAATGAATCCCTTGGCGCAAATAATCCATAGCAGCAAGATGCTCTTTCCAATGACGATCTAACGCACCCAGCATATAGTGACGCTCAAGCGTTGGTGCATTTTCTTCACCAATACGTTCACGACGCTCACGATAACGCTCAACAAGTTCATCAGCGATCCGTTCGATCAATGCTTCTTCATCTAAGCGACGATCTTGCTCCAACCAAAGTGCTACAGGTAATTCAACCCCAAGCTCTGACTGTAGTGCTTGCTCAAGTCCTGGAATATCCCATTGATCATGAATTGACTCTGGTGGAATAAAGTTTTCAATCAAACCTTTAACCACTTCACGGTGCATCTCTTCGATATAAGCCTGTAAGCTTGCTTCTTCTAAGATTTCATCACGTTGTGAGTAAATAATCTTACGCTGTTCGTTGTTCACGTCATCATACTTCAACAGGTTTTTACGTATGTCAAAGTTACGTGCTTCTACTTTACGCTGCGCATTTTCAATGGAACGTGACACCATCTTGTGTTCAATCGCTTCATTTTCTTGCAGACCCATCGCGCGCATCATACCAACCACACGATCACCTGCGAAAATACGCATCAAATCATCTTCAAGAGACAAGAAGAAGCGTGATACACCAGGGTCACCTTGACGACCTGAACGACCACGCAACTGATTATCGATTCGACGAGATTCATGACGCTCAGAACCAATGATATGCAAACCACCAGAACTTAATACCATTGCGTTATTTTGTTCCCATTCTGCCTTCAGACGAGCTTCATCCTCTGCAGTTGGATTTTCAATTTTGGCAAGAAGTGCTTTCCAGTTACCACCAAGCAAGATATCAGTACCACGACCTGCCATGTTGGTTGCAATCGTGACTGCTTTTGGAGAACCAGCTTGAGCGATAATATCAGCTTCGCGTTCATGCTGTTTAGCATTCAACACTTCATGCGCAATACCCGCAGCAGTCAATTTTTCAGATAAAATTTCACTGGCTTCAATAGTTGCAGTACCAATTAATATTGGAGCTGCACCTTCAGCATGAATTTTTTCGATCTCTTGAATAATTGCGTTATATTTACCATTACGGTTCAAATAAATCAGGTCATTTTGATCTTTACGGACCATAGGACGATGCGTTGGAATGATGACCACATCTAGACCATAAATTTCTTTCATTTCCGCAGCTTCAGTATCTGCAGTACCCGTCATGCCTGATAATTTGCGATATAAACGGAAATAGTTTTGGAATGTGGTCGTTGCCAAAGTTTGGTTTTCTGGTTGAATTTCTAAACCTTCTTTGGCTTCAACGGCTTGGTGTAAACCTTCAGACCAACGACGACCTGGCATAGTACGACCAGTATTCTCATCGACGATGATCACTTCACCATCATTGACAATATAATGTACGTTGCGTTGGTATAGTACATGGGCACGAATCGCCGCAGTCACATGATGAACAAGATTCAGATTAGCAGCAGAGTAAAGACTTTCACCCTCAGCCAATAACCCCATCTTAATTAGCTCATCTTCAACCATTTCAAAACCAACTTCAGTCATTTCAACTGTGCGTTGTTTTTCATCGATCCAATAATGCCCTCCATCTGCTACTTTTTCTTCTTTTTGCGGATGTAACTTAGATGGAATAGCGTTGATCGCTTGGTAGAGCTGCGATGAGTCTTCACTTTGACCAGAAATAATCAGTGGAGTTCGTGCTTCATCAATCAAGATCGAATCGACCTCATCGATGATGGCATAAATCAAACCACGCTGTTTTTTCTCTGCCATCGAAAACACCATGTTATCGCGCAGATAGTCAAAACCGAATTCGTTATTTGTTCCGTAGGTAATGTCTGCTCGATATGCATCTGCTTTTTCTAAAGGCGATTGCATCGAATAGATTACACCCACACTTAAACCTAAAAATTCATAGAGTGGACGGTTCAACTCAGCATCACGTTGTGCTAAGTAATCGTTGACGGTAATAACATGTACACCAGAACCGCTAATCGCATTTAAATAAACGGCCAAGGTACCCATTAGAGTTTTACCTTCACCTGTACGCATCTCTGCGATTTTACCTTCGTGTAAGGTAATACCGCCGATGAGCTGCACGTCATAGTGACGCATGCCCATGATACGCTTACCTGCCTCACGACAAACAGCAAATGCTTCAGGTAATAGTTTATCTAGGCTTTCACCTTGTTGATGGCGTTGTTTAAACTCTTGCGTTTTTGCAGACAGGTCTGCATCATTAAGGGCCGATACCGTCGGTTCAAGCGCATTAATTTTATCAACGATTTTTCTCATTCGTTTGAGTTCGCGCTCATTTTTTGTACCGAAGATGCCTCCGATCAGACTTGCCAACATGAATAAACTCTCTAAATCTTACTTGTCAAAATAGTTTTTTCTCAGACGATATTATGGAGCCAGAATTTCGAAGTACAAGGGTTTTGCACAATTCCGCTAAAAAAAATCTCGCTCATTCAAATCGCACATTTGAAGTTAATGTTGACTAACATAACAAATTTGACGATCTAATACACGAAACATCCCGCTCCTACCGCGTTATATTTATCGGAAAGTATGCTCTGCCTATTTATGGAGACAAAATGTTGCATAAAAAAATCCCTGAGGATTAATATCATCATCAGGGATGCAGGTTGATAATTTTTAAACACATTACAGTTTTTCTATATAAAAATCAGTTAATATCCATAAACTTTGCATAGCCTTTTTTGCATGCGATGTTCCTCTCTCCATTTTGAATGAAAAAATTATGAATAAAAAACAGGTGGCTCTGAGTTTAATCTTAAGCAGTATCATCACAACTGGATGTGTGACAACGGCCAGCTGGCCCGGGGAGAGTCGACCATCCAACTGGGGGCATGCATTACAACGCTCTGATAATTTTTATCAAATCAGTCCCACTCTTTATAGAAGTGAACAACCTGATGCAAGTCTTATCCCTACTTTAAAACAGCACGGCATTGATCGAGTCATTAACCTTCGACAACGTAATCCTGACGAAAAAGTATTTGCTTCAGAGCCATTTAACTTGGTTCATATCCCTATCAATACGTGGTCGATTAACCGTGTACAGCTTCTTGATGTCATGCGTACGATTCAACAAGCGGAGCGCAATCAAGAAAAAGTGTTAGTACACTGCTATCACGGCTCTGATCGTACAGGGGCCAGTGTTGCAATGTACCGAATTATTTTTCAAAATTGGTCAAAAGAAGATGCTATTAATGAAATGAAATATGGTGGCTATGGGTTTCATCCCATTTGGCGAAATATTGAAACGTTATTTAGCGATGAAAATATCGCATGGATTCGCACACAGCTCAGTAAAAGTTAATCTTCAAGCACGATTAGCTCACTGAGCCTAAATAGACATAAATCAGCTCAGGGTCGTCGTGATCGAGATGATCAATATAACCACTGCGCTTAAATCCCGCCTTTTCAAATAAACGCTGCATCTTGGTATTGGACGCATTGGTTGAGCTAAAAAGCTTTGTAGAAGATATCGCTTGTAGATGTTGAATGAGCGCTAGACCTAAACCTTGCTGCCGATAGCTCTGATCAACCATCAACATTTCTATAAAAGCCTGAGCAAAAAAATGATGGTGCAGCACTGCGTATGCCATTATGACATTTTGCTCAATAAGTACATAACAACTCTGCGATTGAACCCAATACTGAATTTGCTCAATCCGTTCAACATCATGGGCTGCAACGGTATCCAACTTGATCAGACTGGCGATATCTTCAAGCCGTGCCAATCTAATCAGTCTCGTCATTTGCAGCCCCTCATGTTCATGCCTAACGCTGATCGAGAGGTACCCAATCAATCACCCACGCTGACTTCATATTCAAACTTGGATCACTGGTGATCTTTTTACGTGTGCTATCTGCTGTGCCACGATCTTTAGAGGGCCCAACCATGATACGAATCCCTTTAGAAGTCGGACTCTGTGTCACTTTATAACCTTTTGCACGCAACTTTGCAGCGACAGCATCAGCATTGGCCTGATTGGCTGCCAAACTGACTTGTACCATCCACTGTTTATCACCATGTTCCATTATTTCACGTGCTTTCTCAGCTTCAGCCTTTTTCTTGGCTTCCTCTTGAGCTTTACGCTTTTTTTCTTCAGCTTTACGATCTTCTGCTTTTTTGTCTTCAGCAGCTTTTTGCTTTGCTAACTCTTGTTTACGTTCTTCAGCAGCCTTTTGCCTTTTCTCTTCAGCTAAACGCTGCTCAGCCTGCTTTTTTGCAGCATCCTCATTTTGTTTCTTTTGTTGATCAGCAGCTTTACGTTCGGCAGCTTTTTTCTCTGCGGCCTTTTGCTCAGCAACTTTTTGTTCAGCTGTTTTTGCTGCACTACCCGCAGTAGTATTTACTTCAGGCGGTATATTGTCCGAACTCTGTTGTGCAGCTTTACGACGCGCATTCATTGCTGCGAACTCTTCTGCTGCCTTACGTGCAGCAGCAGCTTCAGCTTGCTGTTGCATTTTTAAAAATTCTGCAGTCTTCGCCTCTTGCTCAGCAACTGCACTCTCACGAGCACGGCGCTGTTCTTCAAGCAAACGTTTTTCAGTTTCCACATCAACAGTGAGGGGTTGCAATGGTACTGCAGCAGAGCTTGCACCTTGCTCATGGGCAAGACGAATCTGCTCCACAGGACGAACGCCTGAAGCAGCCGTTTCTAAGCCTGATTGTTGTTGAATTTCATCGTTACCTTTGAGTAAGAGTGCTGCCAAGAGCACCCCACCACCCAACAACACGACACCACCTAGCCAGCGCTGTTTGTTATTCATTGCCATTCTTCTAGACACTCCCAGATCGCCTCTAAGGTATGAAACGAACCACAGACCAATATTATTTGATTATCTTTTACTTCTGCGAGAGCTGACTCGAATGCGGCTTTTATATTTTCAAATTGCTCAACATTATTTTCAGTGTGTAGCGCAGAATTGAGCTCAGCTAAACTTGCCGCACGTGGCACGTTTAACTCCGCTATTTTCCACTTTAATATACAGCCTTTCAACAATTTGACCACAGAGTTGATGTCTTTATCACCTAACATTGAGAAAATAGACAATATTTCTGTGTACTGGTCGTGGTTTTTCATGAACTTTTGCAGGTTCTTAAGTAAAAACTCAACGCCATGAGGATTATGCCCAGCATCAAAGATGACCGTCTTACCTGCAATTTGTCTAACATCAAAGCGACCAGCGAGACGTGCATTGCGTATGCCTGTAACCAGAGCTTGCTCGGACACATCTAGACCACTGACTTGGATAGCGGCTATTGCTGCTGCGATATTGTCTAAAGCCAAATGTCCCAACGGCAAACGCAAGGTACTTCCTGATGAAGCAAAATTCCAATGTTGCCCATCATCTGCATCTTGATAAAAATAATCACGATTCACTGCGTAAAGTGTCGCCTGGCAGGCTTGAGCTTTGTCTTGAATTGCCTTAGGCAATGCCTGTTGACCAGCAAAAATTACTGGAATATTTGGACGTATAATTCCTGCTTTTTCAAACGCAATTTTTTCAATTGTATCGCCAATCCACTCAACATGGTCTATACCAATATTGGTAATCACAGCGACATCTGGATCGATCACATTGACCACATCGAGACGACCACCAAGGCCGACTTCAAGCACCCAAACATCGCACTGTTGCTGTTGAAAGATTAGAAATGCTGCCAAAGACGTCGCTTCGAAAAACGATAGACTCAATTGACAGTCACGGCGAGCTTGATCTACACGGACAAATGCCTCAACCAACACTTGGTCATCGACTTCAATACCGTTAATTTTGACACGCTCATTAAAGCGATAGATATGTGGGGACTGATATAGTCCAACTTGATAACCTTGCGCAGCTAAAATTGCTGCAAGCGTGGTCGTGGTAGAGCCCTTACCATTGGTACCAGCAACGGTAAGCACTTTTGCCTCAGGACGTGTTACCCCGAGTTTTTCAGCAACAGGAATAACACGTTCTAGGCCCAAGTCGATTCCTGTGACATGAACATGGCCCCAATAATCGAGCCATGTGTTTAAACAATCAGTGATGAGTGGTGCATTTGAGTTCAAGGTAAATTCATCAATTTCGACACGATACGGTATACAGTATCACGTAATGCGTGACGATGAACAATTTGATCGATTACCCCATGATCAAGCAAAAATTCAGCACGTTGGAACGGTTCTTGTAATGTTTCACGTACTGTTTGCTCAATCACACGTTTTCCAGCAAAGCCAATCATAGCCTTAGGTTCAGCGATATGTACATCGCCTAACATTGCCAATGATGCTGTCACACCACCATACACTGGGTGTGTCATCACCACGATGTAGGGTAGACCCGCAGCTTTTAACTTTTGAATCGCAGCTGAAGTACGAGCCATCTGCATTAAAGACAACATGCCTTCTTGCATACGCGCGCCACCTGAGGCAGCAAAACAGATCAAAGGCTGCTTGTCAGCGATCGCACGCTCTGCTGCTTGCACAAAACGGTCACCAACTACAGTACTCATTGAACCAGCCATGAAGTCAAACTCAAAAGCACAGGCCACCATTGGCAAGTTTTTGAGTGATCCTTGCATGACCACTAATGCTTCAGTTTCACCTGTTTTCTTTTGCGCTTCTTTTAAACGCTCAGGATAAGGTCGGCTGTCGACAAATTTAAGTGGATCTTTAGCAACAAATTCACTCCCTAACTCAACTTTCACTTGGTCAAAGAACCAGTTCAGTCGATCACGTGCTTTCATACGTAAATGCTCATCACACTGTGGGCAAACATATACGTTAAAAGACATTGCCGTACGTGTAACCAACGCATGACACTCAGGGCATTCATAGGTAGGTTCAGTAAACGTCGCTTTTAATACTTGTTGTTCATCAGGTTGCTGAATACCTGGCACACCGCGTTCAGTCCACGGTGTCGTTGCACTGAGAATTTTTCCGGCTTTCACTTCTTGATTCATACTAACTCATCGAGCGCAGCTCGAAGCTCCTTGACTTTGTTTACCGTTTGCTCCACGGCTTGTTCTGGTGCCAAATCTTCAAAAGGTTTCACAAGTGCAGTACCCACAATAACCGCATCTGCAACTTGCCCCATGGCCTTTGCTGATACTGCATCACGGATACCAAAGCCTACACCTACAGGAAGTGTGGTTAAGCTTTTAATTTTTTCAATACGTGCCGCTGCTTCTTGAGTGTCTAAACGAGCAGAACCCGTGACTCCTTTGAGCGAAACGTAATAAATAAAACCACTGGCTTGCTGTGTTACCTTTTCAATTCGTTCATCGGTTGATGTCGGTGCAAGCAAGAAAATCTGGTCCATCTCATATTGTTTTAAGATAGGTGCAAGATCTTGTGATTCTTCGGGAGGTAAATCCACGATAATCAAACCATCTACACCTGATTGATGTGCAGTTTCAACAAACTGCGCATAACCAATCACTTCTAAAGGGTTGAGATAGCCCATTAACACCACAGGTGTTTCTTGGTCTTGCTGACGAAAAGTTTTGACCATATCTAACACATCTAAGGTACTGGTACCGCCTGCAATTGCTCGCTCTGCAGCTAAAGCAATTACTGGACCATCCGCCATAGGGTCTGAAAAAGGTAGACCTAGCTCAATCACATCGACACCTGCCGTAACCATTTGATGTAACAATGGGACGGTGACATGCGGATGCGGGTCGCCAGCCATGACATAAGACACCAAAGCTTTACGCTGTTGAGATTTAAGCTGTTCAAATCGATTGGCTAAACGAGACATAGGGATGTACTTTCCTTAGAGTGTTAATGCTTGAGGAGTTTCTTGGTAAACATACAACAGCTTGCATTGTAACGCTATTTCTTCAAAATTGAACAGGTCAATCCGTTGCGCAAAACATATGCACGATATGCTTACTCCCCAGACGCTACATTTATCTATATTTTCAAGCGCTGTACAATGATCAAAGCTTCCTAATTTTGTGCTATTTTCAAGTCTGTATCTAGCGACCATTTTGTATCCGAATAGCCCAAACTACTACAGCAAGCATGTGAAAAACATACTAAAACTTTAAAATAACTCATCAACTCACGAATAATCCGTAGCGACAAAAAACCAAAATAAGCCATCAGAACTTATTTATTTTTATCGAAATATCTAAAGCTGCTTTATACTATGCGGCTTGTTGTTTTCATGCCCTTAGATTTCATTATGACCTCACACACAACGGATAAAGTGCAAGCCCGTGGGATTGCGCTATTACCGCTTATTGTTTTTTTAGCCATATTTTTAGGAAGTGGTATCTATCACTCCATCATCGGTACTGAATTTGCTTTTTATCAAATGAAAGCGCCAGTGGCTGCATTACCAGCCATTATGTTGGCCATTTTGATGTATCGAGGGCAACTGAATACAGCCGTAGAAACATTTTTGTCAGGCGCTCGACATGCCAACCTGATCTTAATGTTTATGGTATTTATGCTTGCAGGTGCCTTTGCCAGTGTAACCAGTGCAATCGGCAGTGTAGATGCCACCGTACAGTTTGGATTATCCATTATTCCAGCTGAGTTCGTCCTCCCCATGCTCTTTGTGATCTCGGCTTTTATTGCAACGGCCATGGGCACCTCTATGGGGACGATTGCAGCATGCGCACCAATTGCTTTTGGTTTTGCCAATGCCACGGATATTGCCACAGCTTATGCCATTGGTGCAGTTGTTGGCGGTGCGATGTTCGGTGACAACTTATCCATGATCTCAGATACTACTATCGCAGCGACGCGTAGTTTAAACGTAGAACTACGCGATAAATTTAGAGTGAATATCTGGATTGCCGTTCCTGCTTCTATTTCAACTTTATTGTTTTATATCTTTAACAGCCATAACGCACAGCATATTAGCCATAGTCAATATAACTTATGGCTGGTTTTACCGTACTTGGCTGTATTTCTACTGGCTTTTTCCCGCCTCCACGTACTTGCTGTTCTGTGTATCGGCATCATACTCTCTGTGGTCATGGGGGTATGGATTCAACCTGATTTTGGCTTACACCAAATTAATGAATCGATTTACTCAGGCTTTGTCGGCATGTTCGAAGTGGCTTTACTTTCCATGTTCCTCGGTGGCTTATCTGCCATGTTACAAAAGGAAGGTGGCTTAGAGTGGTTAATTCAACGTATTTATCGACTCACCGCGTTATTTAAAGTCGGTCGTGAACGTGCTGGTGAAATTGGTATTAGTATCTTAGTGGTTGTCTCTAATCTTTTTGTCGCCAATAACACTGTTGCAATTATTTTATCTGGTGACATGGCACGTGGTGTAGCACAAGAATATGGGGTCAATCCTAAGCGTGCAGCAGCATTGATGGACATTTTTTCATGTGTGGTTCAAGGTCTGATTCCTTATGGTGCACAGCTACTACTTGCCTGTTCTATTGCTAAGATTTCACCGATCGAACTCATGGGCAATGTTTACTACTGCTGGATCATCGCGATCTTTGCCATTTTAGCGATTATCTTTCGCTATCCACGCCTCAAAGCAACAGCTTAATAACATCTTAAGGGCAGCAACACACTGAGGTGGAAGGTCAGCTTTCCACCTTTTTTCACTCATTAGTGCAATGCCCTCAGCGAATAAAATCCAAGTTGAAAATATAAATTGTCATAAAATGCACATAAAATGGCCGATCTAGCCAAAAACAAAATATACTTAACTTGGCATACTTCAGTTCTGTCTAAGTTAGGTGTCAAAAATAAAATGAATACCATGATCACTTCGCCGCGGCCAGTCGTGCGCAGCAATTTAGATTTTAAACTTGAGCAAGTCCCACGTTTTTGGTTTGCCAACAACCCTTTTCGTACACGTGTCTTTGATGCACTCAGCCTCACCTTTCCAGATGGTGAGCGTTATTTCATTCAATCTGTACGGCAATTTCGCGACCAGATTACGGATCCAGACTTGCAGCAACGAGTTGCAGACTTTATTCGTCAAGAAGCACAACATGGCTTAGCACATGATCAAATGAATGATCTCATGCGACAACAAGGCATGCCTATTGATCGTTTCATCGGTATTTTACGTAATATTTTCAAATACGAGCTTGAGAATCGTTCAGCACAGTACAATATCGCCATGACCGCAGCAGCCGAACATCTCACGGCGCTCATGGCACATACATTTTATAACCAGCAAAGTACGATGCAAGAAGCTCACCCCTTCGTAAGAGCGCTGTTGGCTTGGCATGCGATTGAAGAAATGGAACATCGTGATGTGGCCTTCGATGTCATGAAAGATATCGCTCAGGTTCCTGAGTATTTACGTAAATTTGCCTTAGTCTTTACCACTGTAATGATGTTCCACTTTACCTTATATCGTGCCCTCGTCATGCTACGCTACGATGGTTTTAGTAAATGGCAACGTCTCAAAATGACCTATCAAGGCTTACCTTGGTTTTTGGGTAAACATGGCATTTTGTCAGCAATGCGAGGCCCCTATCTGGATTGGTTTAAATCGGACTTTCATCCAAGCCAGCATCCCGTTATTGCACAGTATCAAGTTTGGGTCGATACCCTTGCAGATACCGAAGACCCCATTGCTGCGGGTGAAGCATTTTGGCAAGCAGCACAACCAACTGCGACAAAGATGCATCGAGAAATGCTAAATTAAAAAGGCTTTAGTAGCACTTACCACTTCGCATAATGCTGTTCTAAAACACCATATTCCGCATTTAGCTCAATGGATTGCTCACAATCCATTGGGCGAATCGTTCCACTAATTCGTGCTTGCCACTGACTGAACTGACTTCCAACTAAACGCAAGTTCAAACTTTCAAATCTACGCCAGCCCGTTTCCACCTTGAGCTGTAAAGTTTGATCCATAGAGCTAATACTCCATGTGTGTTCATCAATTTGTTCAAACAAAATATCCGTGAGTGGCCAGAGTACGCCATTGATCCAAAGCGCATTTTCATTACCATAGCTTTCATTAACACCGGAA
>NZ_BBRX01000065.1 GCF_000829675.1 Acinetobacter rudis
GTTGATTAGTCTAAACTTGACTTATATATAGTAAACAAGTAGTATAAATATTTAGTATATTTAAATTATTTATTTAAGAAAGTTAATACTAAATAGATTTCATTAATACTCTTACCAAAATATCTATTCATTTTAATTTGATTACCACAGCGAGAGGTAAGTCATTTGGTTGTTTTATAAAGAAAAACATATGTAAAATTCTAGTTAAAAAATTGATGAAGTTGAAATCATTCGAAAGTGGCTATACCAATCATGCAAAAGTAACAGTAATTTAGTTAAAAATTGATTGAAAACAAGCATAAATCACCAATTATAGGTATATAGGCATAGTGTTTTTTGTGATATTTTTATCGTAGATAAATATGATCAATTAAAAAAACTTATGTAATATAAATACATAGGTTTAATTTGTGATTTTGGTTGGAATTTACATTGTTTTAATTTACTGGTGTGATGGGATTTAATTATGAATATATGTCTAGGTGGACCATGGCATGGTAGTAAAATTTTAAAGGATAATAATGAGGATGAACTGTATTTTAAGGCAAGAGATAAATCTGGTGCATTGATTACATACAATAAAACAGAGATTAAATTAGGTTCAAGGCTTCATGTGTTCTGGGTAGAGTCAACATTGACGTTTCAACAAACAAATGATTTGTTAAATAGTACGCTCCGCACTTTTAGATAGTATGTCTTGTCAATGGTATGTATTACATAAATCATGAATGAAGTCCTATATAGATGGTTATTTAATTTTAAAATGCTAAGTGTAAAATTTTTTATTCAATCGCAAGTAATACAATCACTTTCAAAGAAAATATCTTCCTATACAAATTGTACTTGAGGGCTGGTGTCTGGGGATGCTATGTCCTCACATCAAATTAGATCTTAGCTATAAAAATTTTTTAACTATGTAATTAAATATAAAGAATGATTTATTTTAAATTTAAGCCACCTTGGGGTGGTTTTTTATATTTAAAATTACAGAGATGAAGGATTACCATATAATCCACATTTTGTATAACTTGTTCAGAATATTAAATAGAGAATAGTGTCTTTTAAATAATCTGACCAAGTGGGGCTTTATGAAAAAGAACGAAAAATTTACAGATAAATGTATTTTATAAATAGTTGTTTTAATTTGATTATTGAATATTTAACTACCTAATTTCAGGTATTTATTTTTAAATCTTAGACGGTATGATGATTTTTTAACTTATCATGATTTGCAAATAACAATTGTGATTTAGTGTTTTAGGCTGCTCATTCTTAGAATGTGATGCTTTTCTATCGCTCACTATGGGGATATAGAGTTGGTATAGCGTATACGTTTAGCGATCGGGTGGATTCTTATTGATTTGAGTGGTGGGGTACGATGTTTATAGGAATTATTAGGTCTATATTTTGCAGACATAGATATGAAGTAGTTCGAAATGCAAAAGGTGAGATGGTTCTTCACTTTGATGGTATTAGTGAGTGGAAGTGTAGAAAATGTGGCTGTGTTACATATAGTCAGCATATGGATCGAGTTAAATAAATCATATTGATCGATATGTAAAAATAGTTCTTATCTGCTTAAACTTTAGCCTGTACAACCTTTTTGTACAGGCTTTTTTTATTGAGACTTGCAAGATTTAAAGCTTAATTCTTAATAACGTATTTGAGTAGTATATTTAAGACTGGAACAGTCGGTCGGTCCTCATCATATGTCCGGTGAAGAGCTGAGCTA
The DNA here is from genome assembly GCF_000829675.1 of Acinetobacter rudis. Taxonomy (GTDB): domain Bacteria; phylum Pseudomonadota; class Gammaproteobacteria; order Pseudomonadales; family Moraxellaceae; genus Acinetobacter; species Acinetobacter rudis. The sequence goes on from NZ_BBRX01000065.1 coordinate 1,733, forward strand.
ATAAATTAACTCAGCACTAAATTAGAAACTATAAATTTTATCTATTGATAGAGAAAAACTCATATTATTGGCATTAATATTTTATATTCACTATTAAATATAATTTTTTATTTCTTAGATTGAAATATGTAAATGTATCGATAATTACTGTTCAATTACAAGTAGAAAATTTGGTAAAACCTCACCTTTATGCGTCTTTAATACGCCGATACATAAGTTTTCAGGTGATGAAATAAAATTAATATTTGACATTTCATTTGTCAGTTTGCACGTTTTTTGACGTGTTTCATTCATTTCATTAACATTAAGTTGATGTTGCATATCCAATACCAAAACTTCAGCCAAAGTCGTAAATGCCTTATTGGCCTCTGCAAAAAACAGCTCATTATTGTTGGAATCCCATTCACTTAATGAAACTTTTTTTAGGCTAATATAATTATATAATCGCTTTGTCGATTGATTGTTATCATCAGCATTTTTAAATTCAGATTTTAGACTAAATGCTATTTTGATATTAGGTTTGTCATGAAAAGAAATTCGCGCATAGGGAACAATTTTAATATCAGCTTTTTGATTGCGTGCTAATAATTTAAGTGAATTATCTACTGAATTTTGTTGTAAGGCTTCAGTAATTTTTTGACTAACAATGTCATCAAATTTGATAGCCTGATTTAAATTACTTTTTGAAATAGCGGCGCCATTATTCTTTTTGTCAATCGCAGTTGCGATACCTACACCAATCATTCCAAATGCACCGGATGCAGGGTTTGAGAGAGCATTACTAGCATCTCCTACAGTGATTTGACTTCCATCAATAAAATGGTCACCACCACCTGATTCCGTCATTGCAGAAATTTGTTCAGATGATACTGAAACGGTTGTGTTACTGCCTTTTGCAGGATATTGAATAGATTTTGTCGTTGCACATCCAGTTAACAGACTCATCACAACGATTAAGCTTAAAAAAGACTTACTCATATAAATTGGCTCAAAATATTTGATTATTTAAGTGTGCTTATATTCATTATTTAAATTTAAAAATCAAGTACTTTAGAGACGAAAGTTTAATTAAATTTTAGTTGGATATTGATGCAGAACTCGTATATTAAAAATTATTTACATAGCAAAGTTTTTTTTTAAAAAAATGAGAATTTGGTCATGAGACTATATTATGTACAGATTGCATATAGAAATGAGTTCTATGTATGACATCACATGTCAAAAAAGCATGAAAGATTGTAAATTCTATTAAGTTATAGATTATTTAATATCTTAATTTTATAAAATTGTTAGCTTCTAAATTGAATTTTCCACTAAGAAATAATGGCATTTAACATATAGTATATGATAGGTTCTATCATACACAGAATTTTAACTCACAATATGATGGAATATTTTCAACACAGGTTATAGTTTATAAATAAGATATTTATTTGATTGAGTAAATGATTGGTATTTTTGCTGAGATTTAAGCTTTTGAATTTATTTATCTGCTAATAGACATTTAATACTGCTATCAATCTGTTTGTTTTGTGTCCGGCCTGATTAAAAGTTTTGAATTTTTAAAGCTTTCCATAAGAATTTATAACGAATAAGGTGTAATGATGATTCGATTAAAACCGAGGGATAATTCAATGTTTAAGATCAATGCTATGACATGATTAACACTATTTTCACTTTATATTAAAAATATTTATAGAATAGTGGTTTAAGTATAACTTTTGTTTTAACATCCTTCTAAAGTTAGGAGGATTTATGGATATTAATTTAGACTTAGCTAATCTTGATAAACATATACAAAATTCAAAAAATGGAATTAATTTATTACTTGAGCATGGGTGTTTCGAACAGGCAAGATACTGTACATATATATTGATTGATCAGCTTGCATGGGTAGTCAGTGGGCAATGTTCTCAAGTAAATATTTATGTTCAAGCGTGGCTAACAAGATATTTTAAGAAATATTATCCTGAAATAAGTTCAGAAGAGGTCTGGAGTTTTTATCAGGAAAAATTCAATAACAACTTAGCAATACCGAATGAAAACTATAATAATCAAATGAATAGACAGTTAATATTTATTGATAATACAGACGCTACGATAGATGTTCAGCAATACTTTGGATTAGATCCATTTAATCAATATTTTTATGTAAATACGAACAGGTTTATTCAATTGGCTTTAACAAAAGCACTTGGAGATTTTTATAGAGATTTGAAATCCGGCAATAAATATAATCATGAAGCTAAAGTTAAGCTTAAAGAATTGTTGAAGAAGGTTTTGGATGAGTAATGATAATAATGAAATCGACGTTGATGGATTTTAGATGAGCGCTTAAAGATAGCAATATACAATGCCAATTATGACTGTTGAATAAAGGTAGATATTATTGTAATTGGTATATTGTATAAGTAATTTACTACTGGATAGTTTGATTCTTTTATCATAAGGATTTAGTCATTTAAAAAATGATAATGATTAAATAGTTTGACTAATCAATAGATATATGGCATATTCTTTAACTATTGTATGCAGTTACAGTTATTTTCTGAATAAATCTCGAAATTACGAAGATTGTAAATAGATGCTGATGTAAACTTAATTATAGGCGTGAGCCTCCTGATCTTAGATTCAAATCCTCTCTACTGATTTTAATGGTTAATTATTTTTTTTTACATAAGCTCAATTAAATGAGTGAAAAAATGAATATTCCAAATGGCTGGATGACAGCTAAAGCCGTAAATGGCGAAAGAATCCGTGTTAAAGTAATACCTTTCAAACGTATGCAAAATACTATATCTGGTACAGCTTGGGTTGAAGTATGTAAGCAAATTCAAGTTGAGTCAGGTGAAAGGTTTCAACTGAATTTAGATGGTAAATCTTTTTATATTGGTCTAAATAAACTGTATAAATTGATATCCTAAATATATTTCACAATATGACCGCCTTTGGGCGGTTTTTTTTTATTCGTATAGAAATATGAGTGTCTTATAAATTATTTTTCTAAACAAGAGAAGAGTTAATTCAGCACAGCACAGAATAAATCTATGTTTGAACAATGTCTATAAAAAATAAATTACTTGAGAGTTCATAACTATTTTGAAAACTTACATATCAGAATATTAGTTTCTGATATGATGCGCGTAGTAATGATTAAGTTGTTAATTGATATAATTTTTGCATAAAATTCAAAGCTTTTTAGCTATTTTAACGGTGGGGAATATGGATTTAAGTTTTACAGAATTTATTAAAAATATTGAAAAGGTTTCTAAGGCTGGTAAAGAGCCCAAGAAAATAGTTGTAGGTTATAAAACTTTTTCAAATTTAATGAAAGATGAAAAATTTGTTAAACATATATCAATAGATGTAGAAGACCCAATGATTCGATATTTTAAAAGAATTGAACTTAAGATTGTGACGGAGAAAAGACATTTGCAGGTAATCTAGATAAAATATATTCTGAAGTATAGCGTATGAATGATATTTATTTTATAGATTATCCTTTCGTAAAACTATTGGCTTAGAGCCAAATTGACTAATATATGTAATTACATGATTGTAGAGATCGCTATTAAATTTTCATTTAAAAGTGATCTATGATTTTTCATTGATACTTGGGTTTATATGTTTATCTTATTCACTGAAGTTTGAATAGATTTTATTGATTAAATTATATAAAAATATTTTAAAGCTATTATTGACAATACTGAGGAGAAATGTCATTTTAATTAAATGATGAATGATTTTCGCGATTATTCATTGGATATATTTCTTTATTGTTAAAGTTTCTATGGTCCAACCAATGATAGATGGGTTGGGCTTTTTTTTTGGCTAAAATTTGATGATTTATGATATATATCGCACTGAAGCATCATATTTGAAGGTAGGGGAAGAACGCTATGAGCTGCTGCAATTCACTTTAAAAATATGGTTAGATTTAGTTCAGAGATGACGTTTAGCAATGTAGAATTATGATATCATTTGTTAATGATAATCATTTTAAATAAGTCTTTAATGAATAAAATATGCTTGCTTGTTTTACTGGTTCTATATTCACCGTTTACACTTGCTACGAAAACTGATCCTGATTTTAAAGAGTCGATAGAACTAAATGGTGATTATCTAGATTTAAATTTAAATTCTGGCGTGGGGCTCTATCAAGGAAACTTTGAAGCGATACAGGGGTCAATGCGCTTGCAAGGTAATGAAATTCAGGTAAAGCAGCAGAAAAATCATGGCCTAGAGTATATTGTTGCGTTAGGACAACCGGTTAAATTTCAAAAGAAAAATTATCAAACAGGAGAGCTGATCAAAGGTAATGCAGCGAAAATTACTTATGATGCTAAGAAATTATTAATTACATTAGAAGGTGATGCTGAAATATCCAGTGATCAAGGCAGGAGTATTAAGAGTCATGTAATAACTTATGGGTTAACAACAGGAGAAATTGAAGCGAAAGGCCAGTCTCAGCGTAGGGTTCAAATTATTATCCCACCGAGTGGTATAAAAGAGAGCGTTTCAGTATTGGTGCCATGAGTGATTGATAATATGTATGCCACTTTATAGCAGATAGCGGGGTGAAATTCTGTAAAAGACAGCGTAATTTGAAGGGTGATGATGAAGATGGTAATTTGTCAGAGTCGCTATAAAACAGCATACAACGTTAAGACATATATCAAGATAACATCTCTTTTACAAAGCTGAAAAACCCCTACATATAATGGATTGATCGTCTTTAATTGATATCTTACCGATCACTAGAATTGCCTTTGATAAAGAAAATTTGAAACCTATATTTCAAAAGACAAAGCAGGGACTCGCTTTACAAGTTACCAGTCTTGATTTTTCAGCACCTAGTGAGTCAATCATTTTTTTTTGATTTATTGCATTTGATCAATAGACAGTCATATTTGATTTTTTTATCATTATTTAATTTTGAATGTGGTATATTAAATACATATTTAGATCGCGCTGAATTTTCTTTTTTTGGGCCCATTGAGTTTTAATTCAATGGGCTTTTTTGACCATTATAAAAAATAAAGCCCATATGATGGTCAATGATCATATGGGCTTAGGTTTTATTATGGCGCTGAATTGTTGTTATGTGACCAGTCTATATCAGATTTAGATTACTATGTAGATATACTAATCATTCATAATTTGAATACCAAGTAAAATAGTATAAATTTAAGTTGTTGATAAATATAGATATATTTTAGATTATTAGAACATTTTTAAAATATATTGATCGCTTTTTTCAATTAATAAAATATATTAATCTATTTTTTAGTTTTAAAATTAATTGAGTGTTTAAAATATGATGCACAACAGAGTGTTTGAAAAAAGTTAATCTGACCATAGAAGATAAGGCCGTTGTTTAGGTGGGTTTAAGCACTGGTTTACTATTTTAAGCAAATTTCACTTCTAAAATTTTAATTATTTAAAATAAAAAATTACTCATCGTTATAAGGCATCTGAGTAGAGCTTTATTGCTGAACTTGCAATCAATACTTAAATAAAACATATGAATGGTTTTTAGAATTCTAAATGTTAGATTACATAAAAAAGTTTGATGGGTAGTATTTCGATCTTTAGTTTAAGTGCTGATGTGTTTACCTACGACCAAAATATTTTTTGTAATAAATTGGCTGATTTATCCGTGGTTGCGATGAAAGCTAGGCAAGAGGGAGTAAATAAAAGCGAATTTATGGCATATATTAACGCACAGCCATTAGAAGATTCTGAGGAAAATAAAATCTTATTTAAGTATGCTTTTAGAATTATTGATGTTGCTTTTCAATACCCTATAATCGAACAACAAGACAGTATTTCTGAAGTTACATCCGTATTTGAGACTGCACAAAGATCAAGCTGCATGAGTTCCATGAAGATGCATTTAAATGCCAAATATTAAAAATGATTTCAGTACTTAAGATGTTTAATCTGTGAAAAATTTAGCTTGAACAGTATTCAGATTGCAGGTTCAAAGCTTTGTATTGTTTATCCAATAAAAAGATTTTTTACTATTCATGAGCTAACTCTAACTGAAGTAAATTAAAAATAGCCTTTATGTCAGAATAAAAAGGCTAAGATGAAATGGAAAGTAAAAAAGGGAATAAGCTGCTGAACATCTAGCATCCCCTAAGAGGATTCTAGAAATGCTTTAAAGATGGAATGAATAACATTGAAATGAGCTAGATATCAGTATGTAAAGAATGCTTAACATAAAAAATCGAGATTAAACTGTTTGGTGTTCATCTTAAAATATTTTTTGAAAAATGATTGTTAAAAACTGGATATCAATTGCGGTATGATAGCTACAGGCAGACTTTTATGTTTATTAAATAGAGATTGGCTTTGGCTATACGTGAAATTTTTGAAATTCCAGATTTAAGGTTAAGAGTAAACTATACACCGGTTTCGGATGTAAGCTTGGTTCAGAATCTTATTACAGACTTACTTGATACATTATATTCAACAGACAATGGGATCGGGTTAGCTGCACCACAGATCGGGCATTCAGACGCTGTGATCGTGATCGATTTATCCGAAGATCGGAATAACCCACTGATTATGATTAATCCCGAGATTGTTGAGTCGTATGGTGAACTGCTTTCTCAAGAAGGGTGCTTATCCGTGCCTGGAATAAGCGCTGAGGTTAAGCGTTCTCAATATATAAAAATTCGAGCATTAGATCGGGATGGGAATGAGTTTTATATTGAGCAGGATGATTATCTCGCCATTGTCATTCAGCATGAAATTGATCATTTACATGGCCGGATTTTTATTGACTATTTATCACCTCTGAAACGTGAACGTGCAATGAAAAAAATAACGAAATGGCGTAAACAAGAACAGCGCTTGGCCCAATAGTGAGTTTGTAGATCTCACAGTGCTGTGAGGTCTGCCATCATTTAATGGTTTGAAAAATATGGAACAGATTTCATTATTATGTTTAATTTTACTGGGTTCTTGTGCTGACTCCGGTACCTCGGAAAGTGGTCATAGCCAAAATCTGGAGGTTGCGACAAGGAATTTTCAAAGAGAGATCGCTAGTCTTCATGCTGAGAGAACTCGCTCACAATACCGTAAATCAAATGTACCGAAACCCAAAACAAATTTAAAGTGAATGTTACTTGTCAGAGAATAGAGTTTAAGAATGTGTGTTAAATCAGAAACGTAGTATGACTAAATTCAGATTTTATAATCATTGAGACAAAAATGAAGAAACTAATATTAATTTCACCGCTTGTTATTGTGAGCCTTATGGCGGGATGTGCTCCAAAAGATAAGGCATCTACTACTCAAGATGATTCAAGCGATATCGCTTCACAGGTGGGTGTTATTGATTCAAATGTGGCGAGTATCAAATACGAAACAGAAGATAAGAAAGAATTTATCTTAACAAGCAAGGATAACTTTACTACTGCAATACTATTAGATGCAGAAGGTAATACTCATCTTTTAAAAGAGGCTCCAGCAGGAAGTGGTATGCTTTTAAAAAGCGAGGGTGGGGTGTCCATTCATACTCATGGTGATAATGCTATAATCGAATTATCAAGTGATCGCTCTTATCAAGTTAAAGAAGTGAAATAATACGTGTTATATATGATTTAAATGATCGTCAGAAATAGAAATCTCCATATTTTAATGAAATCTTTATTCAATATGCTTTGTTATCTTTTTATTATACTAAATGACTGAAATTTTAGGTTCAGTAAGTTAAAAATTTATTTACATGAATTATTTATTTTTACGATTAATCAAATGTGTTTTGAGCATTGACACAAATGTATTTGCGGATTGTGAAAGTCTAATATTTTTTCGTCTTATTAGATATAAAGTGCGTTTTGGCATTTCAGGATCAGAAATAGCAATCAAAGGAATATTTATTTGTTCACAGAGGTTTCTAGCATATTCGGGAACAAATGAAACGCCTGTATTATTTTTTACTAAACCGAGTGCTGAAATCATTGCTCCAATATTGATTACAGAAGTTATATTTATTTGTTTTTTGTCTAAAATTTCTTTTGTGATTTTCCCTAGATTATTGTCATCTCTGAACATGATAAATTTTTGCTGATTTAAGTCTGAAAGCATGATCTGTTGACGCTGTGAGAATTCATGATTTGGGGAGCAAGCAAGAAAAATCTGGTCGATAAAGAGTTCTTCCGAAATTAATCTTGACTCAGGTTGATCGAGCATAACTATTGCGATATCAACTTTGCCATTCATGACATATTCAATTGCTAAATTTGTAGAAATTTCAAAAATTTCTGTTTTAATCTCGGGATATCGAGAACTGAATTCAGATACTACATCACAGATGAGTCCATAAAATATAAGCGGTGTTGCCGCAATATTTAGATAGCCAGTTTTTAAACTACGTAGGTCATCTAAACTTCGTGATGCTGCATTTAATGTTGCTAACATTTCAGTGGCAAAGGCATAAAATTCAACAGCGCTGTTCAATGGTTCGACCCGCCTTGTAGACCTCTCAAAGAGTGGAAATCCGATTTCACTCTCAAGTTCAAAGCATTGTTTACTTACAGCAGATTGAGTCATATACAAAGCATCGGCCGCTGCGGTAAAACTTTTTAATTCGTATAATTTTACAAATATTTTGAGTTGTTTAAAGCTGATATTCATGCACTTTTATTTTTCAGATAATGGTGGTTGTGTGGAGCATATACTATATTAATTCCATTATGGAATAATTTGATAACTTTATATCCATTGTTGGAATAAAAAAACTCATCCATGATATGTCTTCTATTCGACGTTTAAAAAATTAACGTTAAATATTTTCTAGTTGGAGAGTAGGCAAATAAATGAGAAAAATCCTTGCTATATCTACCTTAATTATAGGTAGTGCTCTGGCAACTTTAGATATTTCGGCTGTAAATATAGCATTGCCAACGATCTCCCAACATTTAAATATAACAGCAGAGCAATCAATATGGATAACAAGTTCTTATCAGTTGGCAATGGTTGCAATGTTATTACCGCTTTCGGCACTAGGGGACCGAATTGGGCATAAAAATATTTATTTAATTGGGCTGTTATTATTTGTATTTGCTTCACTATTAAGTGGTTTGTCTAACTCTATTTTAACTTTAGCATTAGCGAGATTTGTACAAGGAGTTGGTGCAGCTGGAATTCTAAGCGTATCTACTGCTTTATTCCGTATGATATTTTCTGCAGAACAGATGGGGCGTGCACAAGGACTGAATGCTTTTACCGTCGCAGTCTTTTTCTCGATAGGCCCTGTATTAACCTCATTAATCTTGTTAATAGCTGACTGGCATTGGTTATTTTTGATCAACATCCCATTTGGCTTGCTTGCTGCAAGCATGGCATATTTTTGTCTTCCTTATAATGATGCAATGACCATTAACTCATTTAATTATACGAACGCGTTATTGCTCATAATAATGTTGATGTCTGGTGTATATGGTATCACTGAGTTTTCACATGCGACATCAGGATTAAAGTTTCTAAATTATATTGTGATTTCTTTACTGTGCTTAGTCATATTAATATGGCGAGAACGATTAGATTTAAATCCGCTTTTTCCTGTTGATTTGCTTAGAATTCCATATTTTTGTATTTCGGTAATAACTTCGATATTTTCCTATATAGCGCAGGGAATAGCATTTATTGCTATTCCGTTTTTATTGCATGAGTATCTTGGTCGAACAGTGATTGAAATAGGTTTGCTTTTCACACCTTGGCCTGTGATGAATGCAATGATTGCTCCATTGGCAGGATATTTTGCAGATAAGATGTCTGTATCATTACTTTGTTGTGTTGGTTTAATAATTTTGGCTCTAGGTCTAGGTGAAATCGCGCAATTAGAATCAGATGCGACCAATTGGAATGTTGGCTGGAAATTGGCTATTTGTGGATTTGGTTTTGGATTGTTTCAATCACCTAACTTAAAAGCATTGTCATTGTCAGCACCATTATCCAGAATGGGAAGCGCTAGTGGAATGATCCCAACAGCAAGATTATTGGGACTTGCCCTAGGGTCTGCTCTAATTGCTACTTGCCTAGGATTTGATCCCAGACATGGCGTGACGATTGGGCTATGGTTTGGCGTTGTCTTTGCTGTTTTAGGAGCAGTTATGAGTGCATTAAGATTGGGTTTAAGAAATTATTTTTAGAATCGATTTAGATTAATGATCACTTCACTCATATTATTTAATATGATCAATATAGGATTGAGTTTTAAATTGAAAAATATTTTTTATGAAGTTTTTGGTTTTTTATAGATTTACTTGATAATTTATTTAGCTCTAATATTTTTAAATAAAATATTAGAGCTACTTTTATAAAATTTTTATTTATATATTGAGTGTAATTTTTGATCTATTTGATTTTTTTTATTCATATACTGGATAAAAAGTATATTTACATGTTCTAATAACTCTAGATTAAATGGAAGGCTTTAAAAAGATAAGTGTTCTCAATCATAAATTAGTCAGTAATTTTAGCAAAATTAATTTAAATCTTTAGAGGGTAAAATGAAAAAAAATATTCTATCAACTGCTTTAGTTTCAGCCACCATATTGATGGCGGGTTGTAGTACAAGTACAACAAGCATGTTAACTGAGTTCACTAATATTTTGACAGACACCGTGCCATTCGTGAATGAGTCAAAAGAATGGGAAGCATATAGTATAAATACGACTCAACAGGGTGTTGTTTACAGCAAGGCAAATGCTGCTGACTTGCAATTTGTAAGCAAGAAAATGGATGCTGAGTATCCTGCTGCTATTGATCGTTTGGCTAGTCCTTTTGCAAGAAGTGCTAAAGACAAAAAAGAACTGGATAAAGTAAACCAAAATTATGGTTTCAAATATAATGAAGTTATTGTGGTTAAAGATAAGAAAACTTCAAATTTATTGGGCTATTGTGTTAATTATGATCGAACTCAAAATGACAACTCTAAAAAATTAGAAAAACAATTTATCTATGTCGCAAAAGATAAACCGATCTCTGCGGCAACAGCACATGAAGATTTTGTTCCTCGTATGTGTGGCCAAGCTTTCTATAATAAATATCAGTAAATATTTTATACAATAGTTTGAGCATGTTGGTGATATTCTTTGCTCAAACATTGCAATAAACCTCGCTTTTGCGGGGTTTTTATTATCTAAATTCTAAATCATGATGGGGTGCTAGACCGATGAGAAATTATGTCCTAATGATCATTTTTACTGCATTACTCATTTCTAGTGTGAGTACTCATGCTTCAGAGGCTTTAGCATTAAAAACAGTTGAAGATCTTTATCACGGGTCTTTAAATTTGAAAAACAACAAGCGAGATTTTGATAATAATACCTTGTTGGAAAAAGCCTCTACAGTTCAATTGCAGAAATTATGGAAGGCCGATCAGGATTTAATTAAGCGTACAAATGAACTCGGTTGTATCGATTACGATTTAATGTGGCTTAACGATGGTGGCTCTAACAATGGAAAATTGAGTTTTAAAGCGCTGGGGGATGATCAAGTGATTGTCCATATTGGTGAGTCAACGGGCCTAAAAGCAAGATCACTCATTTACCAAATGCAGTGTAATGACCAGTTCTGTAAAGTAAATGATTTGATATTAGAAAATGATGTTTCTTTTAAACGAGTTCTTTCTGAATGTTTAAGTGTAAGTTAGTGCTAGGCTAAACTTGACTCATATTGCCAAAATTCAAAATTTGATCAATCGCTTCTGAGTAGAGTGGTGCAGATTGAGCATGATAAAAAAGGAACCTTAATTCCTTTTCTATCGCTGGACTAAAATTATTTTTGAGATCATTTAAATGTTGTTCAGGTAATTTAAATTTTCTGAGTTTGACGAGTTAACCAATTTAGAGCTGAACCTGTTAAATGTGGGGCTAAGCTTTGATAAACCTGATGGTGATAATTATTGAGCCACAGTCGTTCTGTGTCATTGAGTAATTCTTTGACAATACACTGTTGATGGATTGGACAAAGTGTTAGATTTTTGAACTGTAAAAAATCGCCATAACGATCAGATTTAACAGGTTTATTTTGCACGGCCACTAAGTTTTCGATACGGATTCCATATTCACCATCATGATAAAGCCCCGGTTCATTGGATACGATCATACCAACCTTCAAAGCTGAGTCAGCTGTAATGGGGGCATAGTAAGAGAGAACTTGTGGTCCTTCATGTACATTTAATGCAAATCCAACACCATGACCTGTTCCATGACGATAATCTAATCCTTGTTGCCACAAGATTTGACGTGCTATGGCATCAAGTAGAGGTGCTGCCAGATCTTTAGGAAAAACAGCTTGAGACAAGGCGATATGTGATTTTAGTACTAAGGTGTAGTCATGTTTTTGTTGTGCTGAAGCTTGTCCAACTTCTACGACACGTGTGATATCCGTAGTGCCGTCATTATATTGAGCGCCAGAGTCGATAAGTAATAAGCCATCTCCCTGAATTTTACTAAATTGTTCAGCTGTAGCACGATAATGTGGCTGTGCACCATTGGCATTAAATCCCGCTATAGTTGAAAAACTCAGTCCTATAAAACCAGATTGCTGCGCTCGATACATGATGAGTTTTTCATCGATATCAAGTTCAGTGAGATCATGTTTGTCAGCTAAAGTATTTTCTAACCAACTAAAAAATTGGCACAATGCAATGCCATCTCTCTGCATCGCATTGCGGATATGTTGTAGCTCTGATGGGTGTTTACAGGCTTTAAGTCTGGTACTTGGATTGATTTCATGATGGATATTGATATGAATAGGCAATGCATTTTGATGAAATGCCGATACCTTTGCAGGATCAATCCATATTGTTGCTTGTTTAAGCTGCGAAAGAAATACTGCTGACTGTGTATAGTCCATAATCTCAATGCCATCTTGTTGTAATTTTTGGCTGAGCGTGTTGTCAAGTTTATTCGCAGCGATGAAAAGAACCACTCGATTATGATCAATATATAAATGAGCGAGAAATACAGGATTATATTCAATATCACTGCCACGACAATTGAGTATCCAAGCAATATCGTCGAGTGCTGAAATAAATAAACAATCACTCTGTTGAGCTTTAAGGATTTGACGTATGTGATTAATTTTTTCAATATGGCTTAAAGCATTGATACCATCCGCCATCATCCAGATAGGTTGATTGGGTAAACTTGGGCGGTCTATCCATAATTCATCAATCAAATCACTTTGGGTATAAAGATCGATCTTGTATTTTTGGGCGAGTTGTTCGAGTAGATTAAACTGTTGTACTGAAATAATGTGAGTATTAATAGCCAGTTTATCTCCCGCCTTTAAATGCTGTTGTAACCAGCTAAGATGAGTACTACTTGGACTTGCTGTTTGCTTTTGTAATGTAAAACCACTACCTGCCAATTGTTGTTCAGCTTGTAGCCAGTAACGACCATCAACCCATAAACCAGCGAAGTCTTGTGTTACTACGATTGTTCCAACAGATCCTGTAAAGCCAGATAACCACATCCTAATTTTCCAATAATCAGGTAGATATTCAGATAAGTGGGGATCGGCACTCATCAATAACCAAGCATCGATTCCATGTTGTTGCATTTTTTCACGGAGTTGTTTGAGCTTATTTGCTGCTGAGAGAGTAGGCATGTGTATTCCTTTTATCTGTTATAGGGTGGTCCTAGCCAGCATCTTTTCTAGAGGAAACTTAAGTATAAACAAAAGAATCGCTCCGATCAGTAAGATCCAAGCATAGCGATAGAGTAAACCTGACATTTCATTAAATGATTGCGCTAAAATTTCACTGCCCATTAATCCTGCACCTAAATTTCCGATGGCAATGGCTGTGCACCAAAGTCCCATAATTTGTCCACGTAATTTGTCAGGTGCGAGCTGAGTCATTGCAGATAGCCCGATTGGACTGAGGCATAGCTCACCTAGAGTAAGTAAGAAAAAACTACTAATAAGCCATCCAGGTGATGCTAAGGCCGTATTTGAATTTATTAGTGTTTGACATGCAAATGCTAAGACGACAAATGCTGCTGAAGCAAAGATTAATGCCAAAATAAACTTACTCAGCGGGTTTAAATGCCAGTGTCGTTTTGCAAGTACTGTCCAGAACCAAGCTAAGACGGGTGACAAAGTAATGACAAATAATGGGTTAATTGATTGAAACCAGACTGTAGGGATTTGAAAGTGAAAAATGTCACGATTGGTATGTTCTAAAGCAAAGATATTAAATACGGTATAGGTTTGTTCAAATGCAGACCAAAATAGCGCAGCTGCTATCAGTAAAATAAAACATAAAATGATTTTAGTTTGTTCATTGGATTTTAGTCCTGCAAAAAATAACATATAAATAAAATGCACGAAGACGATTAAACAAATCGCTATTGTGAGGTAACGAACTACAGTGATGGGATGAATAACAAGCCAGCCACTATAGACCATTGCGATTAAGATGCTCAGCAGAATAATAAAGCTATAGATAACTTTTTTTGCATAGGGATTGGGGGCAATAGGGCTATCTAGTCCTTTGTGATTGATTAAATCTTCATTAAAGGTTTTAAGCTGAGGAATGCAGTAAAAGCGAAAGATGAGCATTGAGAACAACATACCAATACCCCCAGCAGCAAATCCAATATGCCAACCTATCTTTTCAGCCAAAAGTCCAGTGATAAACGGTGCAATAAAAGACCCTAGATTAATACCTGTATAAAAAATGAGAAAACCTGCATCACGACGTTGATCTGCTTTTTGATAGAGTAGGCCAACGACGACTGCGATACAGGTTTTAAAAAGTCCAGTTCCTAAAGTAATGAGGGCTAAGCCGAGATAGAAAAAGAAATCAGAAAAAAATCCACTGAGTGCAATACAGAGATGTCCTGAGGACATTAAAATGGACCCAATATATACCGAACGTATTTGTCCTAAATATTGATCGGCAATCCAACCTCCAAAGACTGTCATAAAATATACAGAACCAGCAAATAAACCCACTAATGCTGCAGCTTCAGCACGGTTCATGCCCATACCGCCTTGATAAATGAGTGCAGTCATATAAAGGATTAATAGGGGGCGAATACCATAAAAGGAAAAACGTTCCCAAAGTTCGGTAAAAAATAAACCCTTGAGTGGTTTGGGGTGACCATAAAAACTAGAATCCGTGGGTAAAGGTTTCATCAATAATCCTTAGATGACCATAATCTTGACTGAAGGGGCGATTTTAATCGCTGCTTAATGACAGTTCAGGAACGGTGTAATCCTTCAATCTTTATGTGAAATGTATTGTTTTAAGTGTGCTGAAAATTATGTATTGTTGCGCTGACAGTTTAATTTTTATGTGAAATCTATTGTTGTTGTTTAGTTAAATTAAAAATTATTCTATGATAGAGGAGTATTTAAACTTATATCTAGATCGAGATTATTAAGTAAAGTTGCTAACCCCCTTGACTATAAGTCAAAGGAGAACGAGCAAGATAAAATGATCATGATAAAAAAACACCCTGATTTTTACATCAGGGTGCTTCATGGGATTCAAGTGCTGTACTTGGATCACTCAAGGAATTTAACCGTGACTCCAGCTTTGACTTTCTTGCCGAGATCATTTGCATCCCAGTTCGTTAAGCGGATACAACCATGCGATGCAGTCTTCGAGATTAATGATGGGTTTGGAGTACCATGAATACCGAAAGATTTTTTACTTAAACCAATCCAAATATTACCGACAGGACCATTTGGGCCAGGAGGTAGTGAAAGTGGTTTATTGTTATTACCTTGTACAAAGTTACTTGGTGAGTAGCTGTACCATGGGTTTGGTGCTACGCCTGTAATTTTATAAGTACCTGTTGGTGAAGGAGTCTGTGCGCTACCAATGGTTGCAGGGAATGAACCCACCATTTGATTTTGACTATTAAACAAATAAAGTTGTTTTACACCTTTGTGCGCAACGATTAAGTGAATATTCTCAGGTAATTCATTGCGAATATTGGTCACGATAATCCGTTCGCCCGCTTTTTTAAAGCTCGCATTTGGGTTGAGCTTTTTCATAAAAGCTTCATCCATATGGAACTTTTCAGACAGCATTTCTAAAGGTCCTGTGTAATATAGACCTTTCATTTTAGCTTGAAGTGCATAGTCGCGTGGAATCGACCCTGAATAAGGACCTTTTAGATCAGCTTCTGTAATCGTATATTCAACAAAAGCAGGTTTGTTACCTTGCAGGCTTACTAGACGATCCCAAGTTTCCTTGGTTAAGGTGCCTGTCGGTTCTAAGTTTTGCATTTGCTGGAAAGAAGAGATTGCCTTTAAGGTATTCATTCCACTTGAACCATCAATTGCACCAGGAGATGCATGTGCATTGTTTAACATCACATGAGCACGTGCATACACTGGGAACTGACCGCGACCAATATTGTCATACCATTCGGCATTGTTGATGCCATCTAAAGTCCAAGCGGCTTTGGTCGCATTATTGGCTGTATTCGTTGTATTTGTTGTACTTGGTGCTTGGGCAATATCTGCTTTTAGATTTTCAGACTTTTCTAATTTTTGCAGTGTAGTTGCTGCTTGGTTTAGATCTTTCTGTTCTTGCGGTGTAATCGTACTATTTGCAACATCAGATGCAGTATCAATTGCTAATGGATCAATAGGATCTTCAACAGATGTTGAAGATCTAGATTTATCAGAGGCTTGTGGTGCTGCTAGAACGCTAGTCGTCAAAGCGCAACTGAGACTCAAAGCAAGGATTGAGCGAACGAACATGTAAATCAACCTTAACGTTTATTCATATAGGAATATTCAAATCTCAATAATTATTACAGAAATAATTATTGTGTGCAGTATTTGTTTTGTTTAATTCGATATTTATATCAATCACTAAGTCTGAAAGATTGAGACAAGCATTACTATATTGAGGTGCATTTGATATGATGGCGGCGATTTTAAAATATAGATTTGGAAAGTAAATGACGACTTTAAAAAATGATCGCTTTCTACGTGCCTTATTACGTGAGCCTGTTGATACGACACCAATCTGGATGATGCGTCAAGCTGGCCGTTATTTACCCGAATATCGTGAGACTCGCAGCCAAGCTGGAGATTTCCTTTCGTTGTGTAAAAATACCGAGCTTGCTTGTGAAGTGACACTACAACCTTTACGTCGCTATGAATTAGATGCAGCTATTTTATTTTCAGATATTTTAACCGTACCTGATGCAATGGGCTTGGGATTATATTTTGAAATCGGTGAAGGACCTAAGTTTCATAAAACGATTCGTACTGAACAAGATGTAGCGAACTTACCTAAATTAAATGCCAAATCTGATTTGTCATATGTAATGGATGCTGTATCAACCATTCGTTCTGCTCTTTCTGGGCAAGTTCCATTGATTGGTTTTTCTGGTAGTCCTTGGACACTAGCAACCTATATGATTGAAGGCGGTTCGAGTAAAGACTTCCGTTTTAGTAAAGAAATGCTATATCGCCAACCAGAAGTGCTGCATGCTTTGCTGGATCATTTGGCTGATGCAGTGATTGATTACTTAAACGCACAGATTGATGCTGGTGCACAAGCGGTACAGATCTTTGATAGTTGGGGCGGGGCATTGGCTCATCAACAATATATCGACTTTTCTTTACAGTATATGCAAAAAATCGTCTCAGGTTTAAAGCGCGAAAAAGATGGTCGTAAAGTACCTGTTATTTTATTCACCAAAGGTGGTGGACAATGGTTAGAACCAATGATCATGACTGGAGCAGATGCTTTAGGTCTAGATTGGACAACACCATTAAATGTTGCGAGAAAAACAGCAGCAGGACGTGTGGCATTACAAGGTAATCTCGACCCTGCAACATTATATGGTTCAACTCAAGAAATTGAAAAAGCAGTAAAAGCAATGCTTGATGATGCTTATGCTCATGGTGAGTTAACAGGCTATATTGCGAATCTTGGACATGGAATCACACAATGGGTTGATCCTGACCAACCTAAAGTATTTGTTGATACCGTACATGAGTATAGTGCGAAGTATTTGAAATAAACCACAGCGATTGGTTTGGATGTTTATCACATGAATGTGATTGTTAATATTTTACGCTTCTCAAGCTTAGCCGCTTCGGCGGCTGTGTTTGGCATTTTACTCCTGTTGGCATTTATTTTTAGTGTTTCCATGGAGGATGATGCTTACTTAGGTTTTTATCGCTACGATTATTTGTTGTTTTTTGCGCTGAGTATTCAGTTTGCAATGTTGTATTTAAAACTAGAATCATGGGCCGAAGCCAAGGTGATTGCACTTTTTCATGTTATGGCAATGGTGATGGAAATTGTCTTAACCAATCCATTAGTGGGATCTTGGTATTACCCTCAACCCTCAATATTTAAAATCATTACTGTACCTTTATTTGCGGGATTTATGTATTCTGCAGTGGGTAGCTTTTTCTCCCGTGGTATTCGCTTGTTTCAGGTTAAGTTTGATGCTTTACCTAGTTTTGCTGCAATGTTAAGCCTCGCCGTACTTTCATATTTGAACTTCATGACTAAGTTCGTAATATATGATTTTCGATATGTTTTATTCATATGGAGCTTTTTATTATTTTATAAGACACGTGTGTACTTTAATCTGGGGAGTTATCAGGTTAAAAGCCCTATGCTGTTAGTTCTATTAATATTAGCTGTCATTATTTGGATTGCAGAAAACGTCAGTACTTTTTATCAAATCTGGCTATATCCAACTCAAATTGAAGCTTGGCATATGGTAGGCTTGGCAAAGATTGGTTCGTGGTATTTATTACTTTTATTAAGTTTAGTTCTCGTTTTAAAAATATTGGGTGAGAGAGATTGTGAAGGGCACTGGCATATAAAGCATTAATTCATGTCCTTAGTCATATCCGTTATACCTTTAAATTGGCAGTAAAAGACAAATAAATAGACCGAGAAGTCATCAACATTTTATAAATATCGGTTAGAGTATTATGCAACAAGTTGCAAAGCCAATATTTGAAGGATTCATCATGACAACTCGCTATGCACATATTTTAAAACCATTACATTTGGGTTATACAACGATTAAAAACCGTGTGGTGATGGGGTCCATGCACACTGGATTAGAAGATCGTTTTTATAACTATCCTAAACTCGCAGCTTATTTTGAAGAGCGTGCCAAAGGTGGTGTTGGCTTAATTATCACGGGAGGGATTTCACCAAACCGTCAGGGCTGGTTACTACCTGCTGGGGGGACGATGAATACCTTAGGCGATGTTGTACCACATC
>NZ_BBRX01000064.1 GCF_000829675.1 Acinetobacter rudis
TTGATTATTAGGATTAAGTAAATAACGTCCATTTCTATTCGCTAAATTAACACTACCATTGGAAAGCGGAATTACATCTTGCAATATTGAATTTGTATAATTAATTGCCTGATCCAATTCACTCAAACCAGTGTCGTGCCATTTAGGTTCTGCATCTGGTACTCGTGTTTCCCAAATCCATTCCTTTCGAGTGTCATACGCCTTACCTGCTACAGGCTCAGTCTCAGGTTTTTCTTTTAATAAATCTGCTTCATAAGAAAATACCAATAAACCTCTACCAACAGCCTGAATTTTTGAGTTAACTAACTCAAACTCTTTTTCTACATCATTAGTATCTGCCTTAGAACTCAATGCTTGATTCATTGCTTCAACAGTTGGTCGATCCTCTAGTTCCTGACGACTCTGTTCAAGTTGATCTGCGATTTCTTCCAGATGTGTTTGTACGCTTTTATGATCAAGTGCAAAAACAACACCTGCAGTTACACCTCCAAAGATATTAGGACTGGTTGCACCAATAAACGTATCTACGTACTGCTTCAATCCACCAAAGATCTGCTTTTCTCGGACTTGAGCAAGTAGGTCATAGTTAAAATCATGTGTACGTCGCCACTCGATTTCCTCTTTAATTCGAGCTAAAGAGATAGCATCAACTAGATTTTGCTCTTGTAGGTAATGCCAAAGCTTATCGAAGTCATAATTAAAAACTTCGGGACGCATACTGTTATCGTATGAGTTAAAATTCGTACCACGATTGGGTACTGTGTCACGAGCCAGTGTTACTTCATCTCCATTATTCGGTGGGGTTCGAAAAACAACCTCACCACCATCAACGGAATAAGCGCCTTTGGCTGGCTTCTCTTTGTTAACTGTTACAACTAGGTAAGCCTGATCATGTAAATCAAAAGTGATTAGGAACTTACTTGTAACACCATTTGCCGTATAGGTAACAATTGGGATCTGATTGGGTACAGACATTTAAACCACCATTAATTAGTGTTCGAAATCCAAAGCGGCCTCAATAGATCCGCTGTTCTCACGCCAATTAACGCTTGGGTTAGCTTCCGTTTGTCTGTGTAATTTCCCTATACGTTCAGGGCTTTCAACCACTGCACCCGCTAATGAATCTAGATGATCATCCTCTTGCTCGGTGATTGCTGGATTAAACTGCTGCATTTGCTTGTACTGGCGAGAAGTGTTTTCGCCTTGCTCTGAATCAAGTACAGAGATATGTGCCCACATAAGACCTGAAACTAATGGCCCCTCAATTGCTTCTAGGATTCGCACGTTCTTACTTTTGACTGAGTGCTTGGCATCTACACCACAACGCAACTTACGAGCCTTAAGTGCGCCTTTAAGTGATGATGGTGCGAACTCACCAATACCGTTCGATTCGATTACAACCTTAGGTACATGATATTGCTCGATCAGATTGCAAAGTTGCCACACTTGACCACCCTCAATCACTCCATCCTCACTTGTTTTAATCACTTCACCTGTTAGCTCAATAGATCGATGCCAGTATTTGTTACCAAGGTCATCATGCAGCACTAAGGCCACAGATGATGCATCTGATTTTTTCTTACCACTTGCAGGATCCCAACGGCATGTAATGCCAACAATTCGACGCTCACCAAGCATCATGTAATATTGACCATTAGCACGTTTTATAATTGGCTCAACGTCATAAGGGATTAATTTGTCTGGATCGAGGCGGATGTCACCTACTGGTTTTGCATGTAATTGGTATTGTGAATCCCACTCATTGACTGTTCGACACTCTTTTCGACGTTCTTCCATGACCTCAGGCGTAAACCGATCAGGCCATAATGCCTCACCATAAATATCAATTAAGTAATGCTGTTCAGTTAAAATTACCTTGTAAATATTCCCTTGTTTTACATACTGGTAATCAATGCCATTTCTTAATAACTTGGCTTGGGTGCTAATCCCACTAAAAATATAAATCGGCTCAAAGCTTGTTATTGCTTCAGATATATTTTCAAATCGTTTTTCATCTTCATACATTTTTAACACCAAACATTTAGCCCCTAATTTTTTGATATGCGTGTACAAGGAATCATGTGTGTGCGGTGTGCCAACAAATAATTTTTGTCCACCCGGTATAAGAATGAAACTTTGTTCGCTAAGTCGATAACGAAGTTTTTCACGCGCTTCTGGTGTACCAATATTCCCTGGTACTTCTACATCATCGTTTTGGATTTCATTTGCACGTGAGCCCGTGACGTTGGATAGGATGCCACGTGCGTGAATTGAGCCATGACGAACGTCTGTGGATCCAGAGCACCACCACTTCTGTGTCTCGCCACGTGCTTTTTTAAAGCCATATATCTGGCAAAGTGGATGGCGCTCTAAGACTTGTTCAGTACCACGACTAACCTTGTAGGCATCAGGATCGGTTGCACCTTGATGTAGGATCAAGTGGTTGGGGTTGCTGTATAACTTCCATGCGTTATAGATATCCAAGATCGTAGACTTGCCATGGCCACGCGGCATCATAAGCAATCCTAGACTGCCGTAATCTTCTAAGAAGTCACAGACATCTAAATGGAAATCAGGAACTACCCAGTTTAATGTCTCAGCATAAATGAGGTAGAACGCAGCAAAACCGACTTTGATCATTAACTTGGTCGCTGCTTCCGTTCTTCTAACTTCTTGGATACAGCTTCAAGTAACGCTGCTGCCTGTGATTCAGGTGAAACCTTACGCCCATCAATATCACCAGCAGATAGTTCATCATCAAGTAGCACACGCTTTAGCTTTTCAAGATTAGTTAGTGCTTCTTTAGATCCTTTGTAGAGCCAGACTTTATCGCCTCGCCCTTTCTTATCAAATAGATCTTGGCCATACGCTTCGGTAATTAAATCGATTGCATCATTGGCACACATTTCTAAGCAAAGCTCTAGCTTCTCTTTGGTTTCAGGTCGCAAGTGACCTGTCTTCATTTTCTCAACCATAAAAAATCCCCCGTATATTGGTTAAACATACGGGAGATCGTGGTGCGGTTTGTTGGGTGATTTGTTCGTTTAAATAGACTAACATCCTGAATAAATAAACTATATTTTTTAATAGGTTGTTCTATGAATGTCGAAGACTCAAAACTGCAGAATGATTTTAATCAAGTAAAAAGTAAACTACTCACCAATTTAAATGCATTACTCTCAAAAGATAAGGAGGTTTTTTCAATTGGTAGAGCCGATAACTTTAATACTTATGTTTCAGATGTTATTACCAAAATTAAAGATGATTTTAATGAGCCTCAAGATCAATCTTTTTTGGAGTCAATTAACGAAGAAGTAGGCATAATTAACGCAAAGCTGGATAAAATTATAACCAATGAAAGAGAAAAGACAGTTAAAGAATCAGGAATAGCTTTATTAACTGACTATGTAAAAAAACTCAATTATGAATTATTGGATTACAGTGAATTACAACTTAAATTTTCTAAATTGACTTTTAGCGCTATTTCAGCAAGTCTAAATGAGGTTAAGGATGAACTTACTAAATTTAAAAGACTTAGAAACATTGCAGACAATGCTAGAACAGAAAACATCTATAATAATGCTGTGGATCGCTACAGGATTCTTGAAGCAGACTACAGACAGTATTTTTATTGGGGGGTATCTATATTAGTCACACTCTCATTCATGTTACTTATTACAAAACCATATTTACCGTTTGAACCCATAGAGTTTTGGATATTAAAAGGTTCAACGCTACTTGTTGGCATTACACTGCTTAGTTATTTTCTTAAACAATCTACACACTACCAAAAACTGGCTGACCAAAATTATCAAATACAAGTTGAACTACAGGCATACCCAAGCTTTATGGATAGCGTTCCAACTGCAGAAGCTGCTGTGATCAGAAAAGAGCTAGCACTTAAATACTTCGGTAAAGAAATTGACGGATCGCCACACAAAGAGATGTCTAACCTAATGTCAGATCAGATGAAGAATTCAACAGAATTAGTAAAAGCTGCAACCAACATTCTCAAGAAGCAATAAACCCAAAGAACAACCACCAAATAAGACAATAAGCCCCATCAATTTGATGGGGTTTAACTAATATTTATAATGGGATATTACAGTTTATTATGTTAATTCACTGGTTCATTTTTTGTTTTATTTAATGTAAATCGATATAGTGCTATTTCTCTACAAACATCAGCTAAAACTTGTAAATCTTTAATTATCTCACCGTTCTCAAAATCGTCTTCGATGTTCTCCATTAACTGCACATATGTTTCAACCTTCTCACCAGACTTAGAGTTATAAAATTTTGAATCAATCAGTTTTAACACTGCTTTATATTTGCTAATAATTCGTAATTTACTCGATGTTGCTACAAACTTCTCCATAAACGACAACCTCTTCTGATTTTTATCTAACAATTCGAATAATCTAGATTTAATATTATTAAAATAATCAGGCATACCAAGCTCATCCTCATAACTAAGTAACTCAAGATAGATACTCTCAACCTCCTCAAGATCAATTGCTACATTCTTTGCTTCATTAGCAACCACCTCACTACCTTTCTGCCCACTCCATTTATTAGAAATGTATAGTGCTGTTGTAGCAGCAATGGACGATGCAATCAAAGCAGCAATAATTGGAGCAATAGACTTCCAATCAAAAACACATAAGTCCATAAAAAAACCCAATAAAAATATTGGGTTAATTTTATAGCGGGTAATACTTTTAATCTATTGATTCAGCATTATTTATGCATACACATAATGGGTAAGCTACTAAGCCAAAGGTTTGCATTTTTCTTTATAAAACTTTTTGAATTTCGCATCAGCTTTCATCCTATTCTCTCCAAAATATGGCCATGCCTCATCCCAAAAAACCCAAGATATTGATTGGAAGAACATCCCCTTTATCATATCCTTATCTTTTACTCTGTAATCAATAGATAACCTTGGGATAGTTTTTACAATTGTGTTCATATTTTTATATGTGAAAAAATTATCACCCTGATCATTTGCAAGTTTAATTGCAAAGTCATCTAAATAATCCATGCCTTTAATATAAAAATTCGAAGATTCAGTCTTATCTTTGTTGTAATTAATAACAACTGAACACATTAAATATCTAACAGCTAACCGAGCTTTATACTCCTCTTCCGTATCTAACAATGTTTCTTGATCAAAGTAAGTTTTAACCATATTTTCAAGGATGGTTTTATCTCCAGTGGTTGCCACTTGGTCTCTTGAATCATCTGCATAGCTATTTACTGTAAAACCCAATAAAAACATTAAAATAAATTTCTTCACATTCACTCTCATTAAGCACTTATGCAATTTTTGATTGTTCAATTACTCTAATTACCAATCGCCTTTTCAAAATCAGGCGCCCGAATACTATCATCTTCTAACCAACGCGTACGATCATGTTGACGCTCCGCCTTGCGCTGAATTTCATCACGATAACCTGGTGCAATAATATCCTGAATCTGATTAAAAATAAGCATGTTTGCAACTGCTTTGGTGTACCAAAGGTTTTGTGCCGGTATTTTATTTTTCACTGCTTTAAAGATTTCATTACCTGCATTTGTATCTGTGCCATTGGCCAACTGAGTTGCATTACCCACCGTGACTTTGGCTATAGTTGCTAAGTCACTACCTAAAGGCCCTACTAAAAAGTCTGCTGTATCTCGTCCACTTGCATCTGTTCCCGCTACAAGCAAGTCACCTAGAATCGGTAAGCCACCACCAGTGATAAATGACCGTTTAAAAAAGTCCATGCTTGTCATATCTTGCGGATCATTACCGTTGGCTATTTCTTTAAGCTGCACAACAAGCCCGCCAAGCAATGTTGTAGTGCCTAATAAACTAGCTGCATACCATGCCTTACCTGACATTGTTTGCTGACTCATAGCACGTGAACCATGCTTCATAAGCAAAGCCATAGGGAATGATTTAAATTGCGTCATACCACGCCAAATCTCACCTGCTTCAGTACCACGTTTGCCAGCCTGTAAAAGGGTGCGCTCACGCAATCCAGCCTCAAGTACTGCCATGCCTTGCTCGTCTAAGATATGGGTTTGCAATCGAGTGGCCACTTCGTCCTTAATTTTGGCAGGATCTCCAAATTGAGTTAAATCACTATCAGGAATTTCATAAATAGATTTAGCTGTCATCAATTGGTTGCCGCTTGCATCTTCGACAGGCTTGGCTAACTTCCAAATGTTCCAGTCTTGCTCTGTAATACCACCTCCCTCAAGCAACATGCGATCGTTTGCATGTAGATCTACCCACGCCTTTTCACGTGTCATTCGGCCATATTTATCCATCATCATTTTTGAGAATGCTATTTTATTTGCTGCAGTTAAGTGGTTGAGTCCTGATACTCGCATAACAGTAGTCGCTACAGCATTACTCACTGTTGCTAATTTTGCAGCCTTGCCATGCACTGCAGTCACACCATCATCGGACCAACGTGCAATAGATCCAAGCATCTCTTGTGTGGCCAAACCTAAACTATGTGCAAGTTCTCGGTCTGCTTTATTCTTAGGGTTTAAGTTGTGAATTAACTCTCCGAATGTTTTCCAATAACCAATACCGTGTATTGAGGCTGTTTTAGCGGTCATGGCTTGGTCTGTGATGGATGTTAGGGTTGTTCCACCAAGCATCGATGCCACATTCAAGGATCGATAGGCTAACCCAATGTTTGCTAAGACCTTTCCTTCAGGTTGATTTTCCCCCATAAACTCATCAAACATTGCTTGAGTGCGATTGAGTGTTTTTTCCGTTTTATCAGTTGATATACCCATATCACTCTCAATTTTTTCAACTGCCTTTTTGAGAATACGCATAGCATTTTTTGGGTTACTTCCAAGGTTTTCAACCAAGGCGATATCTTTAGATAAGCCAGTGATATGCGCCTCGATCACATCGACAAATGGTAGACCACCGAACTCATTCTGATATTCAATCCATGACTGAGCATCCTTAAAATGCAGTACTCGACTCTCATTGTGTTTACTTGTAGTTTTTGAAGTACTGCCACCACCAGTATTTTGACGGCCAATTTCAAGTTTATTTGCCCCCTTGGTTGTAATGGACTTAAATGAATATTCTAGCAATTCTCTAAGTTGTTGATCCGTGTAGAGCGTACCATCCTCATTGACGTACTTTTCACGGTTTACTCGATCCATCGCGAAGTCTACCCAAGCATCACTTTTTGCAACTAAGAGTTTTTCAGGGCTATGTGTTTGAGGCATCCCAAAATCGTCAAGTTTACCAATGTCACCACCTGATCGATTAAATCGAACTCGCATATTGTCAAATACTTCTGACATTTTTGCAGCGATCTTAGCTGCGGTAGCATCGCCTGTACTCTCTTTAAACAACTCTCGTACAACTTTATTGATCATTTCTTTATCAGTGTATAAACCCATTGCGCCTTTGATGTTGGTGTATAGGTCTATAAGCTCGCCACGGTAAAGTCCTGCTATAGCTTTTGCTTTTGAGTCTAAAGATTGAATGCCAGACATATCGCCATAACTAGCTATTAAGCGATCAAGGCGTTCACGCACAGGAAGTTTATGATCTTTATCCTGAAACATAGTTAGGTGCTTATTTTGAATTAAAATATCGTTGGCCAAGATCATATTCTTGCGTTTGATCTCCGCCATAGCATCCATACCAACGATTTTAGAAGCTTCAATTAATCGCTCATTTTCAGTCATCTGCTGCCACTTAGTGCGGTCACCACGTGCTAACTGCTTCTTTGCATCAATGATTTTTTGCTCAATATTCTGAGCCTCATTGACTTTAAGTTTACGGCCAAGTGCTTTTTCTACAGCTTCGATACATTGCTTTTTCATAAAAAAATACCCAAATGTTTTTAACATCTGAGCATTCTTTTGATTCAGGTTTTTTGTGTAATGGATCAGCCAAATTGTAAGGCACAATTAGCTGCAGTTTCTGCAGCTATGCCTTCCTCTTTTGCTGCTATGGCTTCGGCCTCTAACTCGTCCAAGCGTTCGCGCAAAGTCATGGTGATTTCTTCAATTTCACCATCTGGACGAACACGGCTTACTGCTACTTCCTGATCGGGGTTATTCATAATAATTTCGAGTGCCTGTTGCTCCTCGATCGTTTGACCAAACAGGCTGCCTTGTCGTGGATCTCCCTTAGCCTCGACTTCATCAATCTTGGACTGGATATGCTCACCGATGGCTTTTGCACTTCGGCTATTGCTGTCAAATACATTGAGAAATTCTTTTGCACTAAGCGTCAATCCATCATCAAACAACACTTCTTGATTCAGATAGTCCCGAACAGTTCCGCCATTAGCTTTAATATCACTCAATTTCTGCGCTGCTTGCGCTAGATCACTCGCAATGCTGTTTTGGTGTCTACCACCTTGCTTGACTAAATCACCCAACTGAGCGAGCTGTGGAGCTGCTTTAAGCAATGAGTTTAAAACGGTCTTGCTGTCATCATCTAAGTTTTCATAAAGACGAGTAATCAAATTTGAATCATTATATGCACGTTGGGCGAGTGCTGACTCAATACGCTGTTTACCACTTTGTGATAATCGACCATCTCTTGTTTTAAAATCTGCACGTTCTGAGTTAGGTAACTGATCTGCAAATGCACGAACAAAGTCCGTAGACCCTTCAATATTGATAGATCCATCATTGTTGATTTTTAACATTGATGAATCAGGTAAACGATCTGCATCCGCCTTGGCTCGTTCAGTTGGACTATATTGGGCTACATCAGGAACGTTGGCCAAACGTGCAAACTCAACACGATCTGTATCTGTTAAGCGATTACGTACAAGCACTGGGTTTTTAATTCCTGAAATATCCCACCCTCGATCCGCTGCATATTGTTGTACGAAAGCTTTGTAATCATCGGCCTTACCTGTTTCATAGGCACGACGAATCGCCATAGTTCGGCCATTACCTGATTCAACAACACCATCAGAACCAAGGATAGGTGAACCGTCAGAGATCTTAGGAGAATCAGATAAAAGTTCAGGGCGTAAGTTATTGGCCATAACTTCAATTTGTTCAGAATTTGCCGCACGTGTGCGGTCACGTGGTTGTAGATCTGCTGGATAATCAGGATTCACCCCAAAAGCTGAATCATTAGATGCTATCAGGTCATCAATAGATCTAATCTCAGGCATCACATCATAACTAGACCCATCCATTCCATGAACGGTTTGAATATTAGAACCATCACTACCATATTTTTTGGCAACATCATCCCATCGTTTTTGGTACTTCGCTTTAACTTGGCCAACGGTTAGACCATTAAAGCCATGTGACGATGTAATAGCTTGGGCCTGTTGTCTTGCTGTACCTCGTTTCTTTGAGTCTTTGTGCCAGCGTGTTGCAGCATCAACAAACAACATATTATCTGCCGACTTTAAAAATACTGGTCCACCACCCTCACCAAAGAAATGCATAAAGTAGATTTCTAGTCCAGTTGGGTTTCGGCCAAATTTACCTTTAAAAATTTTAGCATTATGCTCATAGTAATTAAGACCAACCTTAATTTGATTATTACCATCTGAGCGACTACCTCCACCCATTGCACCATGAGTACCATCTAGTGTTTGATATAAACCTAGAGCACTAGATGGACGCTTTCCTGTTTTAGGGTTTACTGGTGGTTTAATGTTTGGATCAAAAGTTCCACCTGTTTCTAGATGCGACATAATCACTGCATCAAGTGGTGGTATGCCTCGTTTCTCCGCCTCTTGAGCAATAGTCTTTGCCCATGGTTTATTTGTATAACTGGCCACACGTGCTGCATTCATCACAGTGGTTTTTTTCGGCTCACCTTTAACTTCCTGTTTTACACTAACTGGCTGCCCCTCTTTCATTTGTTTGGTCGCAGTGTCTAAATTAATTAAATGGTTATTTTCTTGGATTTGATCTGTAGCTTTCACTGGTGATGAAGCTTTTTCAGCATCCATTTCATTAAGCACAAGACCTGATTCTATTTGAGTGGTACGTGCCTCAATCTCATCAACACTTAAATCTTTTAGCTCTGCATCAACGCTTTTGCTTACATGAGCAGCATAACGACCAGCACCAAACATTAACGCATTTAAACCAACCTCAATGGCAACTGATTCACCAGTGATTTCATATTTCTTGGCTTGCTTTGCGTAGTCGTTAGCCTCAAGGACTTGACCGCTAGAATATTGTCCTGCCAGTGATACACCTGTCGCACCGCCAACAGAAAGAATTCCATCTTTAATCAGTCCACGAGTT
Source organism: Acinetobacter rudis (assembly GCF_000829675.1). Lineage (GTDB taxonomy): Bacteria > Pseudomonadota > Gammaproteobacteria > Pseudomonadales > Moraxellaceae > Acinetobacter > Acinetobacter rudis. The sequence continues at coordinate 10,267 of NZ_BBRX01000064.1, forward strand.
CCCTTTAAACCATACGATAATGGTAAACCAGCTGACATACCTTCGACCGCACCATCAATTAAAGAAACATTGAAAGCAGTATTATTATCAACTCCTTGGCTCTTTAGGTTTTCAAAGCTATAGTTCATTCCTGAAGCACCAGTAACTGTCACAGCACCACCAACACCACCAGTTATGCCGCCCCAAAAGCCCCGCGCAGCAAAATCACCTATTCCGAATCCAATACGTGCGCCCATGCCAGAGTTTTCAGCATCTTCAAGCTGTGCAATTTCAGCAAGGAATATATCATTACGCTCTTTTTCGCGCTGATCACGCAAAGTAGAAAATCGTTTTTCAACAGCGTAATTTACTGGCCCATCCAAACCACCATTACGAAAATCATCAACTGTCCATTCAACATAGTCAGTAAGGCTTGAAATAGGTTTCCTTACTGCTTCATAGGCTTTAATTGTTCCAGCTAAAGGGCCTGTGGCCAATGAGCGTGGTAGACCTTGGAAGAAGCTCGGATCTTCTTTTACTGTAGGTTTACCCATACCTTTCGATGTGAGCTCATCTATCTTTTTTTGTTCGTCACTTACTTGATCGGATAACCAGTTACTCATTACTTAGTCACTCCAGTAAATACAATGCGCTGCACACCACCATTAGGGCCAAGTAAAGGGTTCCCACGCTCATTAATCAGATCATATAAAAGCTCACCTTTAGATGTTTTCTTATCTGATCTAGATAATCGCCAATTTTTTAATTCAGCAACCGTGTGTCCTGTAATATGTGCGACCTCTGCATACCCTTTTTCTAAAGAGGCCTTAAACCTTGAATCACTCATCCCATAAGGTTTTGATACTTTCCAAGTGCTACCGTAACTAGTGTTTTGGGTGTACACACCACCAGTTGCTAAACCCAATGCCAACTCTGATATATTTTTATCAATATCCTTGCTGTCCTTGTGAATACGGTTATCACGTTGTGATAGATAAGCATAAATAGATCTATAGGCATCAAAGGTCATTGTTCCAGTTTCACCAGTCGCACTACCACCAACGAAAGCATTAAATTTTTGTTTTAATAAATCTTTGCTGGGCATTATAAGTGCTTCATTTTTTAGTGCCTGATTACCCGCAATGATCGCGGTTGCAACATCTTGCCCCTTATCCGACTTAAACCCATGCATTTTAGCGACACCTGCCATTACATATGATTGGTCATCACCGCCAAGTTGCTTAAGTGTCTCTTTCCAAACTTGTTGGCCACCCTTAGTATTTTTAGTCGCCTCAACCATATTGCCAATGAAGGCAAGCTTTTCATTCACACCTGAATTATCGAATGCTTTTTTTGCTGCAGGGAGAATATCGGGCGCAATTGGACTGATTGTAGCGTTGGGATCTTTATCCTGTTGTGCTACTTGGTATGCTCCAATTTCAGCAATAGTTTTTGCTGCAGCTGCAGGATTAGCTGAAATCATTGTTGGGTTTAGATCGGGCACATTAATGCCTGCCTGACGCAAAGCTTGTGTTGGATTTTCTTTTGCAGTTTTTAGCTTTTCGTTATAGATATTTTCATACGTAGCTAAAATCTTATTATCAGATTCAGGATCATTTGATGGGTGTTTTTTTTGATACGCCTTAGCTTCATTAATTCTTTTCAGTTGCGCAGAGGTACTCAGGCTTGCAAATTTCTGAAAATCTTTAGATTGCTTAATATAGAAATTGTATTCAGCCTCGTGCTCAGTTCCTTTTACTGCCATACCCGTGTTTTGAATCAGCTCAGCACCCAAAGCAACACCCGTTAATACTTGGCTTTTGAACTCATTGAATACCTGTCCAGCTTTATTAATACGTTTATTTTCTTCAATCTGAATATTGTTTTCCAATCTAGCAATTTCACGATAAATCGACATGCTATATGACTCTGCAGCCTTGCTATCGAGAAATTTCTTATCTGGAATGGATGCTTGTATCTGACGTAAGGCTGCAATGTCTTTTGCCTCAACAGCTAATCGTACACCTGAGTCAACTTCTTTTCGATCTTGCGCTATTTCAAAACTCAACCGAATTTGGTGCTTCTCTGCTTCTGATACAGCTGACGTTGCTAAGTACTCATTGAGTCGGGTTCTTCCTTCATCACGAGACATACGAGAAGTAGCTATTAAAGCTGTTTCATTTAGCACTCGATCTTTTTGCTCAGTCGCTTTCAGCTGCAATGGTAGGAATGATCCTGATTGCTTGTTTACATTAGCATCCCAATAGTTCTGATAGTCAGGCATAGCGTGACCGGGTAATTGAGTTCGCAACTCAGTAAATTTTTCATCAGACCATGTTTTTAATGCTGTGTTTGCTGCAGCTGCAGACAAGGTGCCATTACCAACTTGATTGCGTAACTCGGTGGTCTTGTCACTAAACTTAGTTGTTAGAACAGCATCAACTTTAAGCTGACCTTCTTTTTTATCAAGCTCATTGTTATAGAGTTCAAGGCGTTTAGCTGCTACTTCGGACTCACGTTGTAGTTTATCTTTTGCCTCAAGATACTGACCCGCCTGTTGTCCTGCACTTTGCAACACGTTACCAATAATCTGGCCACTTTGATTTTGTGGTAACTGCGTTTGATGGGCTTGTGGTACAGCTTGCCCAAAATTACCAACTGGAATTCTAGCCATTATTTCCACCCTCGCTTAGTAGCACCTTGACTGTAGCCATTGAGTGCTGACGGTTGATCTGCTTGGTTTTTAAGATTTTGATTTGCCTTATAACCAAAAGCTGACGATGCAACATTGGCCACGCCTGCTGCTGCACTCGCGTTAGCGTTGGATCGATGCACACTAGCCGCACCGCGTAATTGTTGTGATGCGTTGTAACCCATGACTTTTGCTATTTCTTCGTCATATGTGCCACGACGTTCAATATCATCATTAATGACCAGCGAAACACCTTCATTCACATCAAGGCCGTTTTCTGCTGCAGCTGCTCGTGCTGCAGATTGAGTTCTTTCTTTTTCTTTACGAATACGCTCAGCCTCTAGTCGACCCTGCGCTACTTGTGCGTCCGCATCTGCTTCGGCTTGTTTAGCTGCAGTTTTATTGCCTTGATAGCTAGAATATCCTGCGATTGCCGCGCCAGCTGCTGCCGCAACGGCTGCTACTGCTGCCCATGACATTATTCGATCTCCTTAACTTGGTTTGATAGTGATGCAAGGAATTGATCAATCTCATGCTCAGGTACAATCACTTGCTGCTCAATTGCATCTAGATCTGTTTCATTGGTTGGGTGTACCGTGATCCATGAACTATCCTCATGAAAATACCCAACGCGTTTGGTTCCCGGCATAGATTTCAAAACAACTGGTGCATGTAAAAACTCAATGCCATTTTCGGTGGCCACAGTGATTGCACCTTTGGTCAAAATATTCATGTGCTCAGTACGATGCATTTTGCTAACTACAATTGTTCCTGCAGCTGCATCCATCTGACGCATATAAACACCTGGTGCAAAATGGTGGACCACTGGCACATCAATCAACTCTGCATTGTCTTGGATCTGTCGCTGTACATCACGCACAGTGTCGATATAGGTCTTATTTTGAAGTGTGTTAAAGATGTGCTCTAACAATTCAGTGTTATCAGGTTGAATAATCTCAGTCATTTTTTAGCCCCATATCTAAGACCACACCATGCTCACGAAAACCAAATTTCTTATACAGTCGCAAGCAGCCTTTTGTTTGTATTCCTGTTGTTGTACCGCATTGGATGCGATCAGCATTCATTGACTTAGCCCACTCAACAAACGCATCGATCAACATCAACGGCGCCCTTGTTACACGGTACTCAGGCTTGACATATAGGACTTGTTCAAAGGCAATCAGATCATCATTGAACCAGTCTTTAGTTGTTAGGCAGACGATCCCACCAACCACACATGATCCAGAAACAACAATAAAAATTGTGCCGGTACTATCTAAAACAGACTGCAGATTTTGCTTTAGTGCTTCTGCATTAAATGGACGTTCTGAATAGTTTGGTGCTTCGGTAATGAGTTGCTGACCCATTTCCACTAGATCGGCAATATCGTTTTCATTTGCTACACGTAATTGCATGGCTATCGCTCGTTAATTGAAATATCTATAGCGATAGCCTGCATGTGAAAAGGCAACGGTTTGTTGTGTGTTATCACTAGCTCAATATCATATAAGTCTGACCAGTCACCCTCCTGCTCTAAATGACGACCAGTGAACGGCTTAGGTGCACCAAAAACATTGTTATCGAATTTATAGAGGTTGAGTATCTGGCCATTAAATATCGGGGCTTGAGTGTTATTGAAATAGAAAGCAATAAGATTAACTTTCGATTTATGCTGCAGTGATGTACCCGGTACTTGTGAAAGCTCAGGTGGGAATAGTTTTACTGTTATTTCAAAGTTCTGGCCAACCTTAATCGATTGAGTAATATTGGTCGGTGTGTTTAAGATTTTCACCTGATCGTCATCACGCTGAAACTGAAGCTCGTATTGGCTTTGGCCATCTTTTTTATATATGGCCAAGTCAGTTAAAAAAGAAACTTGATTAGCATCAAAACTACCTTGGCCAGCATCTAAATTAATCGTTCTCTCACTGTCTGTATGAGCTTCAAAAGAGATCTGTTCCAGAGAAATATCATCACCACGTTGAATGAGCATAAAACATAGGTCACTGCCTAACTCACTCGGAACAGAACAAATACTAATTACCTTAGATCCAAAGTCATGCTGTGCCCATGCAACAACTTCTTGCTCGCGGTTAAATGTAATGCTGGCCACCTTGCCATCACCAAGCACAAGCCATACTAATGATTCAGGTTCTTGCTGATATGTGGCTTCTAAAATACCACCATGGTCTTTACCAATATGGCGAGAGATAGCACTTACCTCTGGCGATACGAGTCCATCTACCTCGTAACGATATGACAGTGCACGTAAACGCTCACCACCACGCTGAACAAACAAAAGTTCATTGCCCACTCGACAAGGCCGTGTTAATGGATATGCGCCATATGAGGTGTGTTCGTCGATCTGTACTGTTGTTGGTGTTAGAACACCATCTGAGCCTATTAGGAACTCTGCACCACTGGTGAGAGCCACAAGGCCTTTTGTTGGTACAAGGAAAACAATTGAGTGGGATTGATCAGAAGAAGATACAACGCTAAACGCATCACCATCATCAGCGGTTTCAAGAAAATTTGTAGGAATACCAACTGCACTAAACCAGATCTTGTTGGGGAACTTCTTCGTATTACCAAACACAAGACGCTGTTTAAAATACGATACGCATTTTGGATAACCTAATTCAGCATTAAATGCTGCAGTTTTTAGAACCCATGATTTAGCGATCGCTTGCACCACTGCAGTTAATTCAACAATGACTTCGCCTTTTAGTTGCCAAAAACTTATAAACTCAGTCACTCGCACGTAGCCACCGTTAATATGAACAATAGCTCCAACATGTTCAGGCTTAAATGCATCTACCTGATCGCCTGTAACAGACTCCCAATCATTATTTTCAATAGTTGGTTGTGAATTGATATTGTCTCGTAAAGCTTTCCAAAATGAGTTTAAGTGAATCACTCGATCATCTTGAAAATATGTAGTTGTTGCATTCCAGTTTGGATAGCTTGAAGCTGATAAAGATATGGTTTCACCTACATCTTTGCCACTAGGAGTAAGAGCCACATTTGGTGTGGTTATAACCTCATCCATTGGTGGCACATCGAATTTCATTTCGCTGAATTTCCAGTTCGTGAAATCTTCTGAACACTGCAGTATTTGCACAGGATAATTCTGGTGCGTCAAATACATCACATAACGAGTATGGATATATTGAACATCCTGAATATCAGCAAGGTCATAAGGCGTTTCAAGTGTAGCTATGACACTGTTTAAACGCGGATCATAAATGATGATTTCTTTAGGTTTTAAGATCAGTAAAAACGAATTATTTGACGTAGTGGCAAAGGTGATTAAGCGACGTGCACCAGACATAAACGATCGATAAAAAGTACCTGGTCTTTTTCGTACTCCACCCTCAACAAGTGGGATCACATTTTTAAGCTGCTTTGCTCCATTTCCATACTGTGCAATGTCTGTACGTGTACTAAGGACAGGTGCAAGCTCACCAGAACTAAAGTTATTTTTAATGATTGTAGTCTTGGCCATTAGTAACGCACTCCAATCAATGATGATTCATAGTTGCTACTAAAATCTTGGCTTGGTCGTTCTTGACCATTGATAGCACGTGCTTGCTTTAACAGCATCTGTAAGCTTTGCCATGCACTATCAGACTCAGCATTGCTACCAGTGATTGCTTTACCTAGTTTGTGTGCCATGTAGTAAGTCATAGCCTCGACAAGTAGTGAATCCCAAGTGTCTTCGTTATTGTTGTCATAAATATAAGTCAGATTAATCACATTCAAATTAGAAAGAATATGATTATTTTCGATTTCGAAGTTGGTAGATCCTGTGCTGTATAGGCGCACAAAATCACTCGGCAAACGAAATGCGTGTGCATAATCAAAAACAGGGTGTGTGGACACTGGTGCAAGCTGTGTGCGTTTCTTAGCGCATGACCATGGATGCATACGTAGCAGCGCTTTACGTGTCTGATCGTAGAGCACAGCGCAACGACGTGCGTTATCCGTATGATCATCAAAGGATTGAATGGATTTAGCACCAATTTGATTTAGTGCCATGTTGCAAATTGATATTTTAGTGGTTGTCATAAAAAAGCCCTCGCATGTTACTGGAACTATGCAAGGGCTTTAGGTGCGATTTGTTGTGTGTTAAGCGTTGTGTAATTTATCTTTCAGTAAATAACCTTCAAGCTGCCAAATTTTGTTACGTGCATTATCATAGGCAATCTTCTGACCAATGATCTTGTCGAAGTTTTCAGGACTTGCACATGCTGATTCACCAGTTACAGTAAAACCATTTTTTAAAACAAGAATACAAAAAGTCAAAGTATCTAACGCATCAGATTTTTTATATGCTTCTGGCATATCTTTGCTGTAGTAAGCGCCAACAGCATCGCCAGCAATAAAATAATGTTCACTCAATATGATTGAATCAATATAATCAGGTGTTAAGCGTGGTGCATTTAAGCCTTTGTCTTGGATCTCTTGCTCAATCTGTTTTTCGGTATTGCTCATTTTATTTACCTATAAATTTATTCAATATGAAAAAGCCCCACACGAATGCAGGGCTAGGACTAATTAAACTGTAAAGTCGATTGCTACCACTTTCACTTCATTGGCACGTGCTGCACCGAATGAATGAACACCACCCACCTGTTTGATATTTTTCTTGTCTGGACGAGTTGAAATATCAAAGCCAGTAATATCAGCATCACCAAAATGCACTGCAGTATTGGTGTACATCACTGCACGTTTTGTACCAGCCGTTGCACCTTGCTTTAACTTTTCGTAAGGAATCCAGTTAACCCCCATCCACTTACCACCCACACCCCCTTCCTGTAGCATTTTCCCTGCCATAAAGTCAGCACTGGTAAGCGTTGTATCACCGAGGATCGTAGCAAGCATGTCCGATGTATAAAGCATGTAGATGGTTTCACCGTTATGCTCATCTACTTCGTTTGCACGGAACAGTGATTTTGCTTTGATGATTTTTTCTTTTAGTGATGCACCAAAGTCAGCTGCAATAATTTGCTTTGCTGGCAATTGAACCACAGACACTGATTTAGTACCCGCATCATCAACAGTTGTGCGAGTCACACCACCGATCAAAGCTTGATAAATAATATCATCTGTCTGACGGTTTTTAGCACTGATCAAATTTTTCATATATTTGTCAGCAGGCAACGCTTTAAGCTTTGGAATATCACGGTTTTCAATTGGCATAAATAGATCGTAATCAGCCATTAAAGCCGTACGAACACCAACATCTGGAATTGTCCATTCAGTGTCACCAAAGCGTTCACCCGCAGGCTTCATTTCCACTTGGCCCATATCATTTACAGTGAATGACTCACCTGTAATTTTCCCGCGATTATGAACAGTTCGCAGCAAACGTGACTCATTCTGCATTGCTGCGATTTCATACGTGTCATGGAACTGCTGAACAAATGCAGCAGTGATACGATTTTGATTCGGCATAGGCATTAATTAATGCTCCTTAGTTATTTTTTGCATACCATTGCTGGACTGTTGCAAAAGTTTGTTTATGGTCAGGGTGGCTTTCGTTTAGATATGCCTCTGATTGCATTAATTCTTGAACAGAAGTAGTTCCGCTTTGTTGGGTGTTATTGGGGCGTACATCTTCGTTGAGTTGTTGGCCATAAAATGCAGCCATCTTTAATACCAGTGGGTTATTACCAAACTCAGGGCTATTCACTTCTTCTGCGGTTAAAATGCCATTTTGAATAGCGTTGTTTGCTGCAGCTTGTGCATAGCCAAAGTTAGCACTGGTATCAGCACCCCAAACATCAGTCATGTGCTCAAAACATGCTTCATTTTCTAAAGCAGCATTAGCTTGCATAAGGTTTGGAATTAACTGGCTGTATTCACCTAGCAAGAAATTAAGACTGTTGTTGTCCATTCCTGCAGCACGTGCACGTTCTAAAAACTCTTGGTTCTCTGGAATGGCCTTAAACTCTGCGTAATCAAAACCATCGACATTAACGTCATAGTCATCAATTGATTCAGGTGCACCGTTTAACTGTGACCCTTGCTCTTGATTTGGATTGCCCTCTCCATCGCCTTGTTCACCGCCTTGCTGATCTTGGCCACCACCAAGCAAACTTTGATTTTGCTCACCACCTTGGTTGTTTTGATCTTGGTTTTGTTCCTGGTTAAGTTCATCACTCATCGTTTAATTCCTCTGGTTTGTAATTTGGATCATTCGCTTGATTGATCTTTGTCAAAATAAGATTTACTACACTGGCCTGCCCTGCTCGAAAGCAAGACTCACGCTCAGCATCATGGCCACCACGTACATAAGATGATTTGCAAAAACGACCCACTAGATCCTCAAGGATGCGTTGTCCATTCACATCGAGATCAAATACATTGCGGTAAGTTTCTGCTGTGGCTTTACTGACATGTTTACGCTTGGCAAAGTTACCTGTTTCTAAAACTTCCTCTTGCTCACTCACTGCATAACCTCACTATCCATTCCGCCCATTTGTTGCGCCATTTGCCCCTCAAGACCTTTGGCCATAGCCTGTCCCGCCATTTCTTGCATGGCTTGTTGCTGCTGTTGTTCTGCTTGTGCTTCCTGTGCCTTTTGGCGTTCAGCACGTAGTTGTTGGATCTCATCAGCACTACGAAGCACAGAAGCAGGTACACCTCGACCAGTACCCATAATTTGTGCTGCAGCGTCAAAGTTGATGTTGTCTAACATCGTAGGTTCAATTTCTGCAGCTGCTGCAACACTGGCAATGAATTGCTCTGTAGCTGCGACTTTCTCAGCACGTTGAGCAAGGGCCATAGGTGATGTGAACCTAAAAGAAAGATTACGACCTTGAAGTTCTTCTGGTGGTGCACCTAATGCACCAGATCGGAACGCTAAGCCAAAACAACGGTCAAGGATTGGGATTAGGTATTCAGCTTGGAAACGACCATAAACAGGACCTAACATCTGCCGAATAAGTGCTACACGTGTATTGATTTCTGTTGCTGTCATTTGCTGTGTACCGATCGGAGGCAACTGATCAGCCATAAGCTTTTTACGAATACCGCCCTGCAGGCCTGTAAGGAGATATTCAGCTACTTGGAAGTTTGTTCCATCGTCTAGGCGTTTCATTGAATCAATAGAGTTTGCAACAATAACCATGCGCGCAGATATCTTCATGGTGTGTGGGTTTAACACCCCATCATCTTCGGCAATCCACATCCCACCTAGTGCCAGATCTGCAGACTCAAGTGTTGTTTTCATCAAACGATTAGCAGACTTGGCATCAGGCAAGGCATAAGACATCTGGCCGTTGCCATACAGACTGTTAGGGATTCGACGCATACGAGGTACAGCACAAGGAAACTCGTGATAACCCGACTCCTTAACCATGTGCTTATTTGTAATGTCGATGTGATAAGCAGCAAAAGGCATATCAGAAGCCAGTTGCCCCGCACCTTTTGATTTACGTGGACAAATCACATGAAGTAATTTGACCAGCTCATTAGGATTACGCCTGGCCAGCTCAACAATTGAGGTATGACAATTGTTCTCCCCATACTCATTAATCATGGCTTCTGCAGTCATGCGATGTTCACGGTAAATTGTGTCTACAATCCCATCGGCACGAGTAGATCCAATAAAGCAATCACCTATTGCCCAAGACTCAAAGACATAGCCGCCACCTGCATCACGATCAATATCAACAAATAAAACACCCCATCCCGCAACAGTTACATCAGTTACGGTTTCAGGTGCCTCACTGTCAAAATTAGCTGCATGAATGTTTCTGAATATGAAATTGCAAACATCTTCTAGCCAACGCTCACCATCATTTAGATCTGTAGGATCGTCGATGCCATCTGGCACAGCTTCAAACCACAAAGCATTTGATGGAGTAACACCTGACATAATTGAAGCAACGAGCAATTGAACTGACTCTGCCGCCGTGGAATCAAACAGATCAGCACGCTGAGTTTCTCGCTCCTTACCCATCACCGCACCACCGCTGAAAGACTGCTGACGTTCAGGTGCACCAAATTGATAACATTCACGCCAGTGGCTTTCATAGGTAGAACGTGCTGACTTCAACTGAGAAAGACGACTGCATAACTGATCTGGTTTCATTAGCCACCGCCTAGAGTTGTTTTCTGCTGTGGAGCATCAGCACCCGCTAACATTGATTGACTGCGGTTTTTATTACGCTGTGCTGTTTTAGCATTGGTTTTAATTGCAGCTTCTTCTGCAGCTTTACGTGCGTCAGCTTCGGGATCTTGCTGAACGATCTTAGGTTTACCTCCCATCAGATAACCTCCTTCGTCCAACCATGAGGGCCAATAACATCACGTGTACGTACATGCTGTGCTACTGGTTCACTTACTGCACTAGATGGATTTTGATTTTGGGATGCTAGAAGCTGCTTCATTTCGTTGATCTGAGCTTGCAGATCTTCGTAGCTTGGAGCTTCCGCCGTGGCTGCCGTCTGCTCTTGCTCAGACTGGTTCACCAGCTGAACTGGTGTACTAGCTGTACTAGTCACTTCTGTTTCAGTGGCGGTTGTGGTGGTTTCTTCCGCCGTGGCTGCTTTGCCCGGTGTTCTAATTGGTGCACGTGCCATAAAAAAAGCCCTATCGTTGTTTGATAGGGCTAGTGTTTATGATGTGGTGTTGCGGTTTGTTGGGTGATTTGGGTGATTTGGGTGGATTGTTATCTTTTAGGTCGTAAAAACATTTTGTTTTTTAAGATTATCAAAAACGTTGAATTCATAATTGAAACAACACCATAATAAACAAATCCTAATAACACACCTGCAAAGCCATCAACAATAAGGTACAAGAAGGCAAATGCAAAAAGAATACCACCTGCTAATCTAAAAAGTGCTATAAATGTACCTAACAATCCATCTGA
>NZ_BBRX01000063.1 GCF_000829675.1 Acinetobacter rudis
ATCAATTCTTCAGATAACCTCTTCTTAGTGAAAATGAGTTAAAGGTGGGGGATAAAAAAGACCCCCGAGCCGAGTCTAGGAGGTCATTGAGATACAACTTTATTGTTTTTGTTATCGGTTAAAAGCATCATCGTTAGATCTCACAGACTCTGCTTCAATTTTTGTTGATTGTCCTTGATTAATTTCTAAATTATAGTGATTTAGCTATAAATATTTGCTGTTGTAAACCAAGTAAAATAAGATTAAATAGCATTTTTTTTAATATGCCTTTATTGCTATAATGTTATTTCTAATTAATTGATTTTAAATAGTAAATTCAAATTTCAGCACACTTGGTTTTGTGTTTTCTTCTTCATAAATGATTGTGATGTCTTTATTTATAAAACTGAATTGTACTGATCAATGTTTAACTGTGAATTTAAACAAGTATTTTGGTGCGAAATTCGTTAATATCTATCTATCACTTATTGTAATAGTGCAGTTGAGACGGAGAACTGTACTAGAGACTACTCGATACGCTTATGAATATTTTAATCGTTGATGATCATCCTCTGTTTCGCCACGCTTTAATTCAAGCTGTGCGTTATAGTTTTCCTCAGGCGCAGATTCATGAAACCGCGGCTGTAAATGAATTCTATGAACGCCTTGAGAGTGGTTCAGAACCAGACTTGGTCCTACTTGATTTGAACTTGCCTGGTGCTTCAGGATTTTCAGCATTAGTGCATGTGCGCGCACAATATCCAGCTATTCCAATTATAGTGGTATCTGCGCATGAAGAGGCTTCAATCATTCAACGCTCTATTGCACATGGTGCAAGCGGTTATATCCCTAAATCTGCTCATCCTAGTCATATTGGTGAAGCGATTCGACATGTACTTGATGGTGAAATTTGGTTACCACCAAATATGTCAGGTAATCTAAGTTTTGACCCACGTAAAGCTGACGAAACTGCTTTGGCTGAACGTATTCAATCACTCACACCACAACAGTTTAGAGTGCTTATGATGGTTGCAGAAGGTTTGCTGAACAAGCAAATTGCCTATGAGCTTGAAGTGTGTGAAGCAACAATCAAAGCCCATGTCACAGCCATTTTTAGAAAGCTAGGTGTACAAAACCGTACCCAAGCCGTATTAGCGATTAATGCTTTGGACATTGAAGAAAAGAGAATTAAATAATTCATTTTAGGGTCCAAAGACTTTCGTGCTTTGAACCCTAACGACCATTTTATAAATCTAAGATGTGTTTAAACGAGGCAATCTTGTTTAGGGGTTAAATTATCGCAATGTAGCGGATTTAGCGCACACTGTAATTCATCAATCTGATCCTGAGTGACCATGCCTTGTGCCTTGAGGTAGTCTGCTACGCGCTCATCACGTAGACTGAGAAATGCTGCATCATAAACACCTAATTTGACGAATAGTGCAGCCGTTTCAAGACTGTTGAAACGGTCCAATAAGATGTCATCACCATACATCAAGAAAATATGGTCGTATGGTGCATTGGTATCGATATTGAGCTGTTGTGCAAGTGTGTGAGGTGCTGTTTTAACAAAGAGTAAGTCAGAGAGCTCATCAAATTGACTCATATCAAGTTGATCTCGACCAGTTTTTACTTTTGCCAACCAAGCTTTGAAGACCAGTACCGCGCCACCACGTAATAACATACTCCATATTTGGTGACGGACTTCGTCACTTAAGCAATCACATTCAGCTTTTAATGTTTCGAGTAGGTGTTGTTCTTGCTGTGAAAGTTTTTCAAATAAACCTAAACCTTGTGGATGATAGGCAACTGGGCTAAAGACATCAAAATGAAGCTCCTCAAAAACCTTAAGGGCCAGTGGTACTGCACTTCGATACAGTGTGTCTAATGCCTGTAAGTGGGTACTTTTTAACTGACTCATTTTAAAGATTTCTGACCAGTTAATATCAGGTAGAAAGGCATTTGCACCATATTGTCGATGGAACTGCTGTGATTGTTGTTGATCTGTTGAAGTATAATTTGAAATATTCATGATAAAACTCCTGCGCTGAGGATTCTTTGATCAATTCATCACATAATGATGAGTGAATGTTTGAATCAGTAGTTGTTATAAGTTTATGTGTTATTTAAAGTACAATAGGAATGCGACTAAAGTATATATATTTTGTTTTACTCTTATAAATTATTATAATTCAATGTGTTATGTAATAGTAACAAAGTGTACGCATATTATCTTAACAAATTGATCATCTTTGCCATAGACCAGGTTAAATTAACTTATGTACTGATAACTTGTTCAATCTTGGTTGAGCGCTAATGCTTTATATTCAGCTGAAATAGCTTTAACGCTCAACACATGATCGATACACCGCCAATTTAAGGCTTCAATTTAAGACTTGAAAGCCAAGCTCTAAGTGCTGCTGGTTTTAACGGTTTTCTAAGTAGCACGATACTGAGCTCTTTAAGTTGTTGTGGTAGCTCAGGATCAGAATCTGCAGTGATTAAGGCTACTGCAACTGCATCTGTACGGTGTGCTTTGATAAAGTCTAGTCCAATTTCATTGTCATTTAAATGTTGGTCAATTAGCCAAACGTGAATATTCTCCTGCTGAATGATGGCTAATGCCTGCTGTGGATTAACTGCTTTAAAAACCGTATATCCCCATTTACCTAATAATGTAGACATTCCATCTAAGATACTTTCATCATTATCTAAGCACAGTATCTTCATAGCATGATCACTAATAGGTAAAATTTGTGCTGCTGTTTGTGCCTGACGAATAGGGGCAGGAACAATGGGTGCTTCAATCATGAAACATGAACCTTTGCCTAATTGCGAATAAACATACACAGGATAATCCAGTAAGTTTGTCATACGTTGTACGATTGCCAGACCTAGACCTAGGCCATGTTCATCCCAAGGTGAGGTATGGCCACAACGTTCAAACTCTTGAAATAGTTTAATACGTTGCTCTTCAGCAATACCTGGCCCTGTATCCCAAACGCCTATACGAATATGCTGTGGACGTTCAGCTGAACGTAAAATACCGACCACTACACGGCCCTTGGCTGTATAGCGTAAAGCATTACTGACAAAGTTTTGGATAATGCGTCGAATCCACTGCGGATCTGTATCAATCCAGAATTGAGTATCATGGACTTTAAGTTGGATCGAACGCTGTGCGGCAATAGACTTAAACTGTAGCTCTAGGTCATTTAACAAATCATGCAATGGAAAAGCTTGACGCTTTGGTTGTATGGTTTCGCCTTCGAGTCGAGCAATGTCTAATAATGCAGACAGCATTGATTCTGCACCATAAAGAGATCGATCAAGTTGTTGTATGATTTTAAGATCTTCTGCACTCACAAGATTTTGTTCAAGTGCGGTACTAAACAGCCTTGCAGCATGCATAGGCTGTAATAAGTCATGGCTTGCAGCAGCAATAAAACGGCTTTTTGACATATTGGCACGATCTGCTTGTTCACGTGCAAGTTGTTGTTCTGAAAGCGCATTGGCCAACTGTTGTGTACGGTCTTGAACCCGTGCCTCTAAGAACGCCTCATTTTCACGGAAAGAAGTAATATCTGCAAAGGTCGTAACAAAACCACCCCCTTGGATCGGGTTACCACACATCTGAATAACTCGGCCATCTTTACGGATTCGTTCAAACTCATGTGCACTACCAACTTTCATCCAATGGATTCGTTTGCGGACATGTTCTTCAATAGAGCCCGGGCCACACTCACCACGTTCTGCGTTATAGCGAATTAAATCTGCAATAGGGCAGCCTACATAAACCAGATCTGTCGGATAATCAAAAAGTTTAAGGTATTGATTATTCCATGCCACTAAACACATGTTTTCATCCACCACACTCACACCTTGTGTGGTGTGATCGATCATGGTCATGATTAGGTTTTGGTTAAAGCGTTGCCACTGTGATGCTTGGTCAAGAATATTGGCGACCTGACCCACAGCAAGACCATTATTGACCATAGCTGTGGTCAGTAGGGTACGTGCAGAGGCAGCACCAATAGTTCCTGCAAGGTATTGTTCAGTAAAACGCCACCACATCCCATTGGCACTACTATGCTCACTGAGAACGACACCGTTTTGTTGACAGAACTGATTAAAAGCTTGGATAGCAGGCTCATCACCTGTAATTCGTTTTGCTAGCGCAATTAAGTCACCAACTTTTAAACGTGCAACTTCATGGTGCACATAATTCAGGTCAGTATTGGTACTTTGTGAGGGTAGCGGCTTACTTTGATAATAGAAAAAACTTTCAGCTTGAATTTGCTCTGCAACGCTAGGGCGATAGACCCGAGAAATCCAGATAAAACAAATAATGTTAAGACCTAAAGACCAAATTACACCGTGGGTGAGTGGCGCAAATGATTCAAAACCCAGTAATGCTTCGGGTCTTAGCCAATTGATTCCTGCAGGGCCGTAGGCCAGGAAAGAATGACTCAGCTCATGATATTGCTCTGGTAAGCTGCGTAATATAGTGGGTAAAAGTAGTGTATAAGTCCAAAGAACAAAACCAGTAATCAAACCAACATAAACCCCTTGTTGGCTGCCCCCACGCCAATACAAACCACCAATCAGTGCAGGGGAGAACTGTGCAACAGCACTAAAGGCCAACAGACCAAAGACCGAGAGTTGATCAATATCATTAAAAAAGTGGAAAAATAAAAAACCTAAAGACATCACCGCTAAAATACAAATGCGGCGGGTCATTTTAAGCATTACAGGTAAACGCTTGTCATGACGGGAAATAACACCAAAATGCCATAAAGCAGGCATAATCAAGTCATTACTTAACATGATAGACAGGGCAACTGAAGAGACCAGCAACATACCCGTAGACGCAGAGAAGCCACCTAAAAAGGCCAATAAGGCTAAACCTTCTTGTTCATAACTTAAAGGTAGGGACAGTACAGCTACATCTGGAAGTTTGAGAAAGTGCGGCGCTGCGTGCATGGCCCAACTGGCAATCGGGATAATGGCAAATACAGTTAATATTAAATAGACTGCAAACCAGCGCCTAGCCCCTCGTATATGTTTTTCATCATGTAGTTCAACTACAGCTACGTGAAATTGGCGAGGTAAACAAATAATTGCCAATGCCGCGAGTAGTGTTTGTACCCAGAATGTTTCTGGTACGCCAAAGAGTTGAACTTCATGGAATGTGTTTTGTACATCTTGACTGACTTGTATGATATTCAGTGGCGATTCGAAAATAAAAAATAGTGCGACACTCAGTAAGGCAAATAACTTTACAAATGATTCAAAGGCAACTGCCAACATGAGCCCGCCATGTTGTTCTGTATTGGCGATTTGGCGAGTACCAAACATCATTGCGAGAATCGCTAAAATTGCGGTAAGACCCAATACGGTGTTTGTTATTGTTGCGATCTGCTGCGTTTGTTGGTCTAAAATAACAGAGGCGCTCAGGGCAATTGCTCTTAATTGTAAAGCAAGATAGGGAATGATCGCGATTACTGCTAAAATCGTTACCAATGATGCGAGTGAGCCACTTTTGCCATAACGTGCAGCGATAAAGTCTGCAATAGAAGAAATAGCATGATGTTGTCTAACACGGCCTAATCGACGCCAAATGTCATAACCAATACCAACAAAGAGTAGTGGGCCTAAATAAATTGGAAGGAAAATGACCCCTTCTCGAACAGCAGCACCAGTGGCACCATAAAAAGTCCATGAGGAACAGTAGACACCTAAGGTTAGGCTGAATAGAAACATACGACCACGGGTACTTAAACGGCTCGCATGTTTTTCACCAAAGAAAGCACAAGCAAAAAGTATGAAAATATAGAGCGCAAGTGCTCCAATAATGAGCCAGCTATTCATAAGGACCACATGGTTATTTCTTCACAATATGATAGCTCATCTCATCAGAATACAGTTATTTGTCAAAAAATTTAACGACCAAAGTATAAGTTACTTACTACACCTAAGCTTGTTACCTTACGCTATCTAAAAAAAATTCAATAAACAACCAAGGTTGGTTGTCTGCAGGAGCATGATTATGGATGAAAAACAGGTAGAACGTATTCTACAAAATCCTAAGTTTCAGGAAATGGTAATCAAAAAGCGTAATCTGAGTTGGACACTAACCGCAATTATGTTGGTTGTTTATGTTGGATTTATGCTGGTTGTTGGCTACAACAAAGAATTCTTAATGACTTCATTTAGTGGCGGAGTAACCACGTGGGGGATTCCACTGGGTCTAGGCATTATTGTCTTGTCATTTGTATTGTGTGGTGTGTATTCATTTATTGCGAACCGGACACTGGATCGATTGAACCAAGAAGCAATGAAAGAAGTTGAACAAATTACTCAAGGAAAAGGATCGCACTAAGATGAAATGGAGTTCATATAAAGCTAAGGCTTTACTTGCGGCATCTGCAATGATGTCTACTTGGGCACAAGCTGCACCTGACTTAGGTGTTGCTGAGCAACAAGCGACAAACTGGCCTGCAATTATCATGTTTGTGGTGTTCGTTGGCTTTACTTTGCTCATTACAAAATGGGCAGCAAAGCAAACAACAAGTACTTCAGACTTCTATACTGCTGGTGGTGGTATTAGTGGTTTTCAAAATGGTCTAGCAATTGCAGGTGACTATATGTCTGCGGCATCCTTCCTTGGGATTTCCGCAATGGTATTTAGTTCTGGTTTTGATGGCTTACTTTACTCACTCGGCTTTATGGTGGGTTGGCCAATCGTTCTTTTCCTCGTTGCTGAACGTTTACGTAACTTAGGTAAATTTAACCTATCTGACGTGGTTTCATTTCGCTTAGAAGAAAAGCCTGTACGTACTTTGGCTGCAATTAGTTCACTCGTCGTTGTTGCTTTCTATTTGATCGCACAAATGGTTGGTGCTGGACAGTTGATTAAACTGTTGTTCGGTTTGAACTATAACATTGCTGTAGTTATTGTCGGTCTTTTGATGATGGCTTATGTAATCTTCGGTGGGATGTTAGCAACAACTTGGGTACAGATCATTAAAGCAGTATTACTCTTGAGTGGTGCGACTTTCATGGCGTATATGGTACTGAGTTCAGTTGGTTTTAGTTTCTCAAACATGTTTACTAAATCGATTGAAGTGTATGGCCAAGTACGTAGCATTAGCTTTGAAGATGCGTCAAAAATTATGGGTCCTGGCAGTCTAGCGCAAAACCCAATTGATGCATTGTCTCTTGGTTTGGCTTTGATGTTTGGTACAGCAGGTTTACCACATATCTTGATGCGTTTCTTTACAGTTAAAGATGCTAAAGAAGCACGTAAATCAGTTGTTTATGCAACAGGTTTCATTGGTTACTTCTATCTTTTAACTTTCATCATTGGTTTTGGTGCAATCCTATTTGTTTCAAACAACCCTCAGTTCCTAGACTTAGCGAAAGGTGCTTTGACTGGTAAGCTTGAGTTGGTTGGTGGTAACAACATGGCTGCGGTGCATTTGAGTGAAGCAGTAGGCGGCGACCTATTCATGGGCTTTATCTCAGCTGTTGCTTTTGCCACAATCTTAGCGGTAGTTGCTGGTCTAACACTTTCAGGTGCTTCAGCAATCTCGCATGACTTATATGCTAACGTATTCAAAAAAGGTCAAACTACACCTGAATCAGAATTGCGTATGTCTAAGATCGCAACTTTAGTGTTGGCAATCTTGGCGATGATCTTGGGTATTTTGTTCGAGAAACAAAACGTTGCCTTCATGGTTGGTTTAGCATTCTCTGTTGCTTGTTGTGCAAACTTCCCAGTACTGGTGTTATCAATGTTCTGGAAAGGTTTAACAACACGTGGTGCGGTGATTGGTGGTGTTGTTGGTCTTGTTGGCGCAGTGACATTAATCGTTCTTTCTAAGGCTGTATGGGTAGACACATTAGGTCTAGCGGATACTGCACCTAGTTCATTGAATGGCCCTGCAATTGTTGCAATGCCGTTAGCGTTCTTCTGCTGCTGGTTCTTCTCGATCACAGATAAGTCAGATCGCGCGCAACGTGAACGTAAAGCATATGATGCGCAGTTCGTACGCTCTATGACAGGTATTGGTGCATCAGGTGCATCAGATCACTAAGCGATAAGTTACAAATACTTTAAGGGCTGTCATCGGACAGCCTTTTTTGTGGGCATTAGACGGGCGATGTGTAAGGTTTTTATCTGGCCATAGTTGGGATTCATGGTGATGGTTTGATTTTGCCAATGGGCATCTTGCAATCTTACTTGCTACAACAAACAGTGCTTATTGACCATAAGCATGTTCATCTGATCAGGGGTAACATGACTTATAAGGAATCAGTTTGATATTCACTAAATGTGTGTGACGAGCATTTACATGTGCTGCAAAGTAGTGCATAATGCACCCTATTGGCGCATATATAATTATTTTTCAGCAGAATAATTGAAATTGCCTCAGTTTTAGCGAATAAAAACCTCAGTTTTTCATGAAAACTGAGGTTTTTTTTGTTTTGGCTCTAGAGATTACTGTAATACATCAAGTTTATGCACCATTATGATGCTTTTTTATTTTTAAGCTTTATTATTAGTTCTTGTTATATATCGTTAGTGTTTTTTTAATGGAATTTATAGGTGTAAAAATCAAATTTATTTTTTAATTATATAAATCAATAAATTAAGTTTTGTGTTCATTGCGCTATTGAAATTACTCTAAGTTTGTACTTAAAACTTAATTTGACTTATTTACTTGGAATTGATAATAATTGCCTTAACTTATGAATATGTAAGATAGAGTTTAAAATCATATAATATTTCAACATGTTAGTCGTGTTAGTGTTTTTTAGAGCTTCTTTTGATTATTTTGTATTCTATTTGAGGTGATTCAGCGCATTAATGTGACATATTTCTTAAAAATTCCACAAATGATGATTTAAAATAACGATCATAATCATTTGTGCGATCTGTTGTTCCAATCATTATTATAACTGTTTATTAGTGGTTATTATCTAATCTTATTGAAAATAAATTGCCATATTGCCTTGTTATAATTGATGTTTTTTATTCAGTCTAGTGAACTAAGTTTATTGTAACAGTCACATTGACTAACAAGTCACTGAGCCCAGTAGTTTTATATTATCCTTTAACATCATTGACTTAAAAAAGTGTAACAATAATAATATGAGCATCTTAAACCATTTCAACTTTTGGAAATGACTATGAAAAAACTTGGTTTAGCTACCGCATTATTGGTGGCAATGACTGGTGCACAAGCTTATCAATTCGAAGTTCAAGGCCAATCTGAATATGTAGATGCATCTATCAACGGTGAAAACTTTACTGGTGGTGTTCAAGGTACTTATTACCTTAAAGATGTTGATACTTCAAAAGGTCCTTTGGCTGAAGCAGCATTCTTAAACCAAGCGTCTAGTGTATCTGCTGCTTATAACTACGCTGAGCTTGACGTTAAAAACAATGGAAAAGCTAAAAACCACAGCTATGGTGTAAAAGCTGAAGGTTTTGTACCGACTCCATATGTACCTGTATACGCATCTGCATCTTATAACCACTCTATTACTAAACAGAATGGTGCTAGCGATGACAACGGTGACCGTTATGCATTAGAAGTTGGTGCTGTTATTGCTCCTAACACGCTAGTTGCTGTTGGTTATACTGGTACTCCAGACCAATTCGTTCTTGATACTTTTAAAGTAATGAACAACGGTGTTGCTGCTTCTACTATCGAATCTGCTGGTGTAATCCGTAACAAAACTGATGCTGGTACTGCTCGTATCAAACATGTAGGCCAAATCTCTGGTACTAACATGGCAGTAGGTGTTGAAGTTGCTGGTTTATTTGCTGACAACAACATGTACGGCATGAACGCTGATCTTTACTTAAATCCTAAGTTAAGCGTTGGTGTTACTTTTGTAGGTACTGATGGTCGTGCTCGCTTTGCTGGCTTAAACGACGGTTATAACGTTGGTCGTTTTGACCAAGCTTACGGTGCGAACGTTAACTACTTCGTAACTCCAGCTATTGCTGTAGGTGTTTCTTACTTACACGCTAACCAAAAAGATGCTCCTGCTGTAAATGGTCAAGCTGTAAAACTTGACACTGATACAGTTGGTGTAAATGCTAAATTCCGTTTCTAAGATCTGAAACAGAAATAGTATAGAGAAGCTGCCTTATGGCAGCTTTTTTAATGCCTGAGTGTTACATCTCTAAGCATTTAAACTGAGGTCGTAAACTTAGTGAATAGATTGAGATCTAGATAATAATCAAATGATTGATGATCGCTTTGATGCCATAGGTATGTGTATTTTGCGCTATAGAGCATAATAAAATGCCCCATCTAAGAGATAGGGCATTGGTGTTTGTAAAACCATGACAAGTAATCACTCAACTCATCACGGTAAAGATCTCATTAACTACGAACAATATTGAGGAAGTGTAAGTGACGCTCATATTGATCGATAATATCTTGCAATAGATCTTCTTTAGTCCAGTCCATCACATCGTAGTTTTGTCCACCTTCTTTTAAGAACACTTCAGCTTGATAGAACTGTGCTGTCTCGGTTTGCTGCTCTTCTTCATTGAGCATAAAACTTGGTGCAACAGTTTCAGTTGAAATAACTTGATAGACAAAATTGATTTCGTTGTGATGATCAACTTTGAGTTTGAGGCCGTGTTCAACTTCGCTAATCTCGACTTCAAGATCTCGACGCTGCAATTCAACTTGAATACTTTGAAATGCTTGTTGTACATGTTGTTGAATAAAGCCTTCAACTTCTTCTTGTGAGTGCGGATAATGCATAATTAAACCCAAGCGTTGTTGCCAGCTACGCGGGTTCTTTACGGCTCTTGGTGTGATACGTGCATCTTGTAGAGCCTGCATTTTGGTACTATCAAGACGTAAAGCTCGAATCAGTCCCCAACATATTAACAATAAAATAAAGGTGAAGGGGAGTGCGCTCATGATGGTGGCAGATTGTAGAGCAGCAAGCCCACCAGCTTTTAACAGTAAAATAGACAACAGTGCAATGAATGCAGTCCAGAATACTCGTTGCCATAAAGGTGAGTTTTCTTCTTTCGCTGTTAAATAGTCGATAACTAACGATCCTGAATCGGCCGAAGTGACGAAGAACAGAATCACCAGTACCGTCGCGAGAATACTTGATACGGCAGCAAAAGGTAGGTGAGTTAAGAACTCAAATAAGGCAACAGAGGAGTCTTGCTGTACGGCTGTAATCAGCCCTGTTTGACCTTTTTGAATGACGCTGTGTAAAGCTGCATTACCCATGACACCCATCCAGATCAAGGTAAAACCTGTAGGGATGAGCAGTACACCAACAATAAACTCTCGGATGGTACGACCACGAGAAACACGAGCAATAAACATACCGACAAATGGCGACCAAGAAATCCACCAAGCCCAGTACATAATCGTCCAACCACCGACCCATCCTGTTGGGTGATAGGCTTCAAGGTTAAACGTCATACTAAACAGATTGGAAATATACTGCCCAGTATTTTGAATCGTGGTTTGTAAGATATAAACGCTTGAACTGCTGAAAAAGACAAAGACCAGCAATAACACAGCCAATATCAGGTTAAGTTCAGATAGACGTTTAATGCCCTTATCTAAACCAAATGCAACTGATAGTGAGGCCATGAGGCTGACAACAATAATTAAGATCAGCTGAGTATTGATGGATTGTTCCCAACCAAACAAGTAGTTCAGACCTGAGTTAATTTGTGTTACGCCAAAACCTAAAGTGGTTGCAATACCAAAAATGGTTCCGATGGTTGCAAAGGTGTCGACACTATCGCCTATAGGGCCATAAATCTTTTTACCGATCAGGGGATAAAGCGCTGAACGAATCTTTAATGGTAGATTGTGTCGAAAAGAGAAATAGGCCAGTGCCAATCCCACTAAGGCATAGATAGCCCAAGCATGTAGTCCCCAGTGGAAGAAGGTGACACGCATGGCTTGCTGTGCAGCCATGATGGTTTCAGGCTCACCTTGAGGCGGACGAACATAGTGCATGATCGGCTCGGCAACACCAAAGAACATCAGGCCGATCCCCATACCCGCAGTAAAAAGCATGGCAAACCATGAGCCATTACTGTATTCGGGTAGACTATGATCGGGCCCTAGTTTAATTTTCCCGATTGCAGAGCAAGCAAGGAAAACTAAAAAAATCAAAAACAATGCAACAGCTAAAACATAAAACCAGCTAAACGATTGAATAATCCATTGATTGAGATCTTTGGCAAAAAGCTCAAATTTGCTAGGGTTAACTAAGATGAGCGCAATGAAAATGGTAATAATACAAACAGTACTCAGAAATACACGAGGATTGACATTGTCAAACCATGTATGCTGTTTGGAAGGCATAACTCCCCCATATTTTTTAATTAGTCAGACTTGAAAAGGCAACTCTAAAATGGCACACACAACAAGTGTATGAGCATTTATTGAGTAGAAATAAAAGATATAAAAGTGATGAATATTAAGAACATCGTATAAGTTTGTAAGTAACTATGCAATTTTCACTGACTGTTTATCACTCTTGATCGTTTTGTTTTACTTATCAGTTGATTTTAAAAAATGTATATAAAACAAATAATAACTATGGCAATAAGTTGCTCAAAAGCTTGAGCAACTTATTCTGTTACATTTTAATATAAGTGTGATTTACATCACATAATTAAGCATTAGCCTAGTAATGGTTTTAAGAATTTAGCCGTATGAGATAACTTCGACTCGATTACTTCTTCAGGAGTGCCCTCGGCGATAATTTGTCCACCACCAGAACCACCTTCAGGACCCAAATCAACAATCCAATCCGCTGTTTTGATGACATCAAGGTTATGCTCAATCACTACAATGGTATTCCCCTTGTTCCGAAGCTCATGCAAGATATCAAGTAATTTTGCAATATCATGAAAATGCAGACCTGTTGTCGGTTCATCCAGTACATATAGAGTTTTGCCTGTATCACGTTTGGCCAGTTCTCTTGCCAGTTTAACGCGCTGAGCTTCCCCTCCAGATAATGTTGTCGCGGATTGGCCAAGACGAATATAGCCCAGACCTACTTGGTTTAAGGTTTCCAAACGACGATGAATCACAGGAATCGCATCGAAGAAATGCATCGCATCTTCAACAGTCATCTCCAATACATCCGAGATATTTTTACCTTTATAACCAACTTCTAAGGTCTCGCGGTTATATCGTTTACCATGACAAGCATCACATGGGACATACATATCAGGAAGGAAATGCATGGCAACTTTAATCATGCCATCACCTTCACAAGATTCGCAGCGTCCACCTTTGACGTTAAAAGAAAAACGACCAGCGGCATAGCCACGGGCTTTGGCTTCTGGTGTTTGTGAAAATAATTCACGGATTGGGGTGAACAAACCTGTATAAGTTGCAGGGTTCGAGCGAGGTGTACGGCCAATAGGGCTTTGGTCAATGTCGACCACTTTATCTAAGAACTGTAAGCCATCAATGGAGTCAAAAGGTTCCGCAGTTAGCGTAGTTGCACCATTGAGCTGGGTTGCAGCTAAAGGCAGTAAGGTACGGTTAATTAAGGTTGATTTACCCGAACCAGAAACACCAGTCACACAAGTCATGATGCCTAGTGGAATCGTGAGGTCCACTTTTTGCAGGTTATGGCCAGAGGCACCCATCAGTTTAATTTGCTCTTGAGGCTTCGGAGGAGCGGTCCGTTTTGCAGGCACTTCAATTTTAAGTTTGCCAGAGAGGTATTTACCGGTCAGGGAGTCCTCATGTTGAGCCAACTCTTGATAGGTTCCTTCAGCAATCACATAACCGCCGTGTACACCTGCACCAGGCCCAATATCAATAATATGGTCCGCTGCACGGATCGCATCTTCATCATGTTCAACGACTAATACGGTATTGCCCAGATCACGAAGACGAATGAGGGTTTCAAGCAGACGATCATTATCACGTTGGTGTAAACCGATGGATGGTTCATCAAGAACATACATTACCCCCATCAAACCCGCACCGATTTGTGAAGCGAGACGGATACGCTGAGCTTCACCACCAGAAAGGGTTTCTGCCGAACGTGATAGGCTTAAATAGTTTAAGCCTACAGAAACTAGGAACTGTAAGCGTTCACGGATTTCTTTAAAGATCTTGTCAGCAACTTCGCCACGAGCACCAGTCAACTTGAGTGATTGATAATATTCTGCGGCATCGCCAATCGACATTTTAGTAATTTGAGCAATGGTTTTGTCTTGTACTTTGACATGACGTGAAATTTCGTTGAGACGCGAACCATTACACACATCACAGGCTGCATTGGACAGGTACTGTGCTAAGTCATCGCGGACATAGTTACTTTCTGTCTCGCGATAACGACGCTCTAGGTGAGGTAAAACCCCTTCAAAAACTTGAACACGATTGTGTTTACGGCCACGTTCGTCGATATAGCTCAGGTCAAGCTTAGTTTTGCCAGAACCATAAAGAAAGATTTTTTTATCAGCAGCAGAGAGCTCTTGCCACGGTGTATCTAGTGACAATTCAAAGTGTTCTGCGACTTTTTGTAAAATGGTGTAGTAGTAAGGACGTTGGCGATCCCAACCACGAATCGCACCTTGGTCAAGGGAAAGCTCTGGGCTTGGGATCAATTTGTCTGCACTAAAATGACTACGAGTACCTAAACCATCACATGCAGGACAAGCACCAAAAGGGTTGTTAAATGAAAATAGACGTGGTTCAAGTTCTGCAACTGCACGATCACACTCAGGGCATGAGTGCTTCGCTGAGAAAATACGTTCAGGCTGTTCAGCATTCATCCACGACAAGATCGCGATATCGCTCCCAATGCGTAGTGCAGTTTCAAAGCTTTCAGCGATACGGTTACCTAAGTCATCACGGACTTTAAAACGGTCAACTACGACTTCAATGGTGTGTTTTTTCTTTTTATCTAGAACAGGCGGTGTGTCGATATCAATGATTTCACCATCGACTCGCGCACGTACAAACCCTTGGCTTTGCAGTTGTTCAAATAGATTGCTGTATTCACCTTTGCGTTCACGAACGACAGGTGCAAGAAGCATGAGTGCAGTGCCAGCTTCTAAGCCTTTGACGACGTCAACCATTTCGCTAATGGTTTGTGCCACCATCGGTAGATCATGCTCAGGGCAATAGGGCGTGCCTACTCGGGCATAGAGTAAACGTAAATAGTCATAAATTTCAGTAATTGTTCCCACTGTAGAGCGAGGGTTATGACTGGTAGATTTTTGTTCAATCGCAATAGCAGGACTTAGCCCTTCAATCGAATCAACTTCAGGCTTTTCCATTTGAGATAGGAACTGACGTGCATAGGCAGAGAGAGACTCAACATAACGGCGTTGTCCTTCTGCATATAGGGTGTCAAAGGCAAGTGATGATTTTCCAGAACCTGAAAGCCCCGTGATTACCACAAATTTATCGCGTGGAATATCGAGGTTCACATTTTTTAAATTATGGGTCCGTGCGCCTCGAATACGGATATGGCTTTGGCTCATGTATTTATCCTGCAAAGTTCATTTGAATGATGTATATGATAGCGCGTGAAAAATGTTCAAGCTTTGCTTGAACATTCTCTGCGACAAATTGTGTCTCTTTAAATGTAAATTGTAATTTAAGCTTGTTTTAGACCCGCAGGCCAAGTGCGTAACTGATAAGCGCTATCCCAGAATAACCACTCCAGTTCAGCAGCTTGGGTATAGGCCTGATGCATCTTTTCAACTGTGACAGCATCACACTGTGCTGCGATACGATCAATCGTGGCTTTTACCTGTTCAACTGCAAGATTAAACTCTTCACCACTATACGTGTCGATCCAAGCTTGGAATGGGTTATTTTCAGTTGTTTTATTGACAATATCTTTACCAACTTCTGCATAAATCCAGAAACATGGTAATAATGATGCCAATACCACAGGATAACTTTCTGACCACGCTGTTGCAGTGAGATAAGCCGTGTAATGATGGCAAGCTAAAGTCAGGGGTGTTGTTTCAAATTGTTCTTTTGAGACATCGAATTCTTTCATGAAGCTGTCATGCAGACTACGTTCTACCACGATGGCAACTTTAGCTGACTCAGTGAATAAAATGATCTCATCTGCACTAAATGCTTTGGCAGCACATACCGCTAAAGCACGGCCATAAGCTTCTAAGTAATGTGCATCTTGAATGACATAATGACAAAACGCGTCTTTATTCAGCGTGCCATTGGCGAGTTCTTGATTAAATGGCAAAGCCAAAGTGTTTTGATATAAAGACTGATTACGCTGCCAAGCCTCTTGAGTAAAGCTCATTATGTATTCCTATTTACATGAAAATTAAACATATGCTGTAGGCAATATAGCAAGAGTAGACTAGAGAAGAAACGGTCACTACGATTTAGCGTTGATTGCAGCTGAGTAGGGTGTTGTCGTTGTGAAAAATCACTGATGAGCTTGGGTAAAATATTCCCACAATTGAGGGTGAATATGCGATGATACCGAAGATAAAATTTTGATTTAAGCCATGATTTAATAATGAATAATCTAGAGCGCCGTTCAACGTTTGCATTAAGCAGTATCTTTGCACTGCGGATGTTAGGCTTGTTTATGATCATTCCTGTCTTTTCTGTGACAGGACAGACATATCAACATGCAACACCTGCTTTGATTGGTTTGGCTGTTGGCGTATATGGCCTAAGTCAAGCTATTCTACAAATCCCATTTAGTTTATGGGCCGATCGCTATCATCGTAAGACGCTGATTGTGATTGGATTGCTATTATTTGCTGTCGGTGGTGCAGTTGCCGCGATGTCAGACAGTATTTATGGTGTAATTGTTGGTCGAGCGATTGCAGGTGCGGGTGCTGTTTCTGCCGTGGTGATGGCACTTCTTTCAGATGTGACACGCGAAGAGCAGCGCAGCAAGGCCATGGCCATTATGGGAATGAGTATAGGTCTATCTTTTACCATTGCTTTTAGCTTAGGGCCTTGGCTGACCAGCTTAGTGGGTATTTCGGGTTTGTTTTGGGTGACCTGTATTTTAGGGATCTTGGCGATCTTTACTTTATTATTGGTCCCTAAAACCACACGACATCATCGAAACTTTCAACAAGGTTATTTAAGCCAGTTAAAACAAGTGTTGAAAATGCAGGATCTCAATCGACTGCATTTTTCGATTTTTTCACTGCATTTATTGTTAACTGCGATGTTTGTCTATTTACCTTCACAGCTAATCGAGTTTGCTGGGATTCCATTATCTAAACATGGTATGGTTTATTTACCTTTATTGGTGGCCAGTTTATTTGTGGCTTTTCCAAGCATTATCTTGGCTGAAAAGTATCGTCAAATGCGTGGAATCTTTATTGCAGCGATTGCAGCTGTAGTTGTCGGTCTGGCCATTTTAAGTTTTGGTGAATATTCAAAGTATATTTTACTTGTTGGTTTGGCATTTTTCTTTATTGCCTTTAACGTGATGGAAGCATTATTACCATCATGGTTATCTAAAAGTGCGCCGATTCAATCAAAAGCAACAGCTATGGGTGTCAATGCCAGTGCACAGTTTTTAGGTGCTTTTGTTGGTGGTACCGTGGGTGGTCAGCTCTTGATGTTGAACAATACAGAACTCGGCTGGGGCATATTAACCGCAGTCGCTATCGTTTGGTTGTTGATCAGTTTTGGTCTAAAACAACCACGTTACTTAAGTTCGATGGTGTTAACTTTGCCTGAGCATATCTCTACGGCAGAGTGGACTGCTAAACTGTTAACTTTCCGTGGTGTTGAAGAGGTTGTGGTGATGTCAGATCAGAACGTTGCCTACATCAAACTTGATAAACGCGAAATAGTTGAGACCGAACGACAAGAATTAACGCACTTGATAGGTAGAGACCTAGCCATTTGAACACAACTCTTATAAAGTTAAACACAGAATTGAATAGGAAGATAACAGCTCATGCGTGGTGTAAATAAAGTTATTTTGGTTGGTACTTTAGGCCGTGACCCAGAAACTAAAACTTTTCCAAACGGTGGTTCACTGACGCAATTTTCGATTGCAACAAGTGAATCATGGATGGATAAAACCTCGGGTGAACGTAAAGAACAAACCGAGTGGCACCGTATTGTACTCAACAACCGTTTAGGTGAAATTGCTCAGCAATATTTACGTAAAGGTTCTAAAGTGTATATCGAAGGTTCATTGCGTACGCGTCAGTGGACTGATCAAAATGGTCAAGAGCGCTATACCACTGAAATCCGTGGTGACCAGATGCAAATGCTTGATTCGCGTCAACAGGGCGATCAACAAGGTGGTGAAGGCTATAACCAGCCGCGTTTTAACAATGCTCCACAACAAGGTGGTTATAACCAAAACAATAACCAAGCTGGCGGTTATAACAATGCGCCGCAGCAAAGTGGTTATAACAATGCTCCTGCTCCAGGTGGTTATGGCAACAATGCACCTCAACAAGGTGGCTACCAAGCACCTAAACCACAGCCTGCAGCTGCAGCACCAGCAGATTTAGATGACGATTTACCGTTCTAAGCAGTATTGAACGCATAAAAGACCTGATTTTATATCGGGTCTTTTTTTATGGGTGGATTAAAGATCCGAGTTTTTATGCTTAAGTTTGACCAGAACCAGCAAAAAGACTGTTAAAAAAATGATGAAGGTTGCTAAGTGCATATTCAATGTTAAGTGATAAGCATCAACTATATATCCCCCCATGAATGATCCTAAACCAATGGCGAGATTGAATACTGAGATATATAAAGCACTTGCGATTTCGATATGTTTAGGTGCATTGACCATCATCCATGTCATTAAGGCAACCGATATGCCGCCATAGCTAAATCCCCAAACAAGTAGAGAGATCGTGCTTGTGATCAACTGATGATTTGCAGTAAGGGTTAAAATAACTGTTGAAAAGATGAGACCAATAATAATGACCCATAAGGTGTATTTTAAATTTTTTGCAGCGGCCATACCTAGAACAAAGTTTCCGCACATCCCAAGGACACCATAAGCAAATAGCGCAAGACCGATTTGATGATCAGACAAAGCATGTATTTCTTGTAAAACTGGTCGAATAAAAGTGAATGCCATAAAGTGGCCTGAAACTAAAAATAGTGTAATGAACAAGCCGATGAGGATATTTTTATTTTGAACAGCTTCGAGGAACTGTCGTATTGAGTTGCTGGTTTGCGAGGGAAGAGAAGGGATGGTTAAAAAGCTCAGAACCAGAAGTATGAACGAGAATACAGCCATCATCAAAAATAAAGCTCTCCAACCTAAGATATTGTCAATAAATACCCCTATAGGAACTCCAAAAACTGAAGCAGCAGAAATTCCTGCAAATATAATCGATGTGGCCAATCCTACAGCTGTGGGTTGAGCGAGCCTAAGCGCCAAACCACCTGCGATCGCCCAAATTCCACCAATACAAAATCCAACAATAATTCGGGAGATCAGCAACCAAGCCATAGTCGAAGATAATGCAGCCATGAGATTGGCAATAATAAGTAGGCTAACCAACGATAAGATCAGTGTTCTACGGTTGATATTGGCAAAAAGTAACACAACGATGGGGGCAAAAAGGGCTGCAATAATCGCAGGAATAGAAATGAGCAACCCTGCGGTACCTGTGGAAGAATCGAGGGTTGATGCGATTGGATTTAAAAGACCTATAGGGAGCATCTCTGTGGTTACCACAGCAAAAGTTAATAAGGCAAGGACAACAACAGCAAGCCATTGACTGTGTTGAACAGTGTCGTTGTCCTGTGTAATAGATGAAAGGGTATCCGTCATGTTTAGCTCAAAATTTTTCATGAATTTTTAACTATACATAGCGCAATTGCGGAGATAAACTGAGCAAATGGAGTAAGATTGGGGAAAAAAGGTGTCTAATAAAAAGAACGATATGCTTGATAACCTATTTGATTTACGTGTTTTTGTTGCTATTGCACAATGCCAAAGTTTCACGTTAGCAGCTCAAAAACTGGGTGTGTCTCGTTCTGCTGTAGGAAAATCACTTTCTAGATTAGAGCACCATCTCAATACTCGGTTATTACATCGCACGACGAGACAAGTGAGTCTAAGTGCTGAAGGGCAGTTGTTTTATCAACATGCGATTAAGATTTTAAATCAAATAGAAGAAGCTGAAAGTGCGTTAAACACTGCAAAGCAATATCCACGGGGCAGGTTTCGAATAAGTCTACCTGTGGCCTTTGGACGTTTGCACGTCTTGCCAATTTTGCAAGACTACTTAAATCAATGGCCAGAAATTCAAGCAGAAATTGACTTTTCAGATGATTACTGTGATTTAGTCAAAGATGCATTTGATTTGGCTATACGAATCGGTGGAAATGATGACAGTCGATTAGTTCGACGAGTATTGGCCCCACATCGATTAGTCACATGTGCGTCACCTGCTTACTTAGAGCAGTATGGTACTCCTCTGCAAATAGACGATTTAAACTCGCATCGACTCATCGGTTTTAGTCATCAAGAGTTAGCCGTACCTTGGCGCTTCAAAGTGGATAATCAAGACTTTTATTATCCTGTGAATGGTCCTATCACATTTAATAATACTGAGGCGATTACAGATGCGGCGCTTTGCGGCTTTGGTATATGTCATGTAGGTGCATTTTTAGTTGGCCAATATATTGCTGATGGACGATTGATTCCGATATTGCAGCAGTATTCTCATGTTGAGCCACCGATCTGTGCCGTTTATCCATCAAAGCGATATTTACCTGTTAAAGTGAAATTATTTTTAGAGCTTATTGAGCGTACTTGGAATAAACAGGCTATATGGGATCAACCTAGGCTTTAATCTTGTTATACATTTCACTCAGTCATGCTGCTTAAAATTGGATTAGAATAATAAAGAATTCATCGCTCTGGTTTATCTTTGTGAAATTTAATAAAAAAATATTGGCGCTCGTGCTGTCCCTTCATGTCATTCCAATTTCTTCCCTCTATGCCAAAGATTTTTCAACAACTTTGCATGCTGCCCAGCAGGGTGATGCAGCGATGCAGTTTGAGTTGGGTTCGATGTATTACAAGGGCGAGGGTGTTGCACAGGATTATGCTCAGGCACGACCATGGTTAGAAAAATCGGCAATGCAAGGAAATGCTCAGGCGCAATATGGTTTGGCTGTGATGTATTACAATGGGCAGGGCGTGGATAAAAGTCTTGAACAGACAGAATTATGGCTGAATAAGTCCGTTGCACAAGGTTTTGCCAAGGCGCAGTATGCATTGGCTTTGTTGTATTACAAGGGGGAAGGGGTCAGAAAGGATAACCTACAGGCTGCTCAACTTTTTGAACAAGCTGCAGCGCAAGGAAATATCGATGCACAGCTGGCTTTAGCCGCAATGTATCACAAGAAGCAATATACTTTAAAAAATCCGCAGCAGATGGTGGCATGGATAAAAAAAGCAGCTGAACAGGGTAATGCTGATGCACAAAGTTATTTGGGCTGGATGTACTTTCACGGTGTAGATGTCGAACAAAGTCATCAACAAGCTTCCAAGTGGTTAGATCAGGCTATCGCGAAGAACAATGCTTCTGCTCAATATCTTTTAGGTGAAATGTACGCGAAAGGGTTGGGTGTGCCACAAAGCTATTCAAAGGCTTTGACGTATTTAAATCAATCAGCTGCGCAAGGCAAGGCGGAGGCACAAAGCTTTCTTGGTTGGATGTACTACAGTGGTAGTGGTGTAAAACAAAATAATCGTACTGCATTTGACTATTTCAATAAGGCAGCCCAACAAGGCAGTGCTTATTCACAGTTTTATCTTGGCGAAATGTATTTTAAAGGTTTAGGTACCAATAAAAGCTATAAGCAGGCATTTGAATGGTTTAATAAGTCCGCGATTCAAGGAAAAGCAGAAGCACAGAGTTATCTCGGTTGGTTGTACTATTATGGCGAAGGCGTCACGCAAAGTGATACACAAGCCTTAGACTGGTTTAGTCAAGCTGCTGAGCAAGGTGATGCCTATGCACAGTATTACCTAAGCGAACTGTATATGAGTGGTCGAGGGACGACTAAAAATATAGAGCTTGGCAATAAATGGCTGTTAAAAGCGGCAAGAGGTGGTGATAAAACCGCACAGTTTACTTTAGGGGCAAACTACTTGCATGGTTATAACGGCATGCCCAAGAAAAAATCTCAGGCTTTGATCTGGTTGCATAAAGC
>NZ_BBRX01000062.1 GCF_000829675.1 Acinetobacter rudis
CCTGCATAATTATAATTGCCCGCTTCATCTGCTGCTCGACTGCCCCACATTTGTGCTTGTTCATTTCCAGGGCTAATCGACTGTGGCATGACTAAAGCAGTGATATCAAAATCATGCTTACGCATACGCTCCATATATTGGGGTAAATCCACTACGCGTAAATCAATTTGAATACCCAGTTTTTTTGCATTACGTATAAAAGGTAAAATACTACGTTGCAGGTTTTGCTGGTGGGTTACAAATTCAAAATGAATAGGCTGACCTTTTAAATCGAGTAATCTTCCATTTTGATAACGATAACCTGCATCAAGTAAAATCTGACGTGCTTTAAGTAAATTATCACGATTAAAACCGCCTCCATCAGACACTGGATAAGCCCAGTTTTCTAATACACCTTGACGTTGTAATGGGTCTAAACGAGATAAATAAGGTTCCAATATTTTAAGCTCTTGAGCACTTGGAGGTCCTTTTGCCTCCAACTCACTATTTTGAAAATAGCTATTTAAGCGCTGGTTTTGCCCAAAAAACAGCGTCTTGTTTAACCATTCAAAATCATAAGCATAGCTTAGGGCTTGTCGCATATATATGTCATTTAAAGGTGCACGGCGATTATTGAATACATAACTTTGAGTCGGTATCGGATTATGTGTTTGTAAGGCTTGTTTTTTTATCATCGCAGCCTTTGCCGCTGGAAACTGATAACCAACCATCCAATTTCGTGTCAGCTTATCGTTGTGTAGCGTATATTGACCAGTTTTAAATGCTTCAAAAGCTGCTTCGCTACTACGAAAATAAATATATTTAATTTGATCAAAGTTATAACGGCCACGATTGACCATTAATTCACGCCCCCAATAGTTAGGATCACGTTTATAACTAATACTTCGCCCTGGATCAATTTGATCAATAATATATGGGCCAGAACCAATAATAGGCTGTAAGGTAATTCGGGTAAAATCTTTGTCTTGCCAGTCTGCTTTAGAATAAATCGCCAGCTCAGCAACAATACTGGCAATCTCAGTATTATCTGTGCCCTTGAATGTCATTTTAACTTGGTGTTTAGATAATACTTCTGTTTTATCGAGATTTGCTATGTACATCTGCAAACCATAATTCGCTTTCGTCTGATAGGTGTCGAAAGTAAACTTGACATCCTCTGCAGTGACAGGACGTCCATCACTAAAACGTGCATGAGGATTAAGATGAAAAATAATATAATCGCTTTGTTCTGGATCAATCGTAACTTTTTCCGCCAGTAATGGATACATTACCCCCGGTTCATCCAGTGAGCGACTCATCAATGAATCAAAAATACTGTCAATCCCGTCTGCATAGCTTCCTTTACCATTCATGCTATTGAGATTATCAAAAGTTGAAATTTCAGCCCTGACTAAGCGCCCACCTTTAGGCGCTTCAGGATTGGCATACGGTAAATATGGAACCTTTGCATAACGCGTCTGACCATACATTGACAAATATGCAGTCGTTTGCGGCGCAGCCCAATTATTCGGGCTACACATCAGTAGCCCTAAACTCATTGCATACGCTATTCGCGATTTTAGATCAGACATGCAACCACCTATAATGCCTGAATGCTTATTTAAGCGTTCAAGCGATTAGTTAGGAACAGTGATCACTTCACCAATACGTAAATTGGTGTTCGCATCAATTTTATTCATCTCTGCCAAGGCTTGAGGTTCAACCCCATACTTATTGGCTAGACGGATAAGAGAGTCACCGCTTCTCACTTTATACTGTGTGGTTGTTTTAGGCAGCAAAATGCTTTGACCACGAAGCAAGTTTGCCCGTGGGCTCAGGTTATTCATCTCAGCCAAAGTCTGCACAGAAACACCCGCTTTACCAGCTAGGCTGGTTAAACTATCACCCGCTTTTACACTGTACTTTTCAGTATTTTTAGTTGAAACAACTGCTTTATTTGGCGCTTTTTCAACTGTTTTTTCCTCAGTCTGGGCTGCCGCACTGACGCGTGGCGCAGTTTTAGCTTCAGGCTCAGGTTCACCAGTCAGTTTGAGTTTTTGCCCTACTCTCACCCCAGAACTAATACTGAGTTTATTTAAGTTTGCTAACTGTGACAGAGAAATACTGTATTTGTCAGCAATCGCAGTCAGACTATCTCCAGCTTGAACAGTATAAAACTCAGGGACTTGACTACCAACTGGTACCTTCAATGTTTGTCCCACAAGCAATGATTTGTTCGCTGGGATTTGGTTTAAACTTGCAAAATCATTCAGGCTCATACCAGAAGCAGCAGCAATACTCGATAAAGTTTCACCACGACGAACTTTATAGCTTTCAGTTTTGATATTGTCGAGTTTCGGGTTTCTTGCTACAGCTTTGACTTCTGTCTTCGCAGCTTCAACAGGTTCCTTCACAGCAGTATTAACTTCCTGTAAAGGCACTTGAATTTTCTGACCGACCAATAACTGACTTCCAGCACTTAAACCATCATTGAGATCTGCTAACTCTTGATTGCTCATCGCATAACGATCTGCAATGAGTTTAAGATATTCACCACGTTTCACAACATAAGTTTTGGTCTTAATCTGACTGTCTTTACGCACATTACGCTGTTGCTCTTTTACAGCACTACTTTCTGTCGTGCCTCTATGTAAGGGATCAACCAATGTCAGCTTCTGCCCAACAAACAAGTTACTCGTCACAGACAGACTGTTATAACTTGCCAACTGTCCGACAGTCATACCAAATTGCTCAGCTACACCAGTCAAACTGTCATTTGGTTTCACAACATAACTAGTGACTTTCTCTGATTTTGTAATTGCTGGCTCACGCGGTGCAGTTGTTACAGGTTTAGCATCATAAAGATAGATTGTTGTACCTACAAACAGAGTGCTTTCTGGATCAATTTGGTTCCATTTAGCAACATCACGCCAGTTCACGCCATTTTTAGTCGCAATTATTGCCAAGGTGTCGCCTGGCAGAACGTTATAAGTTGTACGCTTACCTTTTGGCGGTACAACAACTACGTCATCATTCTGACGTTCAAACACCTTACCGCTGTTGAGTTTTGCTTCAACTGAAGTTGGAGAAGTATTCTCAGCTACACCCTTAGGATATGAGAAGCCTACACTGACCTCTTTACCCTGTTGCTCAGCAACAGATTGACTGGTTTGAATCGCTGTAAGCTTAATTTTACCATCTAAAGGATCGACAACCTCAGTACCTCGTGGCGCAATTGCGGTCAACTCTTTAACAACTTCTTGTTGCTCTGCTGCAGTTGCCTGTGGGCTTAATGCCTGTTGTAACGCAGCCTTATCTTCATCACGTTTTACTGCAGCTAAAATTTGTTCACGTTCTTTTGTAGAAATCGGTGGCTCAGTCACAACAGGTTTAATATTCGGCGCTTGAGTTACTGCAACAGGAATACGTGGCGCACTTGGGACATCTGCATTTGCAGCAAAATTCGCTAAAGCACTAGCTGTTTTAGGTGTAGTCGCTAACTTACTGGCTGTCGTTGATGCCGTCTCAGGCACTTTTACTGTATTTGTTGTGCTTGCAGTATATTGATTGGTTGTACTGGTTGCTGGAGTCGTAGCCGAACGCGTCGTTACAGACTGTGTGACCGTTGCACTTGGCATGACACTTGGTGCAGGTGTGGTTACTGTGGGTTGAGTGCTACTGTTATTACTTGCCCAATATCCTCCACCACTATAACTCGAACCTGACAAGGTCTTTAATTTTTTATCCACACTTGGACTCAAGTCAGCAGGAATCAAAATACGCATTGGACTAGATGAGTCCACTGTTTCACCACGATGGCCTGGGTTCAAGGCATAAAGCTCACCACGGCTCAATCCTGTCACACTGGCAATTTGATTAAGCTGTGCGCCTGCTGGAACAGAGATCTCTCTAAAGTGTGGACGGTTGGCAATCGGAGGCAAACTCACGCCATATTGATTTGGACTTTTAACAATCTGCGCTACAGCTAAGAAACGAGGAACATAGTTCATGGTTTCTTGTGGCAATTTTAATGACCAATAATCAGTAGGTAAACCAGCAGCTTGGTTACGGTTAATCGCTTGTTGAATACGACCTGGACCTGCGTTATATGCAGCCAAAGCCAATTCCCATGAACCAAATTGGTTATATAGACTGCCTAAGAACTCATACGCAGCACGTGTAGATTCAACAACGTCACGGCGACCATCATATGCGCTCGTTTGTTTTAAGCCATAGATGCGTCCAGTACTTGGAATAAACTGCCACATCCCTGCTGCTGCTGCACTACTGGTTGCTGCCGGATCATAAGAACTTTCAATAATCGGTAATAATGCCAATTCGGTTGGCATACCACGGCGCTCAGCTTCTTTTACAGTATGATAAAGGTAACGTGATGCACGCGCACTTAAACGCTCTAAATAAGGTTGGCGTGAAGCAAACCAACCTCGCTGTGCTTCAATACGTGGATCCCAATGATTAAGATCCATTTTAAAACCGACAGTCATGCGCTTCCACACATCACCATGTTTTAAGATAAGTAAACGATCACCTTCTACCGCACGCATATCTGTTGCAGAAAGTAAATCTTCAAGAGAATCTAAACTACTTGCATCAAGCATGCCGCTTGGCTGTGTTCGGATTGAAGTACTGGAACTTTGAGTGGAAGCACATCCGGTTAGACCAAAAGCTGCAAGTGCAGAAGTTAAGATCGAGAGTTTAAAAATTGTGGATGTAGTGGTTTTCCACGCTGTACTACTAGGTTTTGACATATAAAGTTCCAGACAACAACACAGTAAATTTGTTTTATCGCAGCCATTTTAGTGAAGCAGTGTGTATCTACAAGGCTATTATTTCATTCAAAATGATTACAAATGTTACAAGAAATTAAATTTTTTTGAGATTTATCGCAGAAACCTCAAATTTGCATATACAATAAATTCTTACCCCCCAATGTTCAACCGCAATTTTACATTTCGTTGGTTTAAGTTATGACACAAACAATCACTCTCTATGTCGATGGCGCATGCCGTGGTAACCCAGGTTTAGGGGGATGGGGTGCTTATATTATTACAGCAGACAAGAAACATGAGTTATGTGGTGGTGAAGACAATACGACCAATAACCGTATGGAACTGACTGCAGCCATTGAAGGTATACGTTTTTGTGCACCAACAGATAAGCTGATTGTTTGGACTGATTCAACCTACGTGAAACGCGGCATTACAGAATGGATTGAAGGTTGGAAAAAGAAAAACTGGAAAGATGTTAAAAATCCAGATCTTTGGAAAGCACTCGATGAAGTATGTAAAAACCGTGACATTGAATGGAACTGGGTCAAAGGCCATGCAGGTGATCCTGGCAATGAAAAAGCAGATCAGCTTGCTAACCAAGGTGCAGATCAAACCTTAAAAAATTTAAAAAACAGTATGAATGATGATACAAAAAAAAAATCTGAAAGCGACTGGTTATTAGATGATCCCTTTGGCTTTGATCTTATAGAAAATGAAGCAGAAGCAGAAGCAGAAGCAGAAGCAGAAGCAGAGCTTAGCGCTGAAATTCAAATAACTGAAACACCAGTGACTCCAGCCACAGACATTGTCTCTCATCATCCGCATATCGTGATCACCCCAACGACACGAGAGCAACATGGCCCTCGTCAACTGATCCTAGATACAGAGACCACAGGTTTTTAT
This sequence comes from Acinetobacter rudis, assembly GCF_000829675.1. Taxonomy (GTDB): domain Bacteria; phylum Pseudomonadota; class Gammaproteobacteria; order Pseudomonadales; family Moraxellaceae; genus Acinetobacter; species Acinetobacter rudis. The sequence continues at coordinate 5,673 of NZ_BBRX01000062.1, forward strand.
TATTCTGATGGCGACCGTATCGTAGAAGTTGGCGCCATTGAAATGATTAACCGTAAATTGACGGGTAGCTCGATCCATATCTACATTAACCCTAAAAAGCCTGTGGGTGATTCGGTTAATGTGCATGGTATTACCGATGAATTTCTTGCAGATAAACCTGAATACCAAGAAATTTCGGCAGTGTTATTTGACTATCTCAAAGGTAGTGAAATTATTGCGCATAATGCAACATTCGATATGAACTTCCTTGATATGGAGTTTACACGTAGTGGCCTACCTGCACTTTCTGAGGTCTGTACAGTTGTCGATACTTTAGCACTGGCTAAAAACAAACATCCAGGACAGAAAAACTCACTTGATGCACTGGTACGACGCTATGACATCCCACAGCGTGATCGTACCTACCACGGTGCATTACTCGATGCTGAGATTTTGTCAGACGTCTACCTAGCCATGACGGGTGGTCAGGTCTCTCTCAATATTGATGCAGTATCTTCAACTTCAGAACAAGATGCACAGCGTATTGAATTACAAACCGAACAACTTGATTTACCTGTGATTGTCCCTTCGGTTGAAGAATTAGCAGCCCATGAACAATGGGTACAGCAATACCAAGAGAAAAACGGTGAACCTTGTATCTTTGCTCAAGTCTAAATTTAAGTTTTTCAGATCACTTGACAGAAAAATGCGTTTTTAAGCGCATTTTTTTATGGGCGATGACTTGTTTTACATGACCCGAGGACTATATTAGAGAGATGCTCTTGGTTTAATCTGCCCAGTAATTCACTCTCCTCTATAGTGACCCATTTATTATGTCTGAACTTTCTCTTGCTTATATTTTTCACCACGATCAACTGCTGGTAGATGTCAATTTCCAACCACCCAAAGTTGAGAAACTAGATAATGATCTATGTTTCCAAGCAGGTGATCAGGTCATTGCTCGTGATTTAAATCCAGATGATCAAATCCCTGAGGGTTATCAACTTATTCCAATCAGACAGCTGATCAGTCTATGGTCTACTGCCGAATTTGAACAAGCTAGCCGTGCCGTACAATTATTAGAATGGCGCCGAAATCATAAGTTTTGCAGCCACTGCGGTCATGAAACACAGGTACATCCGAGTGAATATGCAATGGTCTGCCCTGACTGCTCTTATCGCCAATACCCACGAGTGCAACCTTGTGTTATTACGGTCATTACCCGCGGCACAGATGAAATCCTATTGGCCAAAAACGCCAATAGCAAAAGTCAAATGTATGGTTTAATCGCTGGCTTTGTGGAGGTAGGTGAAACTTTAGAAGAGGCTGTTCAACGAGAGACTCTTGAAGAGGTCGGCATACATGTTAAAAACATTGAATATTTGGCCAGTCAACCTTGGCCTTTTCCAAGTAATTTGATGTTAGCTTTTAAAGCTGAATATCAGTCAGGTGATTTAGTCTTACAGGAAGAAGAAATAAGCGATGCTCAATTCTTTAAATTTGATCAACTGCCTGAAATTCCAATTGCAGGCAGTATCGCATACCGTATGATTCAACATGTGATTCATAACAGCCCAATCAACCAATGTAGTGCGGATTAGGCCAGTTTAGTTTTGGATGAGTAAATCTTGAAAAGACTCATCCAAAGCGGCAATAATTTGTGCTTTTGTGCTAAAGAAACGACTAAAAATGCTCGCAAAACTTCCCATTACAGAGACATGGTTGGTTCGTGGAATAACACTCAGTTGGCTATGATTGCCTCGCGCTAAAAGCTGACGATGCAAATCGTAACTATTACTTGGCATCACCACCGTATCTTTGGCTGCTAAAAATAAGTAATGTCGTGCAGCGTGAGCACGGACAAAATAATATGGCATGACCTGTTGATAAGGGATCTGCTGATCAAAAGCATCTGCAGCGATTGGATCACCCAGATAGTCAAAATGATATGGTCCCGCAATACCGACAACAGCACGAACACAATCAAGCGTGGCACTTTCCAAAACTGTTGGATGATGCAACAGAGACACGATATTAAATGCGCCTGCAGAATGTCCCATTAGCGCAATCTGCTCAGTTGAAATGCCATATTTAACTTGCTGCTGATTTAAAAACTCCAATGCCAAAGATACGTCATGGACATAACTTGGAAATTGGTGTTGTGGCGCATGTTGATAATTAATGACCGCAACATCATAACCACAACTGGTTAACGCCTCACCAACAAAGAGGTAATCTGATTTATCACCACGTAACCATGCACCGCCATAGACAAAAACGACCAAAGGGCGTGCCGAAAAACGCTGTTGTTCTGAGATATATAAATCTAAGCGATGACGCCCTTTTAAACCATAAGCAATATTTTCTATTCGCCGATAGCCTTGTCGAGGCGTGCAACGGTTCAGTGTACGACTTGCTAAGTCATACACTCTAAAATCTTTTAACCATTGTTTAATGTGTTGATGGTTACGTTGAACAAACTGCAACAAGTCTGATCGATTACTGTTGAACATTCTGATTCTGCTGCTCTAATCCATTTGGTTCAATCGCAACTGGGGTCTGCTCCCCACTTAAAGGCACTGTGCTCACATCAGCAGTACGCGTCGCACTAGCTTGTTGAGTATTATCGATTAAAGTCACAATCTTAGTAATATTACCTACCTTAGAAAGCACATCATTCAGATCAGTAATCTCTGCGTTATTGAGTTTACCCATCACATAAAGTATGCCATTTTCCGTGTGTACTAACACCTTACTGTCTGAAATAACAGGTGCTCGCATCAATAGGCCACGCGTATTCGCAGTCACAGCGGAGTCCTGCATAATGGTGTTATAGCCAATTTGCTCACCGACAGTAATGTAGTTATGCACACTTTTTACATCACTCATTGCACGTAAGTTTTCTTCAGCTAATTTTTTCAAATGCTCGTCAGGCACTTGCCCAGTTAATAAAACATTACTATGAAAACTATTGGTATTTACACGTGATTGTTTGAAACGGCTATCGAGTTTTAACAAATTAATTTTGGCCGTACGTTCAATAGATGAATCAATAAAGACTTGTCCTAATGAGCGTACACCACTTTCCGTTCCCACAGGCGTAGACCCAGTTCCGCCTGAGATCAAACTTGTACATCCTGCCAGACTTACAGCGCACAACAATGTGATGACGATCGGTTTTAACACGCTGGAAAACTCCTACTGATATTTTTAAAAGCGACTCTGTTCAATGACAGATGCATAAATTACAAATTAATCAAATTTATATCGACATGAAATGCATTTTCAATCCATTGCCAATCATACGAAAATTTCGAGAATTCGTACTGTACATTTTTTGCAAATTTTCGATAAAAATCAAAACAGATAACATCAAAGCGTAGATCATACTCTAACAGTCTAGGCTGGGCTTGCAAATATGACAGTGCTGTTTTAATGATTTTTACTTGTTTAACCAAGCTAATAGTTTCAACAGCTGTGGCATATTGGCTCACAGTTCTCGCTTTAACTTCGACAAAAATCAATTGTTGTCTTTGTAACGCAATTAAATCAATTTCACCATAGCGACTATAGTAGTTATGCGCCACAACCTCAAAACCTGCTACTTGCAGTCGCTGTGCTGCTTCTAACTCAGCCCACTGTCCGAGGCGTATCATCACGATGATTCTCCTGTAGTCATCCTGCCGAGCTACAACATATGTCACTCATTTTAATGATTGATTGAAGAAGCTCCCGCCAAAGCCCTAGATTCAGGTAGAATAACCGCGCTGCTTTGGACGTATTGATCAAATCAAGTCGAAGTCAGCTTCAAGCAGCTGCATCAATACTTTGTTTAATATTTGGAGAATCTTCTATGAGTGCTCAACTTTTTGTCGTAGCGACCCCAATTGGGCACTTGGATGATATGACCTTTCGTGCTGTTGAAGTTTTAAAAAATGTTACTGTGATCGCCGCAGAAGATACACGTAAATCAATTCAACTGCTCAAACACTTTAATATTACAACCCCACTCACAGCTTGCCATGATCACAATGAAAGTCATGTGATTAGTTCACTTATCGAAAAACTTAAGAATGGCCATGATATTGCGCTTGTCAGTGATGCGGGTACGCCTTTAATTAGTGATCCAGGTTTTAAACTAGTGCGTGCAGCACAGGAAAATGGTATTCGTGTGACTCCCATTCCAGGAGCATGCGCAGCCATTGCCGCCTTAAGTAGTGTTGGTTTACCAAGCGATCGCTTTAGTTTTGTGGGTTTTCTACCATCTAAATCGAGCCAACGTCTGGCGCAACTTGAAAAAATTAAAGATGAAAGCCAAACTTTGATTTTTTATGAAGCTCCTCATCGCATCTTGGCTTGTGTCAAAGACATGTGCCAAATCTTTGGAGCTGATCGTCCAGTCGGTTTCGCTCGGGAAATCACCAAAACATTTGAAACGATCAAAAAAATGACACTGCAACAACTCGTAGAGTTTATTGAACAAGATCATCATCAAGAAAAAGGTGAGATTGTTTTGGTCATTGGTGGTGCTTCGACTGATTCAGAATTGAATCAAGATCAACAAGCGCTCGATCAACTTCTACAGCGCTTATTACAAGACTTATCCGTTAAGGCAGCTTCACAGCTCGCTGCTGACTTAAGTGGTGTAAAGAAAAAAATTGCTTATCAACGTGCTTTAGAGTTGAGTCAAGCGATCTCAGACAATCACAATTAATTGCTGGCTGAAAATACATAAAGCATCACTTATTGTGATGCTTTATGAGCGACCAACCACCGTTACTAAGCGCAACATATCATTGGTCTAGATTTCATCTTACTACTGATTACAACTTAGTCGTAGGCAGATTCATCAGGTGGTACTTCAGTAATCTTTCCCCCACGTGCTAAAAATGCAGCAACTTCATCTTCTAAGGTCTGACGTTGCTTATTTTTTGCAGTCACAGACAGTGTCTCAGCTTCAGCCAAATCAGCATCTGAAATAGTCGACTCAGTATCAGTCGCACCCTTCTCAGCCGCTTGTGCTTCATCTTCATCTACTGCCTGATCATCATTCTCGGCATAGTCATTTATATCCGTCATTCTAAACTCCCCATCAATGACTTCAACCCCGCTCTAAAGGCTTAGGATTTAGCGAGAAATGTAGCAAGCTCTTTGGATTTAGACTAGAGTTAATTACAATAAAAACGTATTTTTTTTGACCAAATTAGTAATAAAAGTTAAATTGATGATTAAAATTTATCACAGCGCCCCAACTTTGGCGTAACGTGTGTCAGCTATAGCGGATAAGCCATTTGCATTCGCCATAAATGTATCTTTAAATACTTGATGCTTTTCCACTTGTTGCAAGCCAAGATTGCGCGCCCAAATCAATGGAAAGAAGGCTTGTTTTTCCAACCAGCCAATCGCAGACATACCATGCATCATGGCATCATTTTGCCCTTTACGGCGATGCTCATAACGCTTTAGCGTCTGCTCATGTGCCCACACACCACGCCCTAAATCATGTAATAACACATCAGATAAGACTGCTGCATCTAAACAACCAATATTAACACCTTGTCCTGCCAATGGATGGATCACATGGGCTGCATCACCGACCAATGCTAAACCAGCACGCACATAGTGTTTTGCAGCACGTGCTTTCAATGGAAACTTAGCGCGTGGACTGACTTCAAGCACCTCACCGAGCATATATTGGCTCTCGCGGCTTAACAGCTGACAGAACTCAGCATCATTTAATTGACAATATTCATCTGCATAATCATCAGCTAAAGTCCAAACAATAGATTGCCAATAACCATTTTGTGCAATGTCTAAACTTGCCATAGGTAAATAGGCCAATGGTCCAGTAGCTAAAAATATCTGACGTGCAACATGCTGATGAGGTTTGGCTGTTCGTATTGCACAGCTTAATCCAGCTTGGTGATAATCCAGAACATCTAAGTCAATCATCGCTTGTTCACGAACAAATGATTGAGCACCATCTGCACCAATCAATAGTTTGGTCTCAAGACGCTGGCCATCTGCTAAAGTCAGTCCCCATCCGGCAACGGTCTGCTCAATAGCAACTACTTTGACTGTGGTGCGGTAATCTTGTAGTTGTTCAAACATCCGTTGTTGAATTGCCAAATTTAAGATGCTTGGTTCAACCATCGCACCTAGACTTTGTTGCAATGCAGGTGTCTGTAAACTTGGCTGCCCAAAGTTAATTTCACCATAACCGTCAGTATTCCACACTTGCATACCGCTATATGGCATATGGCGCTGCACCTTTTGCCAAACACCCGCTGTTTCAAGCAAATGTAATGTTGCTTGACTCAGTGCTAAAACACGTGGATTGGGCTGAGCGAGTACCTGCTTAGCATCTAGTACAGGCGCAACATCCAATACAGTGGCTTGAACTCCGCCTTCTGCCAAGAGCAAAGCTGTTAGGCCACCGACCAGACCACCACCCACAATGACGACATCTAAAATCTCACTCATGATTTTAATCCCATCGCATAGTTGGCAATAAGGGGTTTAATTCCTGGGATCAAATCAAAAGCCAATAGGCCCGTATTACGTATGAGTTTTAATGCAGGGTTCTTTGTACTAAACCCTCGGACTACCGCATCACAAAACTTAATCACGCGGCGTTGATCACTTAAACGGGCTTGCTCATAAGCTTTGAGCATTTCAGGATCCCCCATATCTTGACCTCGACTGATTTGTTCAGTGATAAAACGCACCAAGACATAGGCATCACGCATACATAGGTTAAAACCTTGGCCTGCAACTGGGTGAATGGTATGGGCAGCATTACCCATTAGCACAACACGACCAATCGCTTGACGTTCAGCCAAAACCTGTGACAACGGGAAACAAAAACGTTTGCCTGTTCTTACAAACTTTCCAGCACGATCAGCATAGGTCTGTTGTAAGGCATCCAAGAAATGTTGATCGTTCTCTTCACCAAGCCACTCATGCTCTGTCCCCTTTTTCACAGGCCAAACTACTGAACGGCGATAGTCACCTGGTAATGGTAATAATGCTAAGGGCCCTAAAGCGCTAAAACGCTCAAAACCAACTTGCTGATGAGGTTTAGATGTTTCAACACTGGTTACGATCGCAACCTGATCATAATCATGCACATCCACAGATACACCCAAAGCTTGACGACAATACGAATCTCGACCATCAGCAGCAATTAATAACGAGGTTTCGAGCTGATACTGTTGCCCTGCTCGGCTATAACCTAATCGGACTTGTTGTTCATTTTGTTCAATGGCGATAACTTTTGCAGCATCAATCAATTCAATCAATGGTTGAGCACGAACTTGACTGAGCAATACCCGCCCCAACCAAGCATTTTCAATAACTTGACCGAAACTTTCCACTTTTTCTTGTTCAGCAACCAAGCGAGCCTTACCAAAACCGCCTTGCTCTGTAATATGCACTTGTAAAATTGGTGTTGCATGTTGTTGTAAAGCATCCCAAAGCCCAAGCTTTTGGTAAATTTCGACACTACGACGTGACAGTGCTGTGTTACGTGCGTCAAAACTTGAATGGTAAGGTAGGTCTGCAGCTTGCTGTTCGTCTGGGTACTGAATTGCTTCAAGTAATTTGACCTGTATATTGGCCTTTGCCAACATCAACGATAAACTGAGGCCAACCATCCCACCACCAACAATGACTACTTGTTGCTGTACCATCTCTACTCCTCACTGGCCAATAGTGCTGCCAATATACTCATAATGAATGCTTTAACTGTCTTACAACGTCTTCTTTGGACGCTAAATATGACTCAGTAATTGTGTATGTTTAGCTGCTTAAACGAGCATTTGCCATTAATTGTTCAATGTCTTCGATAGTTTTTACAACTTTTGCAGTCAATACATGTGGACCTTGTGCTGTCACCAAGACATCATCTTCAATCCGAATCCCAATGCCACGCCACTGCTCGTCAACAGTTTGATCATCAGGAGCGATATAAAGACCAGGTTCAACTGTAATGACCATACCTGCTTCAAATGGACGTGGTGCTGCATCAACCTGATATTCGCCGACATCATGTACATCAATCCCTAACCAATGTCCTGTACCATGCATATAAAAACGATGATAAGCCTCTGTATTAATTAATTCATCTACATCGCCCTGTAACAGGCCCAACGCCACCAAACCGGTGACTAATACACGAACCGCAGCATAATGCGGCTGTTTATAAGATACGCCAACATGGATTTGTTCAATCGCAGCCAATTGTGCATCCAACACCACTTGATATAATGCTTTTTGCTGTGGACTAAAACGACCATTGACTGGGAAGGTTCGGCTGATATCGCCTGCATAATATTGATATTCACATCCTGCATCGATTAAAACTAAATCACCTTCTTTTAATTCTTGATCATTTTCCACATAGTGCAAAATACACGCATTGGCTCCACCACCCACGATACTGCCATAGGCAGGTACACAGCCATGCTGACCAAAAATATAATTCAATTCAGCTTCAAGTGCATATTCCATCATTCCTGGACGTACACTCTGCATTGCTCGAGTATGTGCTTGTGCACTAATATCTGCAGCAGTCTGCATCAACTCAATCTCAGCAGCAGTTTTAAACAACCGCATTTCATCCACAATCGCATCTAGCGGTTTTAACTGTGTGGGAAGTTTAAATTGACGACCTTGTTGCAACTTAGCGAGCCAACCCGTAACTCGTGCATCAAACTCTACATTTTCAGCTATACGATAATACAGTGCCTCACAGTGCGTGATTTTACTTAGAATTTCTTCATCAAGTAAATCAATCGCATAAGCTTCATCAGCATCATAGTCATCGATTGCTCCATCTATACCTGCACGATAGCCATTCCAGATTTCCATCTCACGATCGCGTTCACGACAAAATAAACTATACAAATAATCATCAGGATCATTACCCGTCTCGATTACCGCCACAGCCTCAGGCTCAGCGAATCCAGTAAGGTAATAAAAACTACTATCTGCACGATATTTATAATCAGCATCCCGATTACGCATTGCCACAGGACTCGTCGCAATAATTGCCACGCTATTCGGTCCCATTGCTTGTGCAAGTTGATCACGACGTTGTTTAAATACTGTTTGAGCTAATTTCATGAGGCGCCATGTTCCAATGGAGTAAATATGCAGTCATCGATCAATATGACTTCGATGACTGCATTGGGATCAAAACTAAAAGCCTGATGCTGTACGGCCTTAAAAATTTTTAATGCCGTACCTTACAAGCACCTTAGCTAGGACGATGTGGTGTGAACATCTCAACCACTGAGTCAGATTGATCAGGTCGTTTTTGTAACTTTTCCAGATAATGTTTTAACAGACTACTCTCTGCAACCGCAATCTTTTTACGACCCATTGCTAAGGAAACAGGAATCAAGCGAACAAACTCTAATAACTCTTGATAACTCATCTCACCATCTTCATCATCATCCGATGGCTCAAACTCAACAGCAGCAACTTCTTGTAAATGTTCAATCAAATCACGTTCATCACGACGTAAATGTCCTGAAGCTAAACCGAAGCCCAACACAACGCCTGCACACCAATCAGCGAGTGCTTGAACGCGTTCAGCCAATAGATGTTCATCATCAGGCAACATTGGTAAATAGTCGAGTTCATCTTCGCTTAATGCATGAGCAACATCTTCGGCTTCTTCCGACAGCATTGCCAATGCATCTTCTTCCAGCTCAGGTACATTGAGCGTATCTAGAATCTGTTGCCATTCTTCACGGCTCGGTGCTTCCGTTACACAAACTATACCTGTTAGCAAACCATGCAGCTCACTTGGGCTGGATATTTCTTCAATACCCTGAAAAAATGCTTCCCACGTTGCCCAACCTGAAATATCGTCTTGCATTCGTTTATCCAATCTCTATACTGCGTTATATATTACCTTTGATTGCAACTCTGTGCGACCATCTTATGTTAGAACAATTACAGCGTTTAAAAGCGCACCTGGATGCTTTAAACAAACGCCTTGAAAAAGTCGAAAATGAAAATGCCTCACTGCAGCAAAATCAAGCCAACAGTGAAGCGCAATTTCGTGGGCAAATTTCTCAAAAAGACGACAGTATAAAGCAGAAGCAGCTGCAAATTGACCAGTTAAATCAACAGCTTTCTCAGGCTCAATCACAGTTTAAACAACTGAATACTGATGCAACTGCCCTAGCTGAGCGCTATGGCCGTTTAGAAAAGAGCTGTACAGATCTTAAAAATCGCTTTCAGGAAATCCTGACTGAGCGCAACGAATTACGTGCAGTAAAAGAAAAAATGCTGGGTGATCAGAAAAAATCCCAACTACAAATTGAAGAGTTGCAGGCTGAACGTGAACGTTTGATACAAAAAAATGATCACGCGAAAGTGAAAGTTGAGGCAATTATTCAACGACTAGCAACTCTTGGCACTGAACAAGATCAACATGCGCAAGAGATTCAACAACTTGCTCATCCAACAGAACAGCATGAGGAGATCTAATCATGTCTGATGTCGTCGCACTAGAATTACGTCTTATTGAACAAAGTTTTCGTCTTTCTACCACTGTTGATCAACAAGCTGACTTAGAGCGTGCAGGAAAACAACTCAATGAGAAATTCCAAGAGTTCCGACGTAAAGCTCCCAATATGGAACATAATAAGCTAGTCATCTTGGTTGCTCTTGAGTTAATGCAAGAAGTTTTATCTTTAAATAAAACATTACAACAATATTCACACTGCGAACGTCTGCTAAGTAGTATGATCGAAGATATTGATAAAGCGGTTTAATTCCGCTTTTTCTTTGTGCAAATCATTTGTCTACGACCATTTAATTGCAGAAAAGTTGCTTTGAGCATTTGCCAATTTACATAGTTTAGTTATACTGTGATTCTCTCTAGGATGTTTGCCAGCCGGTCGAATTCCCCTGAGCCGATATCAACATCTTAGGATGTGTTCTGCGTATTTAGAGCGTATGCCTGCCCCGTGCAGGAAACCCAGCAAGTACGCGTCGCGTCCACCTTGAACTTTAAGGGTTCAAGGGTAACGACATGCAGCGGCATCTCTGGAGAATCTCAGATTTAAATAATTCAACCTACATATTACTCTGCACTAAAATTCATAAAAACAATACACAGCACCTGCATTAACTATTGTGATATTCCAGAACCAGTACCTTAATATCCTATTAACAATCCCCCACCGAATGTAACGAAGACTTTTATCTTTGATCAACAAAGATTATCCTATCCACAATCTGCTATTTTTGGGGGTAAATTGAGTAAATCTGCATATTTTCTCTACAACTCCCTGATGCTGTGTTGCATTTACTTGACCAAAGTTGCCTTTTTTTATGAAAATCATCATCCTTAATAAGCCCTTTAATGTACTTTCTCAGTTTCGCGAGGATGATACGCACCCAACGATGGCTAACTTTATTGAAGACCCATCATTACGTATTGCAGGACGACTTGATCTTGATTCTGAGGGTTTATTGCTCTTAACTGATCATGGTGGTCTCAATCAGTTCATCACCCATCCGAACAATAAAAAATATAAAACTTATTTAGCACAAGTAGATGGAGACATCACTGAAGAGGCGATTGCCAAGCTACAACAGGGTGTAGAGCTCAATGACGGCATGACCCTACCTGCTCGTGTAAACAAGGTCAGCGAACCTGAATGGCTTTGGGAAAGAACACCACCTGTTCGTTACCGAGCGAATATTCCAACATCATGGGTTGAAATACAAATTTGTGAAGGTCGTAACCGTCAAGTACGCCGCATGACGACTGCTGTAGGCTTCCCTACTTTACGTTTAATTCGCACTAAAGTTGGTACGATTGACTTAATTCAACTCCAGCTACAGCCTGGTGAGCAAACAGAAATTGAACCATTACTGTATCCAGACTTTAAAGATCTACCACCAGATGAGCCATACCGTTCACGTTCATATGTGAAAAAACCAGGCGGTAAAGGTGGTAAACCAATACATCTTAAAAACAAAAAAGAGGGTGAAAAGAAAAAGTCAGGCACTAAACGTATTTGGCAAATGAATGAAAGTGAACGTCCACGTCGTAAGACCAATGGAACTACCCGTCCGAATACCAAAAGCCGTGGCCGTGGTCGATAAGCTTTACTGCTGATCACATAAAAAACCGCCCAACTTCATTCATCTAAAGTTGGGCGGTTTTTTAATCGCAATCTTTAAGCGATGATCACTAACTTAGCAATAACCATCTATACGTGTAAGAGGCAATTTTTGCCCGATTGCTTTTTCGATTTCAGGTAAATAAAACGCATCATCTTCAGATAAGAAACTAATGCTCACACCTTGTGTACCAGCACGACCTGTACGTCCGATACGATGTACATAATCATCAGATTGCTCAGGTAAGGTAAAGTTGATCACATGCGATACACCATCAACATGAATTCCTCGTCCTGCAACATCTGTAGCGATCATGACATTATGTTGGCCATTTTTGAATTGATCTAACATCTTCAAGCGACGATCTTGCGCAATTTCACCAGATAACATCACTACCTTATGACCATCATGTTTTAAGTTGTCATAAAGCTTACGAACTTGATCTCGTCGATTAGCAAAAATCATGACTTTTTCAATAGGCTCTTGCTTTAAAATGTCACACAACAATTTATATTTATCTTTTTTCTCAACCAAATAAACACGTTGCTCAACATCAGCATTGGTTTTTTTCTCAGGTTCAATTTCAACTGTAACAGGCTCAAATAACCACTGTTGAGCCAGATTCAATACATCATAGCTAAAAGTTGCAGAGAACATTAAAGTCTGACGTTGTTCTTTACGTGGTGAATAGCGCACGATTCGTTTGACTGAAGGAATAAAACCCATGTCAAGTAAACGGTCTGCCTCGTCAATCACCAAAAATTCTATGCGATCCAACCAAACTTCTTTTTGCTCTGTGAAATCAATTAAGCGACCTGGCGTAGCTACGATAATATCAACAAAATTTTCATCGAGTAACTTACGCTGCTTATCAAAGTCTACCCCACCGACCAAGGTGACAACATTTAAATTACTGTATTTAACTAGTTCTTTGGCATCGTTTTCGATTTGAATCGCTAATTCACGTGTCGGTGCCAAAATCAAAGCACGAGGTTCGCCACGATAGCGGGTTTCAGTTAATGGATTATTAAGTAAATCATTAATGATACTTATCAAGAAAGCGGCTGTTTTACCAGTACCTGTTTGTGCACGACCAATTGCATCATGTCCAGCCAAAGTGTATTTCAATACCTTTTGCTGAATAGGGGTCATTTCAGTAAACCCTAAAGCATCAATCGCTTGTTGTAATTGCGGATGTAATTTCAGGATTTGGAAAGCAAATGACATAAATGGAGCTCTACAGTCAATGGTTTAAATTTAAACCATTATATACATAAAAACGCCTCAACTCATAAGAATTGAGGCGCTTTCACCAAGTGTTTTACACAAGGAAATTAGTCTAAAGGTTGAACTTCTTCAGCCTGAAAACCTTTTTGACCTTGTACAACGCTGAATTCAACGCGTTGACCGTCACGTAGTGAACGGTGGCCTTCGCCCATAATTGCACGGAAATGTACAAATACGTCATCACCGCCACTGCGTTGAATAAAGCCAAAACCTTTAGTATCATTAAACCACTTAACAACGCCTTGTTCGCGAGCTGTCATAAGTTAATCCTCTGTTATCAAGAATAAAAGGACCACCCGGTGTTGCAAACAGCAGAGCAAGCAAGAGTTCAAAATATTTTTTTATTTCAAAGCCTATAGTCATTCTGTATTACTATTAACAAATTCCGGTTACATCCATTAAAAATAAGAGCCCAGGTATAAATTTCTAATATAGCCTAGAACCCAATTTCGCATCGAGCTTAACATGGGTTTGGGTCAATTAATAGATTTTTTTTAGTTATTTTATTTTAAACCTGATTTAATAGAAATATGTTGCCAATCTAGCCTAATCTTTAGCATTTGTCTCATAAAGTCATACATTTGAAATAAAAAGAGAATTATTATTTAACGTTGTTGAAGCTCCCCATACTTGGTTATACTAGACACCTGTTATTTTGGTTTATTCTACATATAAATGAATTCAGTTGTTGAAATCGACGCAAGAGGAAAACCTTGCCCGATGCCGCTATTACTATTGAAACGAGCAATGAAGCAAGCGGAGCAATCAAAATGCTTTCATTTGCTGGCAAGCGACCCACATAGTGAGATTGATATTGTGCGTTACTGTCAGCTCAATCATATTCAATGTCGTGCTGAAAAAAAATCAGAGACTGAATATCACTACTTTATTGAATCTTAAGTTTTTTTAATTAATCCACAGTTAAACTGCATTTGCATAGATATTTACATTTTTATACCCAATGTTCCTTATCAATCGCACATATTCACTTTAAGATGAACGCTTTGGTAAGCGAACGCAAAACCTGCAAGGAGATATCATGAGTGACAGCCGCAATCAATTGATGCCCCTGTCCTTATCTGCACCTGGCGTAAATCTTGGTGCTTATATAAGCACTGTTAATCAAATTCCAATTTTAACGGCTGAGCAAGAAAAAGAGTTAGCTGAGCGTTATTTTAATGACCAAGATTTAGAAGCTGCAAAAATGCTTGTTATGTCGCATTTGCGTTTTGTTGTCCATATAGCACGTAGTTATGCTGGCTATGGATTACCCCAAGGTGACTTAATTCAGGAAGGCAATCTAGGCTTAATGAAAGCTGTTAAACGTTTCGACCCGAATATGGGTGTACGTTTAGTATCATTCGCTGTGCATTGGATCAAAGCTGAGATTCACGAATACGTGATTCGTAACTGGCGTATTGTCAAGATTGCGACCACCAAAGCACAACGTAAATTGTTCTTTAACTTACGTAGTTTGAAAAAGTCCAGCAAAAAGCTGACCTTGGAAGAAGCAAAATCTATTGCGAACGACTTAAACGTTACAGCAGAGCAAGTGCTGGAAATGGAAGGTCGTTTGACTGCCTATGATGCTGCATTTGAAGCACAAGGTGAAGATAACGATGACACGCCAACTTATGTGGCACCAGCACTGTATCTTGAAGACAATCGCTATGACCCTGCTCGTTTAGTTGAAAATGAAGACTACGAAGAGCAAAGCAGTCAAGCATTGCATCAAGCGATGGGTCAACTTGATGATCGTTCACGTAATATCTTACAACGTCGTTGGCTAGATGATGATAAATCCACACTGCATGAATTAGCTGCTGAATATAATGTATCAGCAGAACGTATTCGCCAATTGGAAAAAAATGCAATGGAAAAAATCAAAGTCGCGATGTCATCAAACTAAGCGATTGGTTGATCTTCATCAACATTATCCACTAAAAGCAAAGAACCCTTGGTTCTTTGCTTTTTTTCAATGTGTTAGTCCATAAGCTTTGTAAATTGAACGCATCCTTAATCTTAAATTCTCAGAATTTTTATGCTAAGGTTAAGCCTCATTTGTATGAACTAATACTCGCTATGTGGATCGCTCTCTCAGCACTCAATTTAGCCCTTGCTGTGATATTAGGGGCTTTTGGTGCACACGGTTTAAAAGCTTTTGCCAGTCCAGAACAGTTGACTTGGTGGCATACTGCAACCGAATACTTTTTTTATCACGGCTTAGCTTTATTTGCGCTGGCGATCTTGCAACAGGTACACCCTAAGTTCCCCATTAAACTCAGCTTTATCAGTATACAACTGGGTATCCTTCTGTTCTGTGGCTCACTTTATATCATGGGATTAGGTTTACCTCGTGGTCTAGGTGCAATCACACCTATTGGAGGTGCACTGATGATTTTGGGTTGGTTGGCACTGGCGTACAACGCTGTGAAATTCAAACAGTCAAAAGCCGTATAAGCGCAGGTTTATTATGCAAATTTATCTTAATGGCCAAGCCATAGACACCCAGTGTGAGAACCTATTTCAGCTTGTTCAACAGCTAGAGCTGGAAGGAAAACGCTTTGCTGTAGAAGCCAATGAGCAAATTATTGGTAAAAGTCAGCTTGAAAATACTGCGATTTCTCCCCAAGATCGTATCGAAATTATTCATGCCGTTGGTGGCGGCTAAACATGGAGTTAAGCATGCAAGACACACCTCTCATCATTGGTTCTCGAAGTTTTAACTCTCGCTTATTAGTAGGTACTGGAAAATACAAAGATCTCAATGAAACTGATCTTGCGATTCAAGCCAGTGGTGCTGAGATCGTGACAGTCGCGATTCGTCGCGTCAATATTGGTCAACATCCAGATCAACCTAACCTCCTCTCGGTTATTCCACCAGAGAAATACACCATCTTGCCTAATACTGCGGGTTGTTTTGACGCAAATAGCGCAGTACGTACCTGTATGCTGGCGCGTGAGCTTCTAGATGGTCATAACTTGGTTAAACTCGAAGTACTCGGTGACGAACGTACACTTTATCCCAATATCACTGAAACGCTTAAAGCCGCGAAAACTTTGGTGGATGATGGTTTTGAAGTGATGGTCTACACGTCTGACGATCCAATTGTTGCTCAAGAACTTGAAAGCATGGGTTGTGTAGCTGTTATGCCATTGGGGAGTTTAATTGGTTCTGGACTTGGAATCTTAAACCCACATACCATCGCGATTATTAAAGAAAATGCTAAAGTTCCGATCTTAGTCGACGCGGGTGTTGGCACAGCAAGTGATGCTGCGATTGCAATGGAGCTTGGCTGTGATGGCGTCTTGATGAACACAGCAATTGCTGCTGCACAAAACCCAATCTTGATGGCATCTGCTATGCGTAAAGCTGTAGAAGCTGGACGAGAAGCTTTCCAAGCGGGTCGCATGGCACAAAAACGTTTTGCCAATGCTAGCTCACCAGAAACGGGTTATTTCTTTAAATAATGCACATGTAAAGTATTGATGCTTACATTCAAAAGGCTCAGGTCACCAGACTTGAGCCTTTTTTAAGTTTTAAGGTTGTAGAACAGACTACTTGATTAAGCCTTCATCACGCATGGCAATTTGTACCGACTGACGCTGCGCAACTTTATCACGTAATAAATTAATATTTGGGAATGCTTCAAGATCATGTTTAATGAGCTTAGACCAATTGGTGATTACAAATAAATATGCATCTGCAGGTCCAAAACGATCATTAATCAAATAATCAAAATCGGTACTTGCCAAATATTTTTCAATATAATTCAACAAACGATCGATCTCTTGATAAGCACGTTGCTTTTGCTCTTCATCAAGCTTAGGGCCAAAAAATACTGCATAAGCATCATGTAATTCTGAGTTTAAATATCCAAGCCACTCAAGTACTTTCGCTCGTCCCATGCCTGATGGCGGGATCAAATCTTGTTTAGGGTCATGCTGAGCTAAAAATGGTAAAATGGCAACAATTTCAGTCAGGATAAGACCTGGATTAATCTCCAAAGCTGGAACATAGCCCTTCGGATTAATGCTGTAATAATCTACGCCTTTTTCTGTAGTATGTGTTTTTAAATCAACGCGCTCTAAATCAAAATCAACATTTATTTCATTTAAAATAATATGCGCAGCGAGTGAACATGCACCCGGCGTATAATAAAGTTTCATGGTCGTTCCTTGTTATACAAAATTATAAAATCTCTCTATATGTTTTAATGGGCTTTATATCGACTTGCAAGTAGAAAACGTTATTTTATTAACATCACAGAGCATCAACTTTAAAATATGAGGCATATGGCTAAAAAAAAGACCGTAATGCAGTTGACATCCTCACCCCCT
>NZ_BBRX01000061.1 GCF_000829675.1 Acinetobacter rudis
AAACCATACCCCTACGTTTTCTCATTTATACTTGAGCATTGTTTTTAACGCCGAAAAACCAACATCCAAAACAGACTTAGCCATTTTAGTTTGTACCAGTTTTTTAGCATTTAAATGACCAACGACAATCAGTGCATTATTGTTAACAAACTTGGTACTTGCCTTATGCAAGTGGTCTTTACGACAGTTTGCAATCTTGACGTGTAATGCATGTACATGCTTTTTATTACTGACTCGTTGAGCAATCCCGAGTTTCTGTTTGTATTTTCGATAGAACTTAGGGTTAGATACCACTGTTCCATCTGAACAAGTCACCACGCCTTTCAGCCCAGATCAATACCAATAGATTGAGCAACAACAAACACCTCTTAAATATTTTAGTTATTTGTAATTTTGGCCTTGAAGGGTCATAAATTTCCTCTCAAATTTAAAAAAAAATCTTATTTTTAATATTTTTAGTTTTAATTTGTTTAAAAAAAGCGCAAATAAACCCTCAACCAAAAAGAATAATTAAAACACTCATTAATAAGAAAAAAATTTAACAATTGTTTATTTTATCTACCTCAAACCAAGCTTTACATGTATAAAAATGCTCAAAAACTGTACTTATCGAATATACCATTCAGTTTTTCTTTACTTTATAATGCGCGACTTTAGTCATTCCGCTTTTGTATTTTACCTATTTCAATCATGAAGTGTTTCCGATTGATCTTGCATCTCTAAGCACTTAAACATGGATATATTCGTAGCATGAATGAATCAATCAACACCATATTTTTATCGATGATTGATCGTGTCAATCAGCCCCTCTGGGATTTACTCGTTATTTTTCTACTGGCTGTAGGCACTTTTTATACAATCTCAACCAAGGCCGTACAAATACGACTATTTTTCCATAGTTTTAAAATTATGAAGAATAGCCGTAATAAAACAAATGATCATGGCCTGACCCCTTTCCAAGCATTTGTAACGGGTTTAGCCAGCCGAGTTGGTGTAGGTAATATTGCAGGGGTCGCTATTGCCATCGCAATTGGTGGTCCAGGTGCAGTGTTTTGGATGTGGGTTACTGCATTACTCGGGATGAGTTCTGCATTTATCGAATCAACGTTGGCACAGTTATTTAAAGTTCGTGATAGTAATACTAAACAGTTTCGTGGTGGTCCTGCGTACTATATTACCCAAGGCTTAAAGAATAAAAGCTTTGGTATTATCTTCGCCTTATCTCTAATTTTCACATATGGTTTCGTTTTTAACTCAGTACAAATTAACGCAATCGTTAGTGCTTCAAGTCACTCATGGGGATGGGATAAATCCAATATTATTCTGCCCCTAGGTGGTATAGATTTCGTCATCTCTTGGGTTGGACTCGTACTTGTTGTACTGGTTGCAATTGCAATTTTCGGTGGAATCAAACGTATTGCTAAATTTGCTGAAATGTTTGTTCCTCTTAAAGCAGGGCTTTATTTACTCATTGCGCTATATATTATTTTAACAAACTACGCAATGATCCCTGACATTATCAAACTGATTTTCACTTCAGCATTTGAGTTTAAAGCTGCTGCTGGTGGCTTCTTCGGGAGTATGATTTCGATCACTTTATTACAAGGGATCAAGCGTGGATTATTCTCCAATGAAGCAGGTATGGGGTCTGCCCCAAATGCCGCTGCGGCATCTGATGTCAAACACCCTGTTAACCAAGGTTTAGTTCAAATGCTTGGTGTATTTGTTGACACCTTTGTCGTATGTACAAGTACAGCAATGATTATTTTGGTTTCAGGTGTTTATCACGAAGCTGGATTTATTGGTGTTGAACTTACGCAACGTGCACTTGAGAGTCAAATTGGTATGTGGGGCGGTGATTTGCTTGCTATCTTATTATTCTTGTTCTGTTATTCGGCTGTCTTAGGTAACTATGCTTATGCTGAAAGTAATGTACAGTTCATTAATAACAACCCAAGACTCATGTTTTTCTTCCGGATCTGTGTATTGATCATGGTCTACTTCGGTGCAATTAGTAGTGTACCTTTGGTATGGAATATGGCCGATATGTTTATGGGTATTATGGCTGTTATTAACTTAACTGCAATTCTGCTATTAACCCCGTTAGCACGTACATTACTCAAAGACTATACCAGCCAGCTTAAACGCGGTATTAAAGAACCAGAATTCAAAATCGACCAGTATCCTGAATTAAAGAAAAGAGTCAGTGGCGATATCTGGTCTGACGATAAAAAATAACTTTAAAGCGGTATAAAAAAGCTTGGATTCATCCAAGCTTTTTTCTTATCAGACAGTGCCATCATTCAATAAATTCAATTTAAAATACAAAAATGTAGTATGACAAACTTATCGATTTTTAGCATAAATTTTCCATGTTTGATTATCCGCTAAAGGATCTTTATAGCTATCGCTGCGCTGCTTACGGGGCTTATCTCTTGCATCAACCAAAACAAAATCGTCAACAGTACTAAGTACAATACCATTCACATAAAAACGAGTCCGAGTATAATCACTTTGCCCATGTTGAAATACATAAGTACGTAGATCAATAAACTCACGATGTGCAACTAATACTGCAGTATCATCATGATCTAACCAATGCTGCATTTTCACGACTTGCTCAGGTTCAAACTGTCCGCACTTATCAATTAAGCTGGCTACACCGCGAAAGGTTTTAGACTCTTTAGCCTGCGTTTTATTAATACGAATACGATCTACAGAAAAATAAAACAATGGTAGATTTAAATGGCTTGGTAAATGTACTGCATCTACAACATCGTCATCCATAAAAGGCTGGTATAAATCCTGAGCTCGCTCAATTAAGCCCTGCCACTGTGAATAATAAGCCTGTACTGCTGAAGCATTTGCATAATAAATTGGCAATCCTTCTACCTGTGCTAAATCTGCTGGCGGCCAAATATTTTGCCGAAGCAAATTAATATCGCTTTTTAAACTTTGTACTGCAATTGCGTCTGGCATCATGCACCTCAAACATTGGCTAGAAACCCAGTATATGCCACAGCGGGATAAGTACTTAGGCTATTTTAGAATAAGACAATGGTTTAGTTTGAGCAAGGCTTTGCTTATAATGACGCTATATTAAATTTGTGGAATACACCATGTCTCAAAAAATTGATGCAACTGATATCACCGAAGAAGACGCATTGAATGCGATTTTTTTTGAGCGTGCTGATGAGTTTATTCAAAAAGCCAACCAATTTTGTAGTCCAGAGCTTGGTAAAAAAGTCGATAATCCTGCTGAAATTCGTGGCCAAGTTAGTGCTGCTATGCTTTTTGCCACTGCGCGCTTTAACACTTGGGTTGCAGCGAATAACTTTAAAGATGGCAAAGAAATGAGTGATGCCAAAGAGCAAATTATGAGTTATATCTTGCAGCAGTTCCAAATGATGCTTGAAGATAATTTTGACGAATATTGCGAGCAATTTGACAACTATCTTCGCTTCCGTAAAAACGAAGAATTCCATGTACATAAACATGACCATTAATTTATGATTTGGGCGCTGCACTGGCATTGCGGCGCTACCCTCTTACCTAAACCAGTAAGCTAATCAATCATTTTTAAAAATCGACCAAAGTGTAAATAAGGATATTACATGACACTTTCATTTCATCGTGCCACTGCTGAAGATGCTGACAAAATTGCTGAGATTGGATCTATCAGCTACTTCCATCATTTTCAAGACATCTGGCATTATCGCGATGAATTACAAGATTATATTGAGCAAGAATATCATCGAGATAATATTTTACAGAGCTTAACTGACGTAAATACACAGTGGTGGATGATTCGTCAACAACAAGCGATCGGCTTTATTAAACTCAATTTTGATCAAATTATTCCTCTGGACAATCAATCAAAATCACCCGTTCAAGCTTTATCACGCGGTGTGTGTGTGAATAAAATCTATTTGCTTCCTCAGTTTACAGGACAAGGTTTAGGACAAGAAATCTTTCAATTTGTTGAAAATCTCTTACAACAGCAAAACCACAAATGTTTTTGGCTTGAGGTATTACAAGATAATCACGCTGCAAAGAAATATTATTTGAAAAATGGTATGCAGGTCATTTCGAACGGAACGTATCAATATACTCGTCAACTTCATCAACTGTATATCATGATAAAAACACTTAATCTCTGATTATATTATCCATAACCGTAATAGACGAGTTATGGATAATATCAACGTATTTTTATTTCTGTGCCTGACCATATTGATCAGCCATCGTCTCGACTAAACGATCAAGCTGAATATACTTTTTAATCACAGCATCCACATCAGCCTTGGTTAACTGAGCAATTTCCTGATCGCGTTGTTGACGCATTTTCATCTGAGTATTGGTCTTTAACTGAGCGCTGATCATGCCATGAATACTGCGTGCATCTTCTAAGGCTGTTACACGTTTTTTCATCATATCAGCTTTCGCTGCTTCTAATTCTTGCGTGGTAATACCTTGATCGATCAACTGCTTTAACACTTTATGTACAGAAGTCGAAACTTGTGCTGACTTACCTGCACTGTAATTCGCTTGGATAGATAATGCCCCAGATTTTTCAAATTGATCAAGATCAAGATCACTACCAAAACCATAAACTAAAGCATTTTTCTCACGCAGTTCCATCGCTAAACGTGAAGACAACTGTGAATTACCTAAAATATAACTAAATACATAAAGTGCTGCCGCATCTGGATCATCATACTTCACAGGTAAGGTCAGCAATGCTTGATAGTTACCGAATTCTCGTTGCTCTGCTAATGCATGTACCTTTTGCGCACTGTAAGGTACAAAAGGTGCACTTATACGTTGATATTCTTGCTTTGAACGCCAGTTAGCAAATGATTTCTGTAATGTTTTCTGCATTTTTGCTGTATCAAATTGGCCTGTTACCGCAATTTGAGCATGCTCCATCGTAAAGAAGTTTTTATACAATGACTTAACTTGGTCGTTACTTGCTGCCTGCATTTGTTTCTTAGCAAACTCAGGTTCAAAATGGTAACGTAAATCACCTGGTTGATAGCGTTCAAGTAGACGAGCCATGGTTAAAGCAGCAACTGTTTCAGGTTCAGTATATGGTCGATCCAACAGGGATAAACTTTGTTGCTTGATCAAATCAAATTGGCTTTGTTCAAATTTTGGATTCTTCATCACTTGAACGATGTAATCAAAAAATTCATCAAATTTTTCTTTCTTTGCATTGATTTGGATCACCATCCCATTGTCAACAGCCTGAGCAACAGCAATACCACCCGCCTCTAAAGATTTATCAGCAATATCTTGTAGACTATAACGATCTGATGCACGTAATAATAAATATGCTGTCAGTTCTATAATCTCTGCTTGATTCATCAAAGAGGTATCTTTACCAAAACCGACCTGAATGGTCGCGTAGGTCTTATCATCAGGTGTCGCACTTGGATAAAATGCATATTGCATACCATTCTTCAGCTGACCATGCTGGATTTTAGGCTCAATCTGTTCAAGTTGTTGATGAGAAGCCTTGACACGATCTGCTACTTCTTGCTGATAGACTTTAATATCTTTAAATGGTTCAGGTTTTTCTTGATTCTGATCGAGCGTCTTAGTCACTTGCCCCTGTTGCTGCTGTTCAAGTGCCTTTTTCTGATCTTCAGGAGTTGGTTTTACATTTCCACTGATACGATGCTCTGGCACAAGAAACTGTTTTAAAACTTGATTGACATCTTTGACTTTCAAAGCTTGAACTTGTTCTAAGTCTTTAAAATATTGGTCCCAAGCACCTTGACTAGATACGACATAATCACTGAGTCGCCCACCCATAGCTACAGCATTATTACGAATATTATCCGATTGATTTTGAATTAAAGTTTTAACGCGTTTCAACTCAACATCGTTAAATTCTTTATTGTGTTCAACACCACTAATTAAACCGGCAGCAACTTTTTTCTCATCATGATTAGGTGCATAAATTGCCCCCATAAACACCACATTAAAATCACGATCCAACCAAGTGCTTGATTGCACCATAGTACTCGTTCCTGTTTCAACCATGCTTGAATATAAATGACCGCTTGGCTGTAAGGTATATAAAAATGGTGCTAAAGATAATGCAGTTTTTATCTGGTCATTTTTACCATTCATATAAACATTAAACTTGGCTAGATCACTGCCTTTTTGTACAAGAAATTCACGTGGTTGAATTTTTGTTGGATCTAAAGCGGGAACTTTAGCCTGTGCTGGGAGTGTGCGTGAGGCGATTGGACTAAATTTTTGATCAATTGTTTTTAAAACAGCATCGCGATCAAACTTACCACTAATTACGATAGTCGCATTATTCGGCGCATACCACTGACGATAAAATTTATTCAGTTCAGCCATTTTAATAGACTGTAATTCATTTAAATCACCAATGGGTAAACGTCCTAAAGACTGATTACCATAAGCGGCTTTCCACATCTGATCTAATAAAACAGAAAATGGTTGATCCATACGAATTTCACGTTCGCGCATTACGATTGCAATTTCAGCAGGTACATATTTTTCTTGTAAAACCAATTTATCCATACGTTCAGCTTCAAGCTCAAGGATCTGATCTATTGCTTGTTGGTCTGGACGAATAATATTGCTGTACTTTGTAGAATAATAGTCGGTACTGGCATTTGTCATTAAAGTATATTGATTTAAGCGACGCTGAAACTCTTCTTCTTTAATATTTTCAGTGCCTTTAAATGCCAAATGCTCAAGTAAATGAGCCAAGCCACCTTTACCCTTAGGGTCATTTAATGACCCAGTGAGGTAAACAGTGTTCATAAAAACTTTATTTTCTTTATCGTTTGGCGCTAAAACAACCCTTAAACCATTATCAAGTTTATATTCCTCAATTTGGTGCTCAGACTTTACCAGCACCGCTTGTGCCCAAGATGTTGCACTAAATCCAACAATACAAATTGATAATGTCAGTTGTTTTAACCGAGTTAACATAAAAGCCTTCATTGTAATATTCAAAAATATGCAGCTATCTTAGGTAAGCGTAATTAAAATGAATAGTAGCTTTTTGAAAACTAAACAATAAATACTAAATTTTATAACAAATCGCCTAATCTAAAAATAAGTCAGCAATCATAAACAGTTTTGCATAGCCTGATATTTCAATACGCTCATCGCCCTTTAAAATACAATATAAAGTACCGCCACGTCCAGAAGCTTGGTAAGCAATCAACTCGGTTTTATTTAATCGCTCAGCCCAAAATGGCGCTAAGCCTGTATGCAAAGAACCCGTTACAGGGTCTTCATTAATACCGACATTCGGAGCAAAATAACGTGCTACATAGTCATAATCATCAGCCGATGCTGTAATCGCGATATCGTGGCTATCTGCAGCAGAAGTGATAGCAGTTCGTAGTTTTTTATCGGCACCAATCTGACAAATCACATCTAAATTTGGCGTAGCCTCACGCACATCTTGTTCCGATGCACAAACTAAAATATATGCCTGAGCATTGATATAAACATCAACTACAGGGCGATCAATAGCTTGATAAATCAGTTCAGGAACTTCATGTAACTTTTCGGCTCGTCGGATAGGAAAATTCATATGAATTTTGCCATCTATAGCTTGATCAACTATAAATATCCCCATTTTTTTCACATGAAAATAAATCTTGGACGCTGAGCAATAATCTTTAAATAAAACATATGCACTCGCCAGAGTGGCATGTCCACAAAATTCAATCTCAACCTTTGGACTAAACCAGCGTATCTCATAGTTGACGTCATCAATAATTTTTACGAAAGCTATTTCTGCCAAATTGTTTTCTAACGCAATCTGCTGCATTAATTCATCACTTAACCATTCGGTCAGTACCAATACTGCTGCTGGGTTGCCTTTGAATAGATTTTGGCTAAATGCATCGACTTGATACATCTTCATGGAGGGGACTACCTTATTCAACTTCAGATCACACTATTGTTATCCTTTCAAAACCGAAAAAATAGTGACAGATGAAAGAAAAAAATGAGACAGCATCCAAAAGCATTAAACATTAAAAAAGCCAAGATTAAACTTTTAATTTAATCTTGGCCAAACAATATAATTTAAACTAACACTAACGCGATTAAATCAAGACTTTCTCTTGTTCTGCATTTAATACTTCAGTATCAGTTTGCTTCATCCACTGACTGGTCACCATGCCCGCTGTCATTGAACCGCTGACATTTAACGCAGTACGCCCCATATCGATCAATGGTTCAATCGAGATAAGTAAAGCAACAAGCGTTACTGGTAAACCCATCATAGGTAAGACAATTAATGCAGCAAAAGTTGCACCACCACCAACTCCAGCCACACCGATTGAACTTAACGTCACCACACACACCAAAGTTGCAATCCACACAGGGTCAAGTGGGTTAATTCCGACTGTCGGTGCAACCATTACAGCTAACATTGCAGGATATAATCCTGCACAACCATTTTGTCCAATCGTGGTACCAAATGATGCTGCAAAACTGGCTATAGACTCAGGAATACCCAAACGCTGCGTTTGAGTTTCAATACTTAACGGGATACTTGCCGCACTCGAACGACTTGTAAAAGCAAAGGTTAATACAGGAATCGCTTTTTTGAAAAACCGTATTGGATTAACGCCACTGAAGCCGAGTATTACAGCATGCACGACGAACATAATGCCAAGTCCTAAATAAGAAGCGACAAGGAATCCACCAAGATTAATCATATCAATCAGCTTAGAGCTAGCGACCACTTTGGTGATTAAAGCAAAAACACCGTAGGGAGTTAGAGCCATCACTAGACGAACTAAATGCATTACCCAAGACTGTAAAGTATTTACACCTGTAATAATATGTTGGCCTTTAGCTGCGTCAGCTTGAATCAACTTTAATCCAGCAATGCCTAAAAACACAGTAAAAATCACTACACTGATAATTGAGTTGGCATGCGCACCAGTTAATTCAGCAAAAGGATTTTGTGGAATAAAAGATAAAATAAAATCAGGTACACTAAGATCTGAAACTTTACCAATATAATCACTATGAATCTGATCCAAACGAGAGCTTTCTTGGCTACCTTGGACTAGACCTTCTGCACTTAAACCAAATAAATTAGTCACCCCAACACCAACTAAAGCGGCAATTGCAGTGGTTAATAATAAAGTTCCAATGCTATATATACTGATTTTGCCGAGGGAAGATGCATTATGAAGCTTAATCACTGCACTTAAAATTGAAACAAATACCAGTGGCATTACGACCATTTGTAATAGCTTCACATAGCCACTACCCACGATATTAAACCATTGAATGGACTGTTGTAAGACCACAGATTCTGGCCCGTAAATCCAGTGCAAGCCTAAACCGAATAACACACCTACACATAAACCTGAAAAAACTTTCTTCGCTAAACTCCACTGAGTTTTGCGCATTTGTAATAGCAGTAATATAAGTAAGATGAATACGGCTATATTCAAAATTAGGCTAATATCCATTAAAATTCCACGAGTTTTGATATAAGGATTATAAGACATGACGAAAGCGCATGACAGCAGGCCTGCTGAACTTGAGCATTTTTACTTATGTTTTTTACTTTAAAAAAATATATAAAATTCAAAAAGATGAATCTTATATATCAATTTGTGATGAGTATCTAATAATTATGAATAATTAATCGCAATATAACTGGGTAAGTTATGAACTACCCGACACTTAAGCCATCAATTTCAAGTGCTGCAACTTAAATTGCAAACTTCTTTTTGACGCATTGTTGCTACTGCGAGAAAAAGCTTAGACACTCTGATGTCTCTTATTTTTAATTCCATGCCCACTAGATCGTGATCAATCATCGCCATCAAATAGTCTTACACTGTCTAAAATCGATCGTACTGTAATGCTCTTTATCCCTTTTGAAGCAGCTTGATCTGCATGACCAACTATCCACAACTGTTAAATTTAAATCTTGCTTGGCTTTTGCAATTGTCGGGTTGAATGTAATTGTATGAAGCGCTTGACTGATATTAGAAGCATGTACAGTAAATACAACTTTTCCTAATCGGGCCGATTTGTACCTTTAAATAAGGTTATTGTGTGCCTCTGAATTTTAAATGGCTTTATATTGTTTTGCTTTGACTTTCGCCTTATTCAACTTTTAGCAATGAACTACAGCAAGCCACTTTATTCGTTTTAGTGAGGCAAATTTCGATGTTGTAAATTAATCGATTAAACAGCAAACAATGCCAGCACTAAAAAAAGTGACTGAATCTGATTCATGTAGGACTTACTCACGCCCTCTAAAAAGAGCGAGAAAGCATGCTTTAATGTATGTTCAATCTGCATCATATTGAAATTTCGCACAGATTTTAAATCAAAATATTCACACTACATTGATCTATTGGCAGTTTACTGAATATTTTTTGTTGAAATCTTTTTGATTGTGCCGTTCGGCATTATCATTTTTTGCCTTAATCGATTATTATCAATATTATTTTTTATTTGAATCAATTACCTTGGATACCATTAGCTTAATTCAGCCAGATGATTGGCACGCACACTTACGTGATGGTCTTGCGTTACAGCGTACCGTACCAGATTTAGCCAAACAATTTGCCCGTGCGATTTGTATGCCCAATTTGGTTCCACCAGTGAAAACAGTTGAGGAAGCTCTCGCTTACCGTCAACGAATTTTAGCACACGTACCAGAAGGCCTTGATTTTGACCCACGTATGGTCCTTTATTTTACTGATCAAACCTCACCTCAAGAAATAAGTAAAATAAAAGATTCTGAATTTGTTGATGCGATTAAACTATATCCAGCAGGTGCGACAACGAACTCTGCAAATGGTGTGAGTGATATTCGCAAAGTCTATGCTGTTATTGAGCAGCTCGAAAAACATCAAGTCCCTTTACTTTTGCATGGTGAAGTTACTCATCAGCATGTAGATATTTTTGACCGCGAAAAACGCTTTTTAGATGAAGTATTAGCTCCATTACTCAAGCAATTCCCACAATTACGCTTAGTACTTGAACATATTACCACCAGTGAAGCTGCTCATTTTGTTTTAGAACATGATCGTCATGTTGCTGCAACCATCACGCCTCAACATTTATTATTTAACCGTAATGACCTATTGGTTGGTGGTGTTAAACCACATTTCTATTGCTTACCAATTTTGAAACGTTTAAATCATCAACAGACGCTACTTGAAGTTGCAACTAGCGGTAATCCTAAATTTTTCTTAGGTACAGATAGTGCGCCACACGCACAAAATGCCAAAGAAAATGCATGTGGTTGTGCTGGCTGTTATAGTGCTCCAAATGCAATTGAACTTTATGCACAAGCATTCGATCAAGTCGGTAAAATTGATCGTTTAGAAGGTTTTGCTAGCCATTTTGGTGCAGACTTCTATGGTTTACCTCGTAATACAAAACAAATTACCTTGGTTAAACAACCACAAACCATTGTTGAATCTCTTGATTATCTAGAAGATCAAAAAATTATTCCCTTACATGCGGGCCAAACCCTTTCATGGAGAAAAGTGTGACAGCTGAAAATATGCCTGTGATTGATCAACGTTTCCGAGGGTTTCTCCCTGTAGTCGTAGATGTTGAAACAGCAGGCTTTAATGCAGATACAGATGCTTTACTAGAAATCGCCTGTATTCCGATTATTTACGATGCTGAGCAACAGTTTGTACCTGGGCCGGCATTTCATGCCCATATCAATCCATTTGAAGGTGCAAACTTAGACCGTCGTTCACTTGATTTTATTGGGGTTGATCCATTCAACCCACTGCGTGTTGCCATGGCAGAAGATGAAAAAACTGCGCTAAAACGCATTTTTAAATCTATTAATGAAATACGCAAACAACAAAATTGTACGCATGCGGTCCTTGTTGGACATAATGCGCATTTTGACTTGGCCTTTTTAAAAGCAGCGATTTTACGTACTTCAACCAAAAATCAAAGTCCATTCCACAGCTTTTCAGTGTTTGATACAGTTACCTTGAGTGCTGTGATGTTTGGACAAACTGTTTTGGCTAAGTCTTGTATACAAGCAGGCATTGAGTTTGATGGTAAAGAAGCACATTCAGCTTTGTATGATACGCAAAAAACAGCTGAACTTTTTTGTTTGATTCTAAACAAACTAGAACCGCAGTTGCTTAACAATATGATGGTGGATCCCACTTAAGGGAACCATCATCTTGATTGTGCTAAGACTTGGCTTTTTGCATAATTCTTATCATCGTTAAATTCGTTTACCACACAGACCTATCACCAAACAACCGCTTAACAATATTCTTCAACCGATTATCGGATTTATATGTTCAGATTTTTGCTGCACATGTCGCCTCACCCCCAACTGGTCTGAAATATTTTTTCAAAACGACTCACTTGTTTAAATCTGCAACAGTCATTTTTTCGGATGCACTCATTTCAAATTATCGACTTTCTCCTATTAAAAAATAAATTACTTTTCACGTAAAAATAACTGAAATTATCACCAGTGTTTGCAGAATATCACCACTTTTCGACTACGTTTAATTACACTTGTTTTGACAAAAATCTATTTATCGTTCTTATATTAACCACTTCTTCTCAAATAAAGCCCATGAAGTCTCAAAAAATGATCAAACACACTCGAATATTTTAGGCTTCAGTGCTGAATTAAACACCGCAATATGATGATTTTTTACTCATAAATATTCTCAACAGTATTTTTTATATTTTGTTGTTTTAGACAATCTCTCCATTGTTAACTTATATTTCATACTGATCTGTTATATTTTGAACATTTAATTCACCAATCAATCAATTATTGTGCAAATCACAATAATTATCTTTGACAAACTTTTAAAATCTTCATATCATGGCCGCACTTCTAAACGACCCTATCGTCTAGAGGCCTAGGACATCGCCCTTTCACGGCGGTAACCGGGGTTCGAATCCCCGTAGGGTCGCCATATTTTTTCTCTCGCTTTACCAACTTCCTCTCTAGTTGCACATTATTAAGTTTTGACTAAAATAAGCCTTCTTGCACATGTAAATCCAATTAGACTATGTCAGAACCAGATTATCAACAAGCCTCACCCTCCTCTGCACAGCCGTCAAATTTAAAACGCGCCATGACGACTCGTCATCTAGTGATGTTGTCTTTAGGCGGTGCAATCGGCACGGGATTATTTTTAGGCTCAGGTGAAGTCATCTCTCAAACAGGGCCTATAGGCGCAATTTTAGCTTATGTCTTGGGTGGCCTTATCGCCTACATGGTGATGCTCTGTTTAGGTGAACTCGCTGTCCATATGCCTGTCGCTGGTTCATTTGGTAGTTATGCCAATAAATTTATCGGTCCGGGTACTGGTTACATGATCACTTGGGTTTACTGGCTGACGTGGACGGCAACCCTAGGTACTGAATTCACAGCAGCAGCCTTGCTCATGCAAGAGTGGTTTCCTCAAGTATCAGTCTGGTTATGGACCATTATATTTGCAGGTATCGTTTTTATCCTCAATATCAGCTCAACACGTATGTTTGCTGAGTCTGAATTTTGGCTTTCCTTAGTTAAGGTTATCACTGTACTCGCATTTATCTTATTGGGTTTACTCGCTATATTCGGTCTGATTCCTTTTCAAGGTGCAGAAACAGCACCACTATTTAGCAATCTAACCTCGCATGGTTGGTTCCCCAACGGTGCTCTGCCAATTTTATCCACGATGCTGATTGTCAACTTTGCTTTCTCTGGTACAGAGTTAATCGGTGTTGCAGCAGGTGAAACGCAAGACCCAGCAAAGAATGTACCCAAGGCAATTAATGCAGCAATCTGGCGGTTACTTATCTTCTTTGTCGGAACCATTATCGTTGTTTGTGCGCTTCTACCGTATGAAATGGCCGGTTTAACTACTGAGCATACTGTCAGTAATAGTCCATTTGTGACCGTGTTTTCTTATATTGGTATTCCTTATGCTGAAGACATTATTCGTTTTGTGATTATTACTGCATTACTATCTGCGGCAAATTCGGGGCTATATGCAGCTTCACGTATGATGTATTCACTTTCGGTCGCTAAACAACTCCCAGCAGTCTTTTCGAAACTCAGCGCATCTGGTACACCTATAGTGGCCTTAATCGTCACAATGTTTGGTGCGCTACCTGGCTTACTCTCTGAACAGTTTGCACCTGAAACTATCTTTAAAAATCTATTAGGTATTGCTGCATTTACGATGGTGATTGTATGGATGAGTATTTGTCTTTCACAATTTAATTTCCGTCGCCAATGGTATCAACAAGGCCATCATAAAAATGATTTAGGTTATGCCGCCCCCTTGTACCCTATCGTGCCGATCCTTGGCTTTATCTTTTGTACGATCACTGCAGTAAGTATGGCACTAGATCCTGATATGCGTGCTGGCTTCATTGGGTGCTTACTCTTTATTGCTGGATGCTACTTAAGTTACTTCCTGTTTTATCGAAAGCAACACTAAGCATCACGATTGTAAAAGCCAAAAAAGAGCGAACCTATCGCTCTTTTTTATCTCGGCTGACAATCAGTTATTTTCACATTTCTCATTTGATCAGTATTTAATCCCTCACAACACCAAGAGCTTATTAATTAAGCAAATATTCAACAAGATAAAAATAAGATACATCAAGATAAGCTCTCTATCTCTTTCATTAAAAACAGAGAAAAACGATGTTTTTTCATACGAAAATACAAGTAAAATGATTATTTTGTTGCTATTTTATCCACTCAATCAAAAAAATGAATTTAATTTAAGAAAAGCGTTTGACACTCTCTAAAATCCACCCTATTATACGCCCACCTCTGAAACGACCCTATCGTCTAGAGGCCTAGGACATCGCCCTTTCACGGCGGTAACCGGGGTTCGAATCCCCGTAGGGTCGCCAATTTTCAGAAGTAACTTGCCTCATCTTATTAGACCCTATCGTCTAGAGGCCTAGGACATCGCCCTTTCACGGCGGTAACCGGGGTTCGAATCCCCGTAGGGTCGCCATATTCGAGTTCACTCATTTCAAAGTAAATGAGCACTCAAAAAAAACCTGAGCATTATGACTCAGGTTTTTTTATGCCTGATTATTACTTAAATTTTTTATCCTATTCAAACGCTTTGCCCCTTAACTTTTAAACAAAGGTTTAAAACCAGTTTATATCAGTTGAGATTATACTTATCGAAACTCAGCTACTTTTTCACATTACGCTGCTGCGCCTGATCATGATGATTTAAATAAACCTGCTTAACAAGCGCTAGGCTCGCCTGAAGTAAAGTTGGATAGGTGTTAGAAGATAATCCAGCAAAGGGCCTAATAACAGCTTTACAGGCAATATATGACACACCTCAGGAAGGAGTTGAAATCCTGACCCGTACATTGCCTATGAGTACTCAGTGCTAAATGCTGCATAACAATAATAGCCCTTCAAAAATCACTGTCATCAGTTGCCTACCTAACAACATCGTGCACCTGCTCTGTCTCACCAGAGTAACTAAAGTGCACGACTCAATGCCTTTGCTCATCATCTCAAAAGCATAGCCTTATCTTTGAGTAAGATACTGATGATCAGCAAACGAAATCAGTGGCTAGAGATTTTTATTTTCGCGATAAACAGTATTGCTGAATAAGCAATCACAGCAGTTTAATCACTGATCTCTAATCTTAATTTCTGATCAGCTCTTCAACGGAGACTCGGCATGTTCAACCTGCATGCTTTTTTGGAAATGCTGACATCCAGTTTTTAATAACACAATTGTACAGACTGTAGCGAATGCCCCAATAATCGAAATTGAGTGGCCCACTAAAAGCGGATTTTGAAAAACTTTATCGGTTAACAATGCAACGAGCGTTGTTCCTATGCCTAACCCAACCAAACTACTAATGAGTAAAAATATCGATGAGATCTGGGCTCTAAATTGATTTGGTGTAAGCACCAGTATCGATGCAGTAGATGTTGGCATTGGAAACGAAGCAAAAAACATTGCAGGAACAAGCAATACCACTGATAACCACAGCTGATCGACTTGGGTAAATAAAAACCACATACCACGCATATTTTTTGTTTTGAGCTTTCTTTTCTATAGGCGCAGGTGTTTGTGTAACTATCTTCATCATTGCTTATCCATCCTAGATATTTTGAGACAAAGTGAGTAAAAAAGATTTGTAGTTAAGGATTTGATATAATTGTGCTTTCAATATCTATTCAAAGTTATCTTGACTATTCCTTTTAATAACAATGAATTAGATATTAATCCCTCACAAATATTATCAGCCTGCTGATAATCCTATACTATTTAAAAAATAATGAGCAATTGTTATGCAAAAAAAATTTGATCACCCAACAGAAATGTTTGAGTCTGAAAATGGTTATTTAGGATATTTATTAAGAATAGCTTCACATAGTTATAGGCTGAAAATGGAAAAAGCCTTACAACCATTTTCAATTACTCCTCCTCAATTCACGGTATTGAAAATCATCTCGGTCTACCCAGGTTATACCAATGCAGAAATAGCAAGATTTGCTTCACTCACACCACAAACTGTAAATTTAATGATCAATAAATTGGTTCAATTTGGTGTCATTAGTAAGCATGCACACCCTGAAAATAAAAAAGTATTATGTTTAAAAATTACATCCCAAGGTGAAACACTCCTAGAACAAGTGACCGTAGAGATTAATCAACTTGAGGAAAACCTTGAACTCGACTTTAAGCAAAATGAAATTAAAGTGATTCGAAAATGGTTACAACATGTCATTAATTTCTAAATTTATTATTTTTATCGTTTAAATAAAAAAAGCTTCTATCCTTTACTGAGCGAAACCTCTTATTCAAAATAATCAATTGTCTATTGTCATCTACTTCATGGGCTAGAAATAAGAGTAACGAACTAAAATAACAATACCTCTATCCCTGAAAAAAAAGCCTCTACTGTCTTTAAGAGCAGTGTCGATCAGTACCTATCAAATAATCTAATAACTTGGCTGAGCCCTTTTAAAAGGTTCACCTTGATTCATAAGTATGTCTTCAATATAACCCCCTGTAACGATCACAAAAATCAAATGTTACTAAAAATTTCTCAATTTTATATTTGCATTATTATCAGCATGCTGATAATTTAATTTCAGAAATAAACTTAAAACAAAATCTATATCATTGTTTTTTATATGATTAATTCAAAAAGGAGTCTACCATGATTAAACCCTATGGCGTTGTTGGTTTGGTACCTACGATTTGGGGTATTCAATCCCGTGCGGATATTATGCGCAATATCGATCATCTGGAAGAACTGACTGCTGGAGCACTTTGGTTAAGTTCCTTAGACATCCCTGTAAAGCTTTTGGTCTTACCCGAAGGTGCCTTACAAGGCTTTAATGATGAAGCTTTAGATACCCCAATCGAAGATTTTTTAGCAGATGGTGCAATTGATATTCCTGGTCCAGAAACAGATCGTTTAGCAAAATTAGCGCAAAAACATCAAGTTTTCTTGATGGCACAGGCCAAAGCTAGAAACCCTGACTGGCCTGGCGTCATGTTTAATGTTGGCTTTATTATTAATCCTCAAGGGGAAATCATTTTAACGCATCATAAAATGTCTGCCCTCTTACCGTGTGAACGCTCAGCATCACCACATGATTTATATGATCAGTGGATTGAAAAATATGGTGCTCATTTACAGTCCTTTTGGCCTGTTGTAGATACAGAAATCGGACAACTTGGTGTCATGATGGCAATGGAAGGAAATTTTCCTGAAAATGGCCGAGGCTTGGCAATGAATGGTGCAGAAGTTGTATACCGCGCATCATTACCTGCAGCATTTACTCAAAATGATATCTTTGAAATTTCCAGCCGTGCGAGAGCATTAGAAAACAATATGTATGTTGTTGCCCCAAATATCGGCGGTATGTACCTTGATCAAAATACCCAAGCACCTATTGATTGTGGTGGCGGTCGATCGATGATCGTTGATTATAAAGGTAAAATTGTAGGAAAACAAAATGACACCAGTGGATCAACCTACGTGACAGGTGTGATTGATATAGAAGCTCTACGCTACCATCGTACACATGCTCAAGTCACTAACTGGATGAAAGATATTCGTAGTGAGGCTGCTCAGCTCATTTATCAACACAATATTTATCCAAAGAATAGATATTTAGAACAGCCACAGGGAAATCATGCAGCCTATAAAGCAGAAGTTATTGAACCACAAATTCAAAAAATGATTGATTTGGGAATATGGAAAGAAAGCCATTATGATCAATAGCTTTCTTTGTTTATATCTTGGATGGCTTTAAGAAAATACAATCTAGGATGAAATAAGCAAGAAGTGCAAAAAATAACAGTGATCAAGAACGAGTGACTACTCGTTTCTTGATCACAAAATATCTGAAATTTATGCTGTGCGACGCGAATTAACCCGACCGCGAATGACCGCCATGACATTATTTTTAGCATATTTTAAGAATACTTTCAGTGGAGACAACTGAGGATTTGCACCTTTGCCTTGAGCAATGTTTTTAAACTGTGATGCATACCAAATGATTTCCATGATTGCCATTTTATCAACAAAAGGAATACCTGTTTTAATCGGTTTTACTGCATATCGCACATCTTGACCAGCAATTAAGCGTTCTGTTAAATCGGTTTCTACAGCCAGTGGTCGAGCAATACCAATAAAGTCACATGCACCACTTGCAAGTGCAGCATTCATACCAGCAGCAGTTCGAAAGCCACCTGTAACCATCAATGCACAATTCACTTGCTGACGAATCTTTTCAGCAAAGTCTAGAAAGTAAGCTTCACGCGCAATAGTGCTGGCTTTACGTTGACTGGCTTTTGCACCTGCCATTGCCGGTGCTTCATATGTTCCACCTGAAATCTCAATCAAATCAATCCCTGCGGCATCGATACTTTTAAAAACATCAATCACTTCTTGCTCGGTAATACCACCACGCTGGAAATCAGCTGAGTTAAGCTTAACTGAAACGATAAATTCAGGCTGAGTAACTGCACGTACAGCACGATAAATTTCCATTAAAAACCGCATACGATTTTCAATGGAACCACCCCACTGATCTTGACGCTTATTGGTCAAAGGCGATAAAAACTGACTGATCAAATAGCCATGGGCACCATGTAACTGTACGCCCTCAAAGCCTGCTTTTTCACAAATTCGAGCCGATTCTGCAAAGCGCTGAATAATATCCAGAATTTCTTCTTCAGTCAGTTCACGCGGTGTGGCAAATGTCGTTGCAAGCATCGAGCTAAATGGTACAGCTGATGGTGCTACTGTTTCCTGATTAAGCCCCTTAGGACACTGACGCCCAGGATGAGATAATTGAATCAACTGCACCATACCATGGCGCTTTCCGATCTCAGCCCACTGTTTAAGCTGCGCTAAGTCACGTTCATCTTCAACAACCACCACACCAGGTTCATTTTTTGCACGCAGGTCAACCATCACGTTCCCTGTAATCGCACAACCTAAACCGCCCTTAGCCCAAGCTTCATATAAGCCCAGATGTAAATGATTCGGTTGACCGAGATCATTCGCCAAAGCTTCACTCATCGCTCCTTTGATGATACGGTTTTTAAATGTAATATTTTTAATACTCAAGTCGCTGGCAATCTGGCTCATTAGTTTTACTCACTTAGAATCTATAGTTGGTCACAATGCACAGTTTAGGTTTTAACCATATCGAGTTTAGATTTGACAATACACTTTGTCAATTTTACTTTTTAGACTGGGCTAGTATTGACTTGCTGCAATAAGTTGTTGCGTATAAAGCTGTTGTGGTCGCTCAAACAAATCAATCGTGTTTTGAAACTCAACCAGTTTTCCTTGCTTTAATACCATTACCTGATGGCACAAGGCTTTTACAACATGTAAATCATGACTAATGAATAAATAACTCATCTGTTGTGTTTTTTGTAATTGCCTTAACAAAGTAACGATCGCGGCTTGTGTAGTACGGTCTAAAGCTGATGTTGGCTCATCTAAAATCAGTAACTTAGGTTTTACGATTAATGCCCGTGCTAGAGCCACACGTTGACGCTGTCCACCCGATAGTTCATGTGGATAACGATGTTTGAACGCTATAGTCAATTCCACGTGTAGCAAAGCCTCATCTATTCGACATTGCAACTCCTGTTGACTGAGCTTTTGTTGCTGCAAACCTTCAGCGATGATTTCGGCCACACTCATTCGTGGATTGAGGCTGCTAAAAGGATCTTGAAAAACCAATTGAAAATCATGACGTAGTGGACGTAATTTCGCCGCGTTTAAAAGATTGAGATCTTGCCCAAGCAGTACAATTTTCCCTTGGCTCTGGATTAAACGTGCGATTGCTAACGCAAACGAACTTTTACCAGAACCACTCTCACCCACGATGCCTATACTTTGACTTATAGCAAGTATTAAATCCAATGCTTCAACTGCTGTGTGGAACGTCTTGACCCGATTTAATATTCCTGTACGAATTGGATACTGCACAACAAGTTGTTGTAGTTCAAGCAAGGCTTCGGTCTGTTGGGGTGCTGGAGTACACGCTCCCAAGTCTTGCTCAAGTAAAATACGGGTATAATCACTTGCTGCTTGCTCAAAAATATTTTTAACAGGCCCTTGTTCAACAACTTGACCTTGCTTCATTACCACGACTTGATTCGCATAACGTCCAACTAAGCGCAAGTCATGACTGATCAAAATCATGGCCATGCCATGTTGTCGTTGAAGGCTTTGTAATAAATTTAAAATCTGTGCCTGTAAAGTAACGTCTAAAGCAGTTGTAGGTTCATCTGCAATAAGAATATCTGGTTCGAGCGCCAAAGCAGCGGCAATCATGACCCGCTGACGCTGCCCGCCAGACAACTCATGCGGAAAACGAGATAACATCTCTTCAGCCTGTTCTATACCAACATCTTTAAGTAAAGCTAAGCTACGTGATCGAATGTCAGCCTGAGCACACCCAACAAGGCTCAAAGACTCTGCTAAAATTTTTTCTACCCGATGCAAAGGATTTAATGCAGTCATCGGCTCCTGAAAAATCATGGCAAGCTTACGGGTACGAATCTGCTGATCGATAGCTAAACCTTGCTTAGACAAATCTTGAAATGCCAATTTATCCTGACGATGAAAATATACTTGACCTGTGACCTTAAGATTTTTTGCCAATAACCCAAACAGCGCCAAACAACTGATAGATTTTCCTGAACCACTCTCCCCTACAATTGCGAGTGTTTCACCTGCATGCAGCTCAAAACTCAAACCATGCAATAGCATCTGCTCAGTTGATTGAATCTGCACATGTTTTAATGACAAATAAACCGGATTATTGTTGTCTTGGGTCAAATGCATCACGTGCAGCCTCTCCTATATAAATAAGCATTGCCAATACAATTGCCAAACAAAAGAAACCCGAAAGTACTAGCCAAGGTGCATCTAAATTATTTTTGCCTTGTAATAATAGCTCGCCTAAAGAAGCGGCCGCTGGCGGCAAACCATAACCCAAGAAATCCAATGTCGTCAGTGCCGTAATATTTGCAGTTAACATAAAGGGCAACTGCGATAAGCTTGAGCTCATTGCATTGGGTAAAATATGACGAAAAATAATATCACGTTCACGCACACCTAAAGCCTGTGCAGCACGTACATAATCAAAATTACGTGCCCGTAAAAACTCAGCACGTACCAATCCCACCAAACTTGTCCAGCCAAAAAACAACATAATTAAAAAAAGCCAATACACACTGGGACTAAACATGCTGACCAAGATCATCACCATAAATAGCATGGGTAATCCCCCCCAAACTTCTAATACACGTTGCCCGAGTAGGTCAATCCAGCCCCCATAATAGCCTTGTATCGCACCAACAATAACACCCAGAATTGCAGAACATAATGTCAAAGCAAAACCAAATAACAATGACACCCGAAGTCCGTAAAGCAAACGTGCAAATACATCTCGGCCTTGGTCGTCTGTACCTAACCAGTTATCCTTACTTGGAGCAGAAGGAAAAGGAACTTGTAATGCATAGTTGGCCGCTTGAGCTGAAAATGGAATGACTGGCCAAATTGCCCAGCCATGTTGTTCAATGAGCTGCTGTACCACTGGATCTTGATAATCAGTTTCTGTTTCGAACACACCACCAAAAGTCGTTTCTGGATAATGATTAAATATAGGAAAATAATAGGACTGCTGGTATTTCACAATGATCGGCTTATCATTAGCAATAAATTCAGCAAATAAACACGTCAGTAAAATTATAGTAAATAAAATAAAGCATAGATAACCAACACGGTGCTGTTTAAACCGCTGTAAACGCGCTTGCATAATCGGTGACATCAACGCATTCCTCGTGCTGAAAAATCGATACGGGGATCAATCCATTGATACAACACATCACTTATAAGGCGTAAAATCAAACCTAATAAAGTATAAATAAATAAGGTGCCGAAAATCACTGGATAATCACGTTGTTGAATTGCCTCAAAACCCAGCAACCCGACACCATCAAGATTAAAAATAATCTCAATAAATAGATTACCCATAAGGAAAATACCAATTAGGGCCTCAGGTAATCCAGCAATGACGATGAGCATCGCATTGCGAAAGACATGACCATAAAGTACGCCAGACTCTGAGAGGCCCTTTGCCCTTGCAGCAAGCACATATTGCTTACCTAA
This sequence comes from Acinetobacter rudis, assembly GCF_000829675.1. GTDB lineage: Bacteria > Pseudomonadota > Gammaproteobacteria > Pseudomonadales > Moraxellaceae > Acinetobacter > Acinetobacter rudis. The sequence continues at coordinate 22,696 of NZ_BBRX01000061.1, forward strand.
CTCTTCCATAAAGGCATACTTGGTTAAATAGGTTAGTCCAGCAAAACCACCCAGTACGATCGCCAAAAGTGGTAAAAACAAATGCCAAAAATAATCACGAATTTTTTCAATAAAACTCAAACTGGCAAAATCATCTGACACCAAGCCTTGTAAGGGAAATAACTGCCAATATGAACCACCAGCAAAAAGCATGATCAATACAATTGCAAATACAAAGGCTGGAATAGCATAACCAATAGCCAACAGCAATGAACTCGCCCGATCAAATATCAAACCATGCTGCCGCGCTTTTTTAATCCCCAAAGGAATAGACACCATATAAATTAATAAGGTACTCCATAACCCAAGTGATACAGTGACTGGCATGCGTTCCCAAAGCAGTGTTGTTACGGCTTTATCTTTAAAAAAACTTTCACCAAAATCAAAAGTTAAATAGTTTTTTAACATTAAAATAAAACGTTGATATGCAGGCTGATCAAATCCATATTGTTTTTTGATTTGTTCAACCATTTCATCACTTAAACCACGTGCACCACGATATTGACTGTTATTGCTGCTCACAATCTCAGCCCCACGATAAGCATCAGCATTAAAGCTTTGCTCAGCTCGTTGAATCGCTTGTTCTACAGGCCCACCAGGAGCCAATTGCACCACCACAAAGTTAATGACTAAAATCAAAAACAAGGTCGGTATCATCAGCAACACGCGTTTAAATATATAGCTGCTCATGATTGTTTTATCCTTTTAGGCTACAGGCGATCTTAAATGTACTGCCTTTATTTGTTACTGCCATTTAAATAGTGACTGACTTTATTGGCTTTCACAGGATCTACCCACCAATAATCAATCCCTGTTGATAATTGTGGGCTGCGTAGGGGTTGCTGATACATGTCCCAAGAAGCGTACCAGTTAAACGCATTGTTATAAGTCATAATTTGATAATAACCCGCTCTTAGCACTCGATCGATTACACGCGTATATAAAACCTGTTGTTCTCGGTTTGGTGATTGAACTAATTTTTCAATTAACTCATCTAAAACTGG
>NZ_BBRX01000060.1 GCF_000829675.1 Acinetobacter rudis
GGAGGGTGAGGATGTCAAATGAACTCTATAAAACAACATTGATGTAGTGCTTTAACAATATGACGTTGTACAGTTGAAATGGAAATATTGAGTCGTTTCGCTGTTTCAGCTTGAGTATAGCCTTCGAGTTGAGTCAATAAAAATGCTTGTTTTACGATATGCTCTAAACCATTTAGACGTAGATCGAGCTCAATAATAACCTCTAATAATATGACTTGAGTAGCTGGGTCTGGTGCATGCTCTTCCGGCAGAGTTGCAATAAATTCAAGATAGCTTTTCTCAACTTTTTGATGACGATAAAAATTACTGACCATTCCTTTTGCAATCGTGAGAAGAAAAGCCCGTGGTTCGAGAGGTGTAATTGGTGTTTTCTTTTTTAATATACGTACAAAAGTATCTTGAGCTAGGTCTTCTGCATATTGTCGGTTTTGCATCTTTTTATATAGCCAAGTATATAACCAATGATGATGGTCCTTATAAAGATGCTCAACGAGGTTCGACATAGATAAATTTTACAAGTTGAAAATGATAATCAATATTAATTGTAATCATGTTGTTCAATCTATGCAATTATTTCAGGAGCAATTTTGGTTGAATGGCTAGGCTGAACTTTAGATTAACCCAATGATCATTGTTGTGAGAGCTTAGTTAAAATGGTGCCTAATCATCGAAGGTGGGGTGCCTTTTAAGTGAATAAAAGCTCTACGCATAGGTTAACAGTGCTTCAATGGCATATTATCGCGATGTTTGCACTTTCTTTTTTAACAGGGACATTTATTCAGAAAATTGCTGTTGTATCTGTGATGTTACTTGGCTGCTTATTCAACTTAGGTGGTATTGTCGTTAATCTGACTGGCATTGAACTGGCTCACTTTAAAATTGCATTAATTTTGCTCGGAGTTGGCTGGAAATTTCTTTATATGGGTGCAACATCTTTATAGGTGTGCCTTCCTATATTTGTTGTAGTAATGGGCTTAGTGTGGCTGAGGAAGCAGCAGTTAAGATCGACTTGATATGATGCCAGTTAAAGTGCTGAATATAAAAAAAACCCGTAAAATTTATGTCTGATTAGACATTCATTTACGGGTTTTTGAGTAAACTGTTTGAGACTTGATTCAGCTCATACAGTTCAATCTTTTGATTATGTTGAAATTATTCAACAGTTACTGACTTGGCCAAGTTACGAGGTTGATCGACATCTGTACCGCGTAATACAGCAACATGATAAGACAACAACTGTACAGGGATACTATAAACAATCGGCGCTAACCAAGTGCTAATAGTCGGGATTTGTACAACATGTTGACGGTCTTTACTGTTGATTTCACTGTTTTCATCAGCGAAGACAAAGAGTTCACCACCACGTGCTTGGACTTCTTCCATATTAGATTTTAGCTTATCTAACATGTCATCCATTGGTGCTAAAATGACGACTGGCATTTCGTTATCAACCAAGGCCAAAGGACCGTGTTTGAGTTCACCTGCGGCATAACCTTCAGCATGAATATACGAAATCTCTTTAAGTTTTAAAGCACCTTCTAATGCGATCGGGAATTGCGTACCACGACCCAAGAACAAACAGTGATTTTTTTCAACAAACAACTCAGATAGATTTAAAATCGCATTATTAAATTGCAACGTTTTTAAGATGACACTTGGTAGATGCCAGAGTGTCGCTGCAATCTCACCCAATTGAGCTGCTGAGATCTGTTGTTTGGTTTGGCCAACCTTAAGCACCAACAACATAAATGCGGTGAGCTGTGTAGTAAAGGCTTTGGTTGAGGCAACCCCAATCTCAGGACCTGCAAGGGTCAGTAAGTGATGATTAGTTTCACGAACCATAGATGAGGTTGCAACGTTACAGATCGTGAGTGTCGCAATGTTAATATTGTTAGCGGCAGCACGTTTTTGTGTGTCACGTAATGCAGCTAGTGTGTCTGCAGTTTCACCTGATTGTGATACACAGACATACAGTGTATCTGCAACAATGACTGGGCTACGGTAGCGATATTCGCTTGCAATCTCAACCTGACAAGGTAATCCAATCAATTGTTCAAACCAATATTTAGCAATCATACCTGCGTGGTAACTTGTACCACAGGCAATGATCTGCACTTGTTTGATTTGACTAAAATCTGCTTCAGCATCTTTAAGGAAATCATCACGAAGCGTATTGCCATTGAGTGCTTGAGAGAGCGTTTGTTGAATTGCTTCAGGCTGCTCATAAATCTCTTTGAGCATGAAGTGCTTATATTCACCTTTACTTGCATGACTTACCGTTGCATCTAGCTCTTTTACTGGACGTTCAATGGCTTGGCCATGAGCAAAGATTTCAATACTATCACGTGTTAAACGCGCCATATCACCTTCTTCAAGGTAGATAAAACGGTTAGTGACGGGTAAAAGTGCCAACTGATCAGAGCTGATAAAGTTTTCACCAATACCCACACCAATCACCAAAGGTGAACCTTCACGTACAACGATGAGTTCATCTGGATAATCAGTATGTACAATGCCTAATGCATAAGCACCTTCAAGTTGCGGTACAATTTTTTCGACAGCAGCAAAGAGGTTGTTGTTTTCTTTTAACGCATCTGCAATCAGATGAGCTACAACTTCAGTATCTGTTTCAGAACTAAATACATAGCCTAAATCTTGTAATTTTTGTTTGAGTACTTGGTAGTTTTCAATGATACCGTTATGTACAACTGCTATTTTACCTGAAACATGTGGATGCGCATTGTTTTCAGTTGGTTTACCATGCGTTGCCCAGCGAGTGTGGGCAATACCCAAGCTGCCGTGAATATCTGATTGCTCTACAGCTGTATCGAGATTAATCACTTTTCCTACGCGACGTTCGCGCAGCAGCTGTCCTTCGCTGACCAAAGCTAAACCGGCTGAGTCGTAACCACGGTACTCTAAACGCTTTAAACCTTCGATGAGAATGTTAGTAATACTACGTTCTGCAACGCCACCTACTATTCCGCACATAATGATACCTTCTTATTTTTTCACTTTTTGTGGACGTTGATAATTTGCTTTGCTCATCTGTTTTGCACGTTCAAAAGCTAAACTACCATCCTCTACATTTTGGGTAATGACAGAACCCGCACCAACTGTTGCACCGTGACCAATGGAAATTGGTGCAACCAATGAGCTATTTGAACCAATAAAAACTTGATTGCCAATAACCGTTTTATGTTTAAAAGCACCATCGTAGTTACAAGTAATGGTTCCTGCACCGATATTGCTGTCTATACCAATCTCTGCATCGCCTAGATAGGTAAAGTGATTCGCTTTTGATCCAGTGCCAATACGTGTATTTTTAACTTCAACAAAGTTACCAATATGAACCTCATCACTGAGTTCTGCACCTGGGCGCAAGCGTGAGAATGGACCAATTTCAGCACGCTCACCAACGATTGCATGATCAAAAATACTATATGGTTTGACCTGAGTGCCTGCGGCAATACGTGTATTTTTGATGACACAACCCGCGCCAATTTGAACACCATCACCAAATTCACAGTCACCTTCGATAATGACGTTGATATCGATGCATACGTCTTGTCCTACTTTGAGTTGACCACGTAGATCAAAACGTTTGGGATCAATCAAATGTACGCCCTGTTGCATGAGCTGTTGTGCTTGAAAGTTTTGAAATTCACGTTCTAATGCAGCAAGCTGTATGCGATCATTTACGCCTTCAACCTCAAAAGCCATATTGGGTTGTACTGATGCAATAGACAGATTATCTTTGAGTGCCATTGCAACAATATCAGTTAGATAGTATTCGCCCTGAGCATTGTTATTATCAAGTTGAGGTAGCCATTGTTGTAATTTGGCATTACTTACACAGTAAATACCGGTATTAATTTCTTTGATTTGGCGCTGTTCTTCATTGGCATCTTTATGTTCAACGATTGCTTGAATTTGATCGTTTTTACGAACGATACGTCCATATCCTGCAGCATTGTCTAAAGTGAGTGTGACTAAACCAATACCCGTTTCATTTGAAGCACTCAATAAACGTTCAAGAGTATCTACACTGACACAAGGAACATCGCCAGATAAAATTAAAGACATACCCGCTTTAGGCAGTACAGGGAGCGTCATTTGTACAGCATGTCCTGTACCGAGTTGTTCAGCTTGTTCAACCCATTCAATTTGATCCTGTGCGAAAGCTTGTTGCACACGATCTCCACCGTGACCGTAAATGGTAATAATATGATCTGCTTTTAATTTTTTAGCAGTTTCAATTACATGTCCGAGTAGAGGACGCCCTGCTAGAGGCTGTAACACTTTCGGTAGGGAGGAGCGCATGCGCGTTCCTTTTCCTGCGGCAAGTATAATGACGCTCGTCGACATAACACACCTTATTATTTAGTTTAAGCCTGAGAAATAAAAATATAAATGATGATGCACAGCGCCGCCCATAACCCTGCGATAATATCGTCAAACATGATGCCGAAACCACCACCCACTTGACGATCAATGATACGGATTGGCCAAGGCTTCCATACATCAAATAAACGAAACAATGCAAAAGCGGCCAAAACCCATAGCCAACTAATTTGCCCTATATAAATCAGGGGAAGAAAGGTAATTGATTGGCCAGCAAATTCATCCCAAACAATGCGACCATCATCGTGCACATTCATCAGTTTCGCGCTTTGTCCACAAATATAGATGCCGACAATAGACATCAATAACATCACCAGCAGAGAAACCGTAAAGCCTGCAGTAAACCAAAAAGGAACAAAGAGTAGAGCAAAGGCAGAACCGAAAGTACCTGGTGCTTTAGGAGCGAGTCCTGAACCAAAACCAACACCACTCCACACAATGCAGCGTTGTTTCCAGTTCATCTGTTTAAAGTTGATTGGTGGCTTACGCAAAGTGTTGGTATCCATGAAGTTGTAATGGTTGAGCTTTGCCATTAAGCGTAAAGCTCAGGCCCGGTTGTGCTTGAATGTGTCCGATTACACTGGTTGTAACTTGAGGCTGTAGAGCCAATAGTTTTTGGTAGTTTTCTTGGGAAATAGTAAAGCACAGTTCGTAGTCATCCCCACCTGCGAGGGCGTATTGCCAACGTAATTTTTCTGCAAGGCTTTGTAAATGGGGATCGATAGGTAACTGATTGAGTTCAACCTGAGCACCCACGCGTGAGGCAGCTAAAATATGACCAAGATCTTGCACTAAGCCATCAGAAATATCTATCATACTTGAGGCTAGACCTTGAAGTTGTAGGCCAAGTTCACAGCGTGGTGTTGGATAATCTAGACGTTTTTGTAATGGATGACCGGGATGTTGTAATGCAAAAGCTGCATCGCCAATACGACCACTCACCACAATTAAGTCACCCACTTGTGCACCAGAACGCAATACTGCCTTACCATGTTCGATCCAACCCATAGCAGTAACAGTTAAACTCAGATGTGGGTTTTGCGTGGTATCACCACCAATCAACTGTACACCGTAGCGTTCACAACATGCATATAGTCCATCACTAAAGCCTTGTAACCAGTCATGATCTACAGTTGGCATGCTAAGGGCCAATAAGATGCTATGTGGTTTGGCAGCCATGGCCGCAATATCGGATAAGTTGACAGCTACAGCTTTCCAGCCGATGGCATGCGCAGGGGTATTGATTGGAAAATGGCGACCTGCAACTAAGGTGTCAGCACAGATGACCAACTGATGGTGCGCAGGTGGGGAGAGCACGGCTGAATCATCACCAATTCCGAGATCAACCTGCTTTGATGCACGTTGACGATTAAAATAGGTTTCAATAATAGAAAATTCAGCCATGACTACTTTTATTTTGCTTGTTGTTTTTCTGCTGCACGAAGGCTTTGAGCTAGACGGTCCAATACACCATTGATGTATTTATGGCTGTCAGCCCCACCAAAATGTTTGGCAAGCTCAATCGCTTCATCTAAAACAACACGATATGGAATTTCAGCGTGTTCTTTAAGTTCATACGCGCCTAGGCGTAGAGTCGCTAGTTCAACACCGTCAAGTGCTGAAATTTCACGATCAAGTACAGGAACAAGTAATGCATCTAGAACATCAGCATTGCTAATAACTTCACTGAGTAGTTCGTGATAATAGCCTAAATCAGTCTTATGCATAGCATTGTCAGCACGTGTACGTGCTTCAATTTCATGTACAGGGTTATGGCTCATCTGCCATTCATAAATCCCTTGTACAGCAAAACGACGCGCTTTGCGTTTTGCTGCATAAATCGCTTGGAGGGTTTGCGACATATTTTAGATCGCCTTTAACAAATTAACCATTTCAATAGCAGTCAATGCAGCTTCGCCGCCTTTATTGCCTGCTTTCGTACCAGAGCGCTCAATCGCCTGTTCAATACTGTCAGTCGTGAGTACACCATTGATAACGGGTAAGCCAGCATCTAAGCCAACAACACCAAGACCTTTAGCACATTCACCAGCAACAAAATCAAAATGTGGTGTACTACCACGAATCACTGCGCCAAGCGCAATGATTGCATCATATTGAGCTGATGCAGCAAGTTTTTTTGCAACGATAGGAAGTTCCCATGCACCTGGTGCATGGATGACTGTAATATTGTCATCAGAAACACCATGGCGATGCAAGACATCAATTGCACCTTCTAGAAGATGTTCTACGACAAAGCTGTTAAAGCGTCCAACTAATATCGCGTAACGACCTTCGCTCGCGAGATGCAACATACCTTCAATACGACGAATTGCCATAGTTACCTCGATAATTAAATTGAAATTTGATCAGCCGTGATATATTCGACGACTTCTAGATTAAAACCTGAAATAGCATTAAAACGCAGCGGTGAGCTGAGCAATTTCATTTTTTCTACGCCAAGATCACACAAAATTTGTGCGCCCACACCAATAGTTTGATACTGCTGTGATAGGGCTGCATTGGATTTGAGTGGCTTCACTTGATGTAGTGCATTTAAAGCAGCACCTAAGTCTGCAGGTTGCTGCTGACCAATCCAAACCAAGACGCCGCGCTCACTCTGACTGATGGCTTTTAGTGCCTTGTCAAAGTTCCACTTACTCTCTTGGTCTGTTTGATTGAGTTTTAATATGTCATAAATAGGGTTGAAACCGTGTACTCGAACAGTAGATACACCTTGACTCGGATCACCTTTAACAAGCGCTAGGTGTACATCTGGACTGCCCACTTCACGATAATGGTATAACTCAAATGAACCATATTCAGTATCTATACGTTGTTGATCGATACGCTCTACAGTTTGTTCATTGGTCATACGATAGTGAATGAGGTCGGCGATGGTCCCAATTTTTAGCCCATGTTTTTCAGCAAAAACTTCAAGATCTGGACGACGTGCCATCGTGCCATCTTCATTGATAATTTCACAGATAACCGATGCAGGTTCAAGTCCTGCAAGACGTGATAAATCACAACCTGCCTCTGTATGCCCTGCACGATGCAATACGCCACCGGGTTGAGCCATTAATGGGAAAATGTGGCCAGGTTGAACGATATCACTTGGTTTGGCGTGTGCTGCAACAGCCGTGCGGATCGTATGAGCACGCTCAGCTGCAGAAATACCTGTAGTGATTCCATCAGCTGCTTCGATAGATAAGGTGAAGTTTGTTGCATGTTGTGCGCCATTTGCATCCACCATAAGTGGTAGGTTGAGCTGTTGGCAACGATCTTTACTCAAGGTTAAACAGACCAGCCCACGTGCATGAGTGATCATAAAGTTAATGTCTTCTGGACGTACATGTGTCGCTGCAATAACGAGATCGCCTTCATTTTCACGATCTTCATCATCCATCAGAATGACCATTTTACCTGCGCGAATATCCGCGACAAGCTCTTCAACCGTATTGAGTGACATCCAACTTCACCTTTTGCTATGTCTATCTAGACGTTTTGAGGATATTCAGTGCGCTATAGTTTAACGTGTTTTTAGTTGATTTGCTTATCAATATCGCAATGCACACAATAATGCATAAATACTATTGAACACATTAGCTTGGCTATAAGGCTATATACAGTGCTAGATAATGGTGACATAACATGAACAAATCAATACTGAAATTGAAAAATAGCTTTGAACGTCGTGAAGTCTTATGGCCATGGCATGGGGAGAGGCAATAAAAAAAACACGCTTAAAACTGAATCTTAGGCGCGTTTTTTTGAGTGTGTAGTGAGTTGAACTTGTATCGCAAGTTAGTCCGCTTTGAAGGCCGTCATACTATGCATCAACTTTTGTTCAGGTAAATTTAAACTCAGTAAAGGGAATCGCTCTTTACTATGTGCTTCAATTAATTGAACAGTGTATTGGTTATTTTGTTGATTACATTGAAATGTTAGCCACGGCTGGGTAGGTGTGTTGACTCGCATCGTAATATCTGAGGCAGTTCTATAAGTGTAAGTTCGTTCTGCAGCAGTTTGATCTAAATCGGGATGTATACTGCGCAGTTCATATTGACCTAAAGATTGAGTCTTTAAAAAACCTTCAATCAATGATTTACACACATAGCCTTGCTGTTGGCTGACCTGATTTATGGGAGTAGGCTGACATGCTACAAGTAGGCCGCTGATGAGACAAAGATAGACAATTTTCATTTTGTACTCCTATGGGTGTATGAATGCATTGATATTGAATGTGCTCAGAATAAAGAGATTATTTTTATGGGTACAGATACAGGAAAATTTAAAAAATGGATACAGTGAGCTATACTGATTTCGCTTATCTTCGAGTGGTTGACTATGCAGTTTCAATATCAAAGCCTTGCCCAACAATTAGCACAAAGAATTTTTAATGGTGAGTTAAGTCGTGGTCAGCGGCTCAATTCATTACGCCAGTTTGCGCAGCAACAACAGGTAAGTTTGAATACTGCGAAAAACTGCTATGAGTTACTTGAGGCTCAAGGGCTGATTTATGCCAAACATAAAGCAGGATATTTTGTGAGTCATGAGGGGCAGCAAGATCATCATGAAATTTTATTGCCAGAACATCCTGATTTTAAACCGAAGACACGCCAAGTCTCGAATTTAGAACTTCAAATTGAGATTCAGCAAGCATCTATTGATTCGCGTTTAATTCATTTGGGGTCTATTCAATTTTCACCTAATTTTGTACCTGTCGATGCATTGCGACGTTCGATGCAACGTGCGATGAAACATAGTCGTCCTGAGGATTTTTTATATAGTGATCGACAGGGCCATGTTCGTTTGAGAGAAGCACTGTCAGCACATTGGGCAGAAGATGGTTTCTTCATTCAAAAAGACGATATTTTTATTAGTAATGGTTGTATGCCTGCACTGTCAGTTTTGATTCAATGTCTGACCCAAGTGGGTGAAAGTATTATTATTCCTACACCCAATTTTAATGGTCAACTACAGTTATTGGCTGCTTTAAAACGAAAAATAGTTGAAGTGCCTGCAAGTACAGAAGGCATCGATTTACAGCGATTAGAACAAGCGATGCGTAGCTCAGGTGCTAAAGTGTGTTTGCTTACAGCCAATTATCAAAATCCATTAGGTTTTTGTTTGAGTAATGCTGACAAAGAGAAAATTGCACAACTGGCAGCTGAATTTCAGTGTTTTGTTATTGAAGATGATATCTATGCCGAATGTAGTTTTTTAGCACAACGTCCTCTGCCGATTCGCTATTGGGATAAACAGGGCTATGTATTGTACTGTGGCTCAGTCTCTAAATCGTTATCGCCATCGTACCGTGTGGGATGGTTTTGCCTAACTCCACGTTTACAGCAGTTACGCTCTCAGTTTATTTTGCGTAATGTCGTGGTCAACACACCTTTACAGTTGGGTTTAAGTGATTTGATCTATAGTCGAGCCTATCGAAACTTTCTTAACCAATTACGTCCAATATTGATGGCTCAAGTACAACAATATCGAAATTTTATTGTCCAGTGTTTTGATCAGGTCGAGCTGCGTTTAAGTTGTCCAGAAGGCGGATATGCGTTGTGGTTACAGTTCCCAGAGCAAATTGATGGTTTGGAAATGTACCGCTTTGCTCGCGATCAAGGCATAAATATTGTGCCGGGCAAAGTTTTTGGTGAAGACAATCGTTATAACAATTGTATTCGTTTAAATGCAGGCCATGAACTTACAGATGAAATCCGCCAAGCTATCATGTGCTTGGCAGATTGGACTCGGGCACAGTTAAAACACTGTGCTTAAGTGGATCGGGAGAGTATTTTGATTAACCGTGCTGATCAAAGTCCGCTTTTAAGACGATTCGATAACGTGCTTGCCCAGAGAGCAAGCGTTCGATAGCTTGATTGATCTCAGACATAGAATACAACTCAATCTGTGGCGCAATATTTTTGCGTGCAGCAAAGGCCAATAGTTCTCGTAGAGCAGTTGGCGAACCAGTCGGTGATCCTGTGACTGATTGTGCACCAGATATAAGCTGTCCAGCAGGTATGCTGAGTGGTTCGAGTACGAGCCCCAGCATATGTAAGCTGCCTTGAGGTGCTAAGGTGCGTAAATATGCTTTCCAATCCAGACTGACATTGACAGTGCTGAGCAATAAGTCAAATTTTCCTTTATATGCTTTGAGGGCTGATGGATCACGGCTATCAATAACATGATCAGCACCCATCATTTTAAGTTCATCAGTTTTACTCAGCTGTGAGGTAAAGGCTGTAATTTCACAGCCCCAAGCTTTAAGAAGTTTAATCGCCATATGACCCAAACCACCAATGCCGATCACACCAACATGATGACGTGCTTGGATTTGATGTTTGAGTAAGGGGTCAAATACAGTAATCCCGCCACACAGCAGTGGGCCCGCACCTGCAGGATCTAAGTCATCAGGTAGAGGAATCACCCATTGCCATGCTGCACGAACTTTGTCAGCAAAACCTCCTGCATGGCCAACAATCGTAGCTTGGCTTTCTTTACAGAGATTGTGTTGCCCAGCAAGACATTGAAAACAATGTTGACAACTGTCGGCAGTCCAACCAATACCCACCCGTTGCCCAATACGCAATCCTTTGGCCTCGGCCCCCAGTTGAGTGATGATGCCGATAATTTCATGACCTGCAACAACAGGGTAAATATCATTTCGCCATTCGTTATTAATCACAGAAACATCCGAATGACAGAGTCCGCAGTATTCGACTTGGACTTCGACTTGATGGGCAGCCAACTCACCTGCATCAAACTGATAGGGTTGTAATTTTGCACCAGCTTCTAAAGCTGCATAAGCATGAATAGTATTGGGCATTGCACTTGCTCCATAGAGAATATACGTTGTATAGGCTGATTTATTTTGCTTAGTGTTGTGTAGATTTTTGTGGACAGTTGTTTTCATGATCATCAATCATGCCAACAGCTTGCATAAAGGCATAACAGGTGGTTGGACCAACGAACTTAAAGCCATTTTTTTTGAGGCTTTTTGAGAGTTGTTGGCTCAGTGGTGTTTGTGCTGGAGCATCTTGATAGCGCTCAACATCATTGAACTGGGTTTTTTGATCTACAAAATCCCAAAGCCATTGCACCATATCAATGTTTTGGTTACGCATGTTGCCCCATGCCTGAGCATTGTCACGAATCGCTTTGAGTTTGCCAATATGTCGAATTAACCCAGCGTCTTTACATTTTTCAGCTAAATCGTCATCACTGAGTTGAGCAATTTGATCAATTGGATGTTGAAAAAAATGTTGTCGATAAGCTTCTCTTTTTTTTAGTACTGTAATCCAAGATAGCCCAGCTTGTTGACCTTCTAGACAAAGCATTTCAAAAAGATGTTGTTCATTAAAGTTGGCTTTACCCCATTCGTTATCGTGGTAATCGATATAGAGGGGGTCATCACTACACCAGCCACAGCGCTTGGTTGTCATTATGCTTACTCACCATCTGAGAGTTCATCTATTGATATGTGTATAAACTATATTTACATGCATAACAAACTGATTTGCATAATTGTCTGATCTGTATTTTATCCAATGGAGCGGAAAACCTCACCGTTCACGGCATAGGTATCCACACGCAGATGTGTAGATACTTATGTTTAGTGGGTGAGGGTGTCAAGCTTAGAGTTTGAATATTGTCCATTGATCTTTTTGGGTGTCCCAAAAGCTTAGTTCTGCATTTTGTAGATCATTAAAATCAATCCATAATTCCTTTCCTGTTTTTTCAGCAAAACCAGTGCTGATCAGCAGGGCTTGGTCACTGATTTCCATAATCCAACCTTGGTGTGTATGACCATGCAATTGAATTTTTTGCTGGTTACCTGATTCTGCAAATTCGACCAAGCGTTGAATTAAAGCTTCCGACATTCAAATTGTCCTCTAAAAATTAACGTAAATAAGGATAAGGATTGACTGCACCACGGCCTTTACCAGCAAGGTAAACACCATAGTGTAAGTGTGGTGCGGTATGCCGCGCATTGCCTGTGTTGCCAACATAACCAATTAATGTACCAGGCCGAACATAATCGCCTTCTTTGAGTTTGCGAGCATGTCCATTGAGATGAGCGTAATAGTGCCAAGATCCCGCAGGTCCCATAATCCAGACCACTGTGCCGCCAAGATTGTTACCTTTTAAACTCATCACGATCCCGTCTGTTGCACTATAAACTTTGGTTCCACGTGGAGCTAAAATATCAATGCCTTCATGGGTACGGCCTTGGCTACGTGATGCACCCCATGTATCCGTTAAGTTTTTAGCTTGAATACCATCGACAGGAATAGGGAGGCGGTTGGGGAGTGCCATCTTTCTGAGTTCAATAGCTTGATGACTATTCGTTACTGTTGTTGGTTTCTTTTTCGGTGTGCTTTGACAGGCAGCTAACATCACAATGCTGCAAAGAATTAAAGCATAACGTAGAGATGCAAACACGCAGTGAGCCTTTTGTTGGTGATTGATGACTAAAACCCTACCATAACTTAGTGTCCAATCTGCAATGCATTGATTAATTTTTTCATTGCAGTCGGTATTCCTAAATCAATTGCTTGTGTTGGGCTATGCCATTTTCCGCCTAACTCAGTTTCGATATGTTCTTTTTGATCGTTTTCGATGTGAAAGACAAAGGCTTCAAGTTGCCAAGTAAAGTGAGTAAAACTATGAGAGATTAAAGTCTTATGTTTTACTGTTTTCAGATCTAATTGTTGGCATAGCTGTTCAAAAGAGTGGTCTTGTTCGATAACAGGTAAACAGTGTAAACCACCCCATAGGCCAGCAGCATCGCGCTGTTGCCACAACCAGTGATCATTAGATTGAATGACCAGTACTTTTGCTGATTTAACTGGAACAGCTTTTTTCGGTTTTTTATAGGGAAGTTGTAGTTCAATGCCTTGTTGATGCGCTTTGCAGTGTGTTTGCATTGGGCAATGCATACATAACGGTTTTTTCGGAGTACAAATCGTTGCCCCTAAATCCATGATGGCTTGAGTATAGTCATGATTTCGCTGTACTGGGCAAAGCTCTTCAGCCAATTGCCACATGTGACGCTCATGGACAGGTTTGGACAGGTCATCTTCAATGGCGTAAAAACGTGACAATACTCTTTTTACATTGCCATCCATAATCACGCCATATTGGCGTAAACCTAATGACATTAAAGCACCTGCAGTTGATCGCCCAATACCAGGAAGTGCTATCCATTGTTCAAGGGTCTTTGGGAAAGTGCCTTGCTCAGTCACTAAAGCAGCAGCTTTATGTAAGTTTCTAGCACGTGCATAGTAACCGAGGCCTGCCCAGTAGGGTGCAACATCATCCCACTGTGCTTTTCCTAATGTTTCTACGTCAGGGAAGCGTTGAATAAAGCGGTCAAAATATTGCAGTACCGTCTTAACCTGAGTTTGTTGCAACATGATTTCTGACACCCAGACTTTATATGGATCGTCTGCAACTTGCCATGGTAAGTCATGACGACCATGTTGGTCGTACCAATGGAGTAAAGCATCAGAAAAAGAAAATTGCGGCATGATCAGATCAGTACAAAATGGGGAGCTTAGTATAACCAATCTCAAACAGCGAAAACGCTGTGATCAATAAAATAAAAGTGGGCCCTTAGATTTAGGCCCTGCTGGTTGATTTTAGACGGGTTAATGTGTCTGCGATTTCTACCTCATTCGAGTGTTTCTTTGAATGTCGGTGTTAAAAGTTTATTGCCATATTCACTTAAATGATCACCATCACGATAAATAGGCCTACCTTGATAAGAAGATATACACTGATTGGCTGGACATAATACTTGTGCTGGATCTATCGTGGTTGCTCCGCACTGTTGAGCACTCTTTTGAATAATATCTCTGAGCTTCGAGGAGCGATTTAAATAGTCTTCATAAGACATGGTTGTTGGGGGAGATCGATTAAAGAATAAATTTTTGGCAATAGTCTTCGGTATGTTCATTGAGAACTCAGGCACTGGGTAAGTGATATATGTTGGATTAGTCTTAGAAACCCTACAGAGTGTGTCTGCTAAGCTTTTATGCGTTAATGTATAAAGTTGATCTTTCGAAACTTTTTGATTGTTCGCAAAGTATAGAGAAGATTTTCTTCCTTCATTTCTTACGCGTTCAGCATCATTTTGCCCTTCAAGATATACCGTCAATCTAGAGATTAAAATAATCGGAATATTTGCATATTTTTTAGATTCAATTAATTCGAGACGCTTGAGATTAATGCTATGACAATCATCGTTATTTAGTCTGTCTTCAATATTGATATTGACTAAGAACGGGCAGCTTGCAGTTGCGATAGAAATGATTCCTTCATTTTTTAAATCAAATGCTGATGCAACAGCAGTCGTTAAAGAGTCTGCATGACTATCTCCAATAATTATGGCTTTTATATTATTTTTATTACCAATCTGACACTCTTCAACATCACGATTTCGTGAATTTGAGTCGCACTTATAAGGGTTGGCGTTATTGCTTTCTGCAATGGCTTCTAAAACTTTTGGGGAGTAATGAAATTTCATCCCATCAGTTTTTTCTACTATAAATGCGCAAATGAACACAACAAATAAAAGGTATATCGACTTAACTTTATAAATTTCTTTCCATGATGAATAACGAGTAAAATTAATTTTTTCAATGAATTGATAGCTTAAAAAGCCGAGTAAAATTGAAAGAGGGATGCCATAGATCCACCAATCAACGATTGCAAAATAAAAACCAAAAACGACTAAGGGCCAATGCCAAACATAGATGGAATATGACCATTTACCAATAGCACTAAAGATTGGATTGTTAATCAAAATATTATTTTGATAATTACTGACGAGAATGAGATAAGCACCGAATACTGGAACAAAGGCCATATAACCAGGCCAAGGTATATCTTTGGAAATGAAAAAATACGAGGCGACAATTAGGATTAAACCTAAACATTGCGCAGTAATTTGGTGCAGTTTGTTCTTTAATGACCACGGGTAAAGGAAGGCTAAACCACCTAAGAGCATTTCCCAAGCACGACTTGAGAGTAGAAAGTAAGCAGTTTTACTATTGGTAGATGTTGCATAAATACAGTAAATGAAACTTGCTAAGAGTAAACCGATCACTACACGCTTAAGATTGGTAAAACTTAGATATTTTTTTAGTATGACAATAATAATTGGAAAAAATAAATAAAATTGCCACTCAACAGATAACGACCAAGTATGTAGCAACCACTTGGTATGCTCTGCGGTATCAAAATATCCTCCACCTTTGGCAAAAAAAAGATTTGAAATAAACAGAGCACTTTTTTCGACTTGTATCGCTAAATTGCGATAATCATTGGGGAGTAAATAGAACCAAGCAAATACAAGTAAAACTGCAAACATTGCTGCTAAAACAGGGAAGATACGATTGGCACGGGCGGTATAAAATTTGAATAAATTAAAAGTATTGTTTTCTACACTGTTAAAAATAATCGCTGTCATTAAGAAGCCAGAAATGACAAAGAACACATCTACTCCGGCAAATCCACCAGCTAACCAGTGAGGAGTGAAGTGGAAAATAACAACAGCTAATACTGCTATAGCCCTTAATCCATTGATATCGTATCTAAATTTCATGATTAAAGCAGGAGAATTTTGAAATTGAAAGAATTCTATATTGAATTGGCTAATAGGCAATTAACTTATGCTGCAATTTAAACAATCTCTACAATTAATGTGCTCTCTTGTTTGTGAACTATTAGATATTAGTTGAGTTAAATCAATTGATTGTATTGGTTTTAAAATCTTAATCGGCTGTTGAATACTTTGGGGTTATTTTATCTATTTGGGGGATGCAATTTGAATCATGTTTTGGGAACTGATCGTTTAAAGATGAAAATCTGATTTGTAATCGCGTATTGTTTTAATGAGATGCAAGGCAAGAAGGAGTTTAATGTACTTGTAAATATATGGTCGAAATTATTATATCGAGTAAGTTAGTTGCTTTTAACAACTACATCAAGATGATTTATAGAGCATCTGATGTAGTTGCAGGATCTAGGGCTTATTCAGCCACGATACCCCAGCGCTGATCAAACTTTAACGATTGGTTGGCATAACGTGGGATGATATGAATATGAAAATGCGACTCTTCTTCACCAAAGACTTTGCCATCATTAAATGCAATGTGAAAACCTTCAGGTTGATGGCGTAGCTTCAGTTCATTGCGTGCAAGTTCTAACAATGACTGTAGGCTTTTACGCTCTTTGTCTGTTACATCAAAAAAGGAGGTCACATGGCGTAAAGGAATGATGACAGTATGCCCAAGTGAGAGTGGGCTAATTTCAGGTAAGATTACACCAAAGTCATTTTTAGCAATAATGTCGTATTCATCAAAATTACAATATGGGCAATTATTTGTGTTCATATGGATTCCTCTTATTTCATTCAATTATTGATATTTCACTGAGGTCACGCATACAGTGCCTTATTTTAGCGTACGATCAAGCAGTTCATACATTGCAGTTAAACTGGTTTTTTCTGCTGCTGCGTCATAGCCTAAATCAACTTGGTTGGCTTTGGCGCGTTCATCTGCTAATGGATTACTAAAGCCATGTTTGGCATTTTCTAAGATAAGTACTTGATAATTTACAGCAGCTGCATTCATCTCAGTTTTGAAGTTTTCAACTTCCTCTAAGCTCACCATGCTGTCGAGCTCACCATGTGAAACTAAAATTTCTGCTTTGACTTGACCCGGCTGTGCTGGTGTTTGAGTGGCCAGTACCGCATGGAATGTTGCAACAGATTTGAGCTCAGCACCTGAACGGGCTAAATCAAGTACAACTTTACCGCCATAGCAAAAACCAATCGCTGCCAAGCGTGTTGCATCTACTTCATCCTGTTGTGCTAAGGTTTCTAATGCTGCTGTAGCACGTAGTACGACTGTGTCAGCTTGTTCAAAGGTTTGCATCATCCATTCGTAGGCTTGTTTGGCATCTGTAGTTACTTTTTTGTCACCGTACATATCAATGGCCAAGGCTGCATAACCTTGTTCAGCCAATTCACGTGCACGTTGCTCGGTATATTCGTTACGGCCCCACCATTCTGGTGCAACAATGATCCCTGCAGTTGCGGTTTGTTGTGTTGGGGCTGCAAAGTAACCGATTAAGGTTGAACCATCTGCAGCAGTATAGTGAATTTCACGTGTTTGAATTGACATCGTCATGAACCAAGTCCTTGTATACATTCGAAGTGCAAAAATTTATTAAAGCATAAAATAAATATTGTGCTTGAAAATGTTGCGAATAATAAACAATACAAATGTGAGTAAATATTTTTGCAGTGCAATAAGCTACTCAATTGTTTTATATAAAATTAATAAGAGGAATAAGAAAACCACGTAGATAGTATAGAAAAGCAGCGTGACATTAATATTGCACCACTGCTGATCACTATTAAATCTTAAGCTGTCACATTGAGTGCACGATAGCGTTCTTCATCAAAACCTACAATAAACTCACTGCCATTTTGTAAAATTGGACGTTTGATGAGGCTGGTGTGGGTACTGAGTGCTTGGATTAATTCCTCAGTACTACTCAGTGCCAACGCTTGTTGTTCAGGGCTCAGCTTTCTCCACGTCGTCCCTTTTTTGTTCAAAACCAGCTCGGGACCAATTTCTTTAAGCCATAGTTGTACAGTAGCTGTATCAATACCTTGCTTCTTATAATCGTGAAATTCAAAAGCGATCTTGAGTTCATTGAGTAAATCAAAGGCTTTTTTCATCGAACTACAGTTTTTAATACCATAAATTTTTAACATGACTAGACCCAGTAATATTAGATGTTTGACATTAAAAGTGATTTGTCTGAAATAAACAACTCAAGCCATAAGGCTGTACTCTAGAGTGTGAATTTTTTGTAGTTGTTCATTGCTTTCATAAAACTGTAACTTAATTCAAAGACAATACTTGTATAAAAATAACTCAATCAAAAATAATTATTCTAATATATTACAAGTTAAATAATGAATGAATTAAGCCAGCAGGGAACAATAATAACTTAACCTGCTGGCAATTAAAAAAAATAACCATTTGGGTCATAAAAATGTTAATAAAGAAAAGTGTTGGATGGTGAGTCTGAGTGTTGCTTTATAAGTTATAAAGCAAAAAATTAAGCCTATAAATAGAGAAAACCCGCATCCAATCATCCTGATTTTGCGGGTCTCACTACAACGTCCGTTGTCAAATCCTTTAAAACAAATGCAATCCACATTTGTTTGTTTTCGTCCTACGGCTTCCTGTCCCTATGTTGTCATCCTGACAATATCCCTGTGCCGTGCAGCTATAATGCATCGTTTTACAAAAAGTAAAAATGAGCAAACACGACAACTACTGTGAGTAAATTACCTCGTTTTAGTAAACACATGTTCGCTCATATGGCTTATTACAAAGTGTAGTCTATGATTACGGGTGCATGATCACTGTACCATTCATCACGGTAAACCCAAGCATTGCAGGTACGGCTTTTCCAGTCAGGTGAGCAAGCATGATAATCAATCCGCCACCCTACATTCTTGGCGCGTGCTTGACCACGGTTTGACCACCATGAGTAGAGTTCAGCTTCTTTTCGAACTTCTCGGAATGTGTCGACATAACCAAGATCATCATAGATATGATCAAGCCAAGCACGTTCATGGGGTAAGCATCCAGAAGATTTCTGATTGCCTGACCAATTTTTAATATCGATGCGCTTATGTACGATGTTGTAATCACCACAAACAATCACTGATCGATTTTCATCACGCCATTGTTTCAGGATCAATTTATATTGCTCTAAAAAAATATCTTTACGCGCTTGTGCTTCTTCGCCTGAAGAACCAGATGGAAGATATAAAGAGCAGATATGTACGGGTTGATCTAGGCCTACATCAAACTCTGCACTGATAAAACGTCCTTGAGAGTCTGCAAGTTCAAAGCCCAAACCATCTTTTACAGATATAAAAGGTAGGCGGCTGTAAATTGCAGTACCTGCATAACCAGGTTTTTCTGCAGGGAACAAATGGGTATGCCAACCTTCAGGCTTAAATTTGTCAGTCCACTGAACATGTGTGATGCGACTTTCTTGCATACAAACCACATCCGCTTCAGATTTTTCGAGCCATTCTAATAGGCCTTTACTGACAGACGAGCGTAAGCCATTTACATTGATCGAAACCACTCTTAAAATTTTTTGATCACTCGGATAGCTACTCTTTGGTATCATTCGCAGTCATAACCTCATATATGAATTTTGGAGCACCCATGACATCACCAGCTCAATTTAACCCACAAGCCTTTATCGAACTCGCACTGACACGTGGTGTGCTTAAATTTGGTGAGTTTACTTTAAAATCAGGTCGGGTAAGTCCTTATTTTTTCAATGCTGGTTTACTTAATGATGGCGAAGCATTATCTCTGCTTGCACAAGGCTATGCAGATAAACTAACACAATGTAATCATGTAGAAGTAATTTTTGGGCCAGCATATAAGGGAATTCCTTTCGTTGCAGCTACAGCGGTCGCTTTATCCCAAGTGTATGGTGTAAGTGTGCCTTGGGGTTTTAACCGTAAAGAAGCCAAAGATCACGGCGAAGGTGGTATGTTGGTTGGTGCAGCAGTAGAAGGCAAGAAAGTTTGGATTATTGATGATGTTATCACTGCAGGAACTGCAATTCGTGAAGTTGTCACATTGTTGAAAAACTCTGGTGCAACAATTGCCGGCGTTTTAGTTGCTCTGGATCGTCAAGAACGTGGTCAAGGACAGCTATCTGCAATTCAGGAAGTACAAAAAGAACTTGAAATTCCAGTACATGCATTAATTACTATGCAAGATCTGATGCAGTATTTGGAACAAAAGGGCGATCATGAAGCATTGAAAAAAATGCAGTCATACCGTACTAATTACGGGATCTAATTCTTAGCAATCATGGTTCAGAAATCGCTCTAAAGACTAGGTCCTAACTTAATGGTGCGTCTGTCATGCGATTTTTGATTATTGCGCTTGTTATTGTCATCATTTTTATACTATTACGCCAGCTAGAGCGGTATCGCTGGCGTCGATATTGTGTAGAGCGTGAACGATATTTTCAAAGAAACCCCTTACGGTTTCAAAGTGATGGGCAATTTGCGATATCGTTAGCTTTACCGAAACATGTTCAAATCAAGTTAATCAATGCTTTTATGTGGAAACTTGTAGAGCAGTGCTATTTTAAAAAAGTATTTATTCAAAAAGAAGAACGAATAAATATTCAGATACAGCAGGTGAAAGTCACTTTGGGTGATATTCATTTGGGCTATCTCGAAACACATTATGCACAGCAGTTGTGTAAAAACTTAAATCAGACGGACTTTATGGTTGGGCGTCCTGTTGAAGTTTTGGCTGAGATTCAGGTAATCTGTCAACAGTCTCATTTTATTATGTGTAAAATGCAGTTGGATTTGCCCAAAGACACCACCTTACTGGCACGTTCACTACAATAATTTTTAGGTTTATTCAGCAAAAATAAAACAATTGGAATATGCAGTTGTCTTAACTCAGCAATGCTTAACGAGATAAAAATAAAATACAGAATATCTAGGGATAATCTCCGCTATACTGACTTAAACTGATATTGAAAAGAGTTGAGTTATGCGCGTACTGGTAGTCATGGACCCAATTGAAAACGTCAATTTAAAAAAAGACTCCACAATGGCAATGCTTTGGGCGGCTGCACGTCGTGGTCATGAATTGGGTTATGCCTTGCAACAAGATCTCTATATTGATCAAGGTCGAGCAATGGGTTTGATTGCACCATTGCAGGTATTTGAAAATACTGCTGAATATTATCAACTAGGTGAAAAACAACAGCAGTCAATTGCCAGCTATGACGTGGTGTTGATGCGTAAAGACCCACCGTTTGATATGAACTTTATTTATACCACGTATATTCTTGAACAAGCAGAGCGTGAAGGGGCTTGGATTATTAACAAGCCACAAAGCCTACGTGACTGTAATGAAAAGTTATTTGCAACACAATTCCCTCAATTACAAGTTCCAACTTTGGTGAGTTCTCAACAAAGCTTAATTCGCGAATTTTTACAACAGCACCAAGACGTTATTGTTAAACCACTCGATGGTATGGGCGGGACGGGAATTTTTCGTCTAAATTATCAGGGTGTCAACATTGGCTCGACGCTTGAAATGCTGACACAAAATGGCAGCTTGCCAATCATGGCTCAGCGTTATATCCCTGAGATTGTAGATGGTGATAAGCGTATTCTCATGATCAACGGTGAACCTATACCTTATTGCCTTGCGCGTATTCCACAAAATGGTGAAGTTCGTGGCAACCTTGCAGCAGGTGGTTTAGGTGAAGCTCGTCCATTAACAGAGCGTGATCGTCAAATTGCAGCAGAAGTAGGGCCTTTTTTACGTGAAAAAGGTTTGATTTTTGTAGGTCTTGATGTGATTGGAGAATATGTGACCGAAATTAATGTGACAAGTCCAACCTGTATTCGTGAAATTGATGCACAATTCGGTACATCAATTGCAGATAATTTATTTGATGTGCTTGAAGCGGCACGGTCGTAAGTTAAGTAAGGTGAATGTATTGTGTTAGGGCTTTTGCTGAGTAATGAAAGTCCAACAGAATACATTTTCCATATGCACAAAGACTTATATAAAATCTTGTTGAATTATCAGGTGATTAGAAAAAATGAAACAGTTAGTGAAAAATCCTTAAATTAACTTTCTGTTATGCATTTTTGAGATTACAATTGACCGTTTTAAGTTATTCCTTTCGTATTTTAGCCTTGAAGAATTAAGCCGTGACTGATTTCCAAAAAAAAGCTACTCGACATGTGATGATGATGGCCGCAGGCACCGGTGGACATGTTTTTCCAGCACTGGCCGTTGCAAAGCAATTACAACAACAAGGGCACCAAGTTTCTTGGTTAGCAACCCCAACAGGAATGGAAAATCGCCTACTAAAACAACATGATATTCCTATTTATCAAATTAACATCCAAGGTGTTCGAGGCAATGGTGCATTACGTAAATTGCTCGCACCATTTAAAGTTTTAGCAGCGACATTGAGTGCAATGCGCTACATGAAGCAACTTAAAGTTGATGCTGTTGCAGGTTTTGGCGGTTATGTTGCAGGTCCTGGTGGTCTGGCAGCACGTCTATTGGGCATTCCTGTACTCATCCATGAACAAAATGCTGTTGCTGGTTTTACCAATACACAGTTGTCTCGTGTAGCAAAAACAGTCTGTCAGGCATTTCCTGATACTTTTGCTCAGAGCGCTAAAGTGGTAACGACGGGCAACCCTGTGCGTCAAGACATTATGGCACTTGCTGCTCCAGAACAGCGTTACCAACAACGCGAAGCCTCGCAGCAAGCGCTAAAAGTATTGGTGGTTGGGGGATCGCTTGGTGCGCAGGCCTTAAATAACTGTGTACCTTTGGCGTTAAAACAGCTTGCTGTACCTTTGCAGGTCTATCACCAATGTGGACAAAATAAACAACAAGAGACCCTTGCTGCGTATCAAGATGCACCGGCATCTTTACAGGTTGAGGTACAACCTTTCATTGAAGATATGGCCAAGGCTTATGCTGAAGCTGATTTAATTATTTGTCGTGCTGGTGCATTAACGGTGACAGAAGTTGCCACAGCAGGTGTGGCGGCTATTTTTGTGCCTCTGCCGAGTGCAGTTGATGATCATCAAACGGCTAATGCAAAATTTCTTGAACGCCTTGGTGCTGCAAAGATTTGCCCGCAAGCCAGTATGACTCCAGATTCACTAAAAGAGATGTTGACTCCGCTTATGCAGCGTCAGCATTTGATGGATATGGCGATAAAAGCACAACAGTTTGCGCAAGTCGACGCCACGCAACGTGTTGTTCAACTCATCCAAGATTTGTAAATAGAGTAGATTATGTCCGAAAGCAGCCCAGCCAATAAAGCTAAAAATTTAATTAAAGTTCCAGAAATGCGCCGTATTAAACATATTCATTTTGTGGGTATTGGCGGTGCAGGAATGTGCGGTATTGCTGAGGTACTCAAAAATCAGGGGTATTGTGTTTCTGGTTCTGATATTAAAGTGTCTAAAACAACTGCGCATTTAGAAGCGAACGGCATTAAAGTTTATATTGGCCATGCAGTAGAAAATATTAAAGATGCCAATGTAATCGTGGTATCTACCGCAATTGATGTGGAAAATCTTGAAGTTAAAGCGGCTATTGAGCACCGAATTCCTATTGTACGTCGTGCTGAGATGCTGGGTGAGTTGATGCGTTATCGACATGGTATTGCGGTCGCAGGTACACATGGTAAAACGACAACAACAAGTTTAATCACCTGCATGCTTGCAGAAGAAAACATGGATCCAACCTATGTGATCGGTGGCCAGTTGAATCGTACTGGGGTCAATGCCGCATTGGGTGCGAGTCGCTTTATCATTGCTGAAGCTGATGAATCAGATGCATCTTTTCTATATTTAGAACCTATGGCTGCTGTAGTGACCAATATTGATGCGGATCATATGGACACCTATGGTGGTAGTTTTGAAGTTCTTAAAGATACTTTTGTAAAATTCTTACAAAAACTACCATTTTACGGTTTGGCTGTAGTTTGTGGTGACGATGCTAACGTTCGTGAAATTATGCCGAGAATAGGTCGTCCAATTTTAACCTATGGTTTTAATGAAGATAACGATATTCGCGCTGTAGAAGTTGATCAAA
>NZ_BBRX01000059.1 GCF_000829675.1 Acinetobacter rudis
GTGCATAAGCATGGGGCAAAAATATTAATGCAGATTTTGCATGCAGGGCGTTACGGTTATCAACCTTTTGTTGTATCTTCGAGTCCGATTAAGTCTCCAATTTCTCCATTTAAACCAAGACAATTATCTGAAAAACAAATCTTACAAACGATTGATGATTATGCTCGTACTGCAAACTTAGCGAAAAATGCAGGCTATGATGGTGTTGAGGTCATGGGATCAGAAGGTTATTTAATTAACCAATTTTTAAGTCGCCATGTCAATCAACGTCAAGATCGCTGGGGCGGTGATATACAAAATCGCATGCGTTTTGCTGTGGAAATTGTAAAGGCAATTCGAGCTAAAGTGGGTGAAAAATTCATAATTAGTTTCCGTCTGTCATTTCTTGATTTGGTGCATGACGGTAACACCATGGATGAAGTTATTGTTGTTGCTCAAGCACTTGAAAAAGTAGGGGTGACTTTACTCAACACTGGTATTGGCTGGCATGAAGCACGTATTCCGACCATTGTGACTTCAGTACCACGAGCAGCTTTTGTCGATTATACGGCTGAAGTGAAAAAGCATGTGAAATTGCCTGTAATTGCCTCAAACCGAATCAATATGCCAGACACCGCTGAAGAGATTTTGGCAAGTGGTCAAGCAGATATGGTGCAAATGGCACGTCCATTATTAGCCGATCCATATTGGGTCAGTAAAACAGCAACCAACCGTGTAGATGAAATCAATACCTGTATTGCATGTAATCAGGCCTGTCTGGATCATACCTTTAAAAATCAGCGCGCTACATGTTTGGTTAATCCACGAGCTGCATATGAAACGGAATTGGTTTATATCAAAACTAAACGTCCAAAGCGCATCGCCGTGGTAGGTGCAGGTGTTGCGGGTATGTCAGCTGCAACAGTTGCCGCAGAGCGTGGTCATAAAGTTACATTGTTTGAAGCAAATAATGAGGTTGGTGGACAGTTCAATTTGGCCAAAGTTGTTCCTGGAAAAGAAGAGTTTCATGAGACGATTCGCTATTTTAAAAAACAGATACAACAGACAGCTGTGGATTTACGTTTAAATACTAAAGTCAATCGTGAGCAACTTGAACGTGAAGGTTTCGACGAAGTCATCGTTGCTACAGGTGTCATACCACGTGCGTTGAAAATTGAAGGGAGTCAAGCGCCTCAGGTACTCTCTTATGCTGAGGTTTTACGTGGTGCTCCAGTCGGATTGCGTGTTGCAGTGATTGGTGCAGGCGGAATTGGTTTTGATGTTTCAGAATATTTATTAAAACCTGAGCATCAACCTCAACCACAATCTATTGTGGATTGGAAACGTGAATGGGGGGTCGATCAAAATGCAAATTATGTTTCTGAAGGTGGGATGCAACCTGCCGAAGTTGAAACACCAATACGCGAAATTTATTTGATGCAGCGTAAAACTACACCATTAGGTGCGGGCTTAGGAAAAACTTCAGGTTGGGTGCATCGAGCCCAATTGAAGAAGCATGCAGTGAAAATGCTGCGCGGCGTGCAATATAAAGCCGTAACTGATGAGGGGATCTGGATCAATATGAATGGCCAAGATCAACTTTTACGTGTGGATACCATAGTGGTATGTGCAGGTCAGGAATCAGTTGTAGAAATTATGCCAAAGCAAGATGAAAAAACTTTAGCAAAATATCATATTATCGGTGGTGCCAAACTTGCTGCAGAGCTTGATGCAAAGCGCGCAATTCGCGATGGTGCTGAATTAGCAGCCAAACTATAGCACTTTTGATGAAACATTATTCACTTGGTCATTATTTTGGAAATTTTGCTTGTATAACATCGTGAAGCTTTGTATTCTTGCGCACATGGAAGCGTGGCAGAGTGGTTTAATGCACCGGTCTTGAAAACCGACGAGGGCGCGAGTCCTCCGTGAGTTCGAATCTCACCGCTTCCGCCAAATTCGAAAGCCCCTGTATTTACAGGGGCTTTTTTATTGTCAGGGATTTTGTTTTCTATCTTTATTTTACTCACCCGTAGATTGGCTCAGTGTGTTGTATAGCTCAGACAACAATTGAAAACGACCAAAGTGATGTGCTTTTACTTTAGTAGCCTAAATTCACCATTAATAATGCGAATAAAGCAGGGACAGATTGAATATAAATAATTTTCTTACTTGCAGTAACGCCCCCATAAATTCCTGCAATTAACACACACCCTAAAAAGAAGTTTGCTAAAGACAAAGAAAATATTTCAGAAGAAAATAAAGCCCAAAACAAACCAGCAGCTAAGAAACCATTATATAGTCCTTGATTTTGCGCCATAATTTTCGTCAATTTTGCTTTCTCTAAGCTATTACCAAAAGCTTTTAAGCCAGTAGGTTTATCCCATAAAAACATTTCAAGAATTAAAATATACACATGTAATATAGCAATCAGTCCAATTAAAATATTCCCAATCATGATCATGTCCTTAAATTAAAAATGGTTTTATTTTTCGGCCATACTGCATTTGATTTTATGCATTACAGCGGTTTCTGGTCGCGATGATCAATGCTTACAAACAACGTAGTTAGCTTAAAGTCCAAGTAAACACAGTATTGCTTAAATTGAGTTAAGCATTGATTTGATGATTAAGATTATGCTCAATTGAGATGGCTTTGTGCCAACTGCTTAGCGCTTCTATATTTTTTAAATATTGTTCGAGATTTAGATATTTTGAACGAATGCCAAAAGAATGAATTAATCCGTGCACAACAAAGCCCATCATAAAATCAGCACCTGTTAAACGGTTCTCGACTAAGAACTTTTTGCCCGCTAGTTTCTGATTTAAATAAGAAAAGACCTTATCTAATTCTACATTGGCATATTGTTCTAAAAATTTTAACTCTGTACCACTTCTTAATTCAATTGAATTAAAAAGTTTTAATAAATATGGAACCATTGCTGAACTTTCTGAAAAATGAATCCATTGTAAATATTCAAGATAACCATCTGAGTCCTTAGCAGGTGCAAGTTCTGGTGCAAATTTGTCAATTAAAATTTCTACGATTGCTCCAGACTCTACTATGACTTTCCCATCAAGCTCAATGACTGGAGATTTTCCTAAAGGGTGAATATTCTTTAACTCATCAGGAGCAAGATTGCTATTTTTATCTCGAATATAACTTTTTAATTTATAAGGTTGGTTGATATGTTCAAGTAACCACAAGATACGCAATGAGCGAGAAGAATTTAAATGATGAAGAATAATAGACATTAGTTTTCTCTTTTAGACTTGAATATTGACAAAGTAAGCCTGATTATATAATTTAATAGACGACTGGTCTAATATTTTTATTCATAGGTAACATAATGAAACCATCCCAAGCACAAAAGTCGGAAGATAAACGTAATCTAATCTTAGAAAGCGGTTTTAATCTTGTTTTGCGTAAAGGATTTGTGGGTGTTGGATTACAAGAGATTTTAAAAAACTGCAATGTACCTAAAGGTTCTTTTTATCATCACTTTGAATCGAAAGAGGCTTTTGGATGCGTATTGCTTGAACATTACATCAGTGATTATGAGCAACGATTGGAAAAGCTTTGGTCAAACGATCATTCTGCACAGGATAAAATTTTAAGCTATTTCGATGCTTGGATTTATGATGAGCAGATCCAATGTGGGTGGGCTGAAACGTGCTTGATTGTCAAACTTGCAGCCGAAGTTTCAGACTTATCCGAAGATATGCGTTTAATTATGGATACAGGCACAAAATGGCTTGTCACTAAAATTGCACATTTAATAGAACAGGGCGTTCAAGAAGGTTCTGTATATATTCAAGCTCAAGCGCCTGATGTTGCCCAAGTAATTTATCAAATGTGGCTCGGTGCTGCACTGTTATCTAAATTACAGAAAGATAAAACACCATTAAAGCAAGCCATGCAAGCCACAAAATTTATGTTAAATCGCAAATCATAATTGTCAATTTGGAAAATAATCATATGAATATTTTAATGATATTAACATCACACGATCAATTGGGTCACACAGGTCATAAAACGGGATTTTGGTTAGAGGAGTTTACTGCCCCATATTATGTATTTAAAGATGCTGGTGCAAACATTACCCTTGCTTCTCCAAAGGGTGGGCAACCGCCGCTTGATCCTAAAAGTAATGAAGTAGATTTCCAGACTCAAACAACTCGACGTTTTGAGCAAGATCAGGAGCTAAAAACACAATTATCACAAACTCAAAAACTTTCCGAGATTAATGTAGCTGAATTTGATGCAGTATTTTTCCCTGGTGGACATGGTCCTTTGTGGGATTTAGTTGATGATCAACATGTAATTGCGTTAATTGAGCAAGTTATTACCGATCAAAAACCGTTGGCTGTGGTTTGTCATGCGAGTGCTGTTGTGAAAAATGTTAAAACACCTGAAGGGCAGCCATTTGCTCAAGGCAAAAAAATTACAGGTTTTTCAAATAGCGAAGAAGAAGCAGTTCAACTATCTGATGTTGTGCCATTTTTAATCGAGGATGTGTTTAAAGCGCAGGGCGCTCAGTATGTCAAAAGTGCAGATTGGCAAAGCTTTGTTGTAAAAGATGGTTTATTTGTATCTGGACAAAATCCAGCAAGCTCTGAAGCCGTTGCCCTTGAACTTTTGAAATTATTGAAATAAAAGTTCAAGGAGATAAATATGGATCAGCACAACTTACCGCAGATGATTGATGAAATGCGTCAAGTACACATACAAGAAGGTTTCCCTCGTATAGATATACGTATGGATCGTCTTGAACGTGCTAAAAAGCTACTACTTGAAAATAGAGATCAACTATTAGCTGCAATAAATGCAGATTTTGGACATCGGAATGCTTATCAGGGACTAGCGACAGATGTTTTAGCCTCAGTTGCATTATTGGACAATGCAAAACACCAGTTAAGCGAATGGATGAAACGTGAAGTTGTTAGTAATCCATTTGATGGTATGAAAACAGAAATCCAATATCAGCCTTTAGGGGTGGTCGGTATTATTAGTCCATGGAATTTTCCTTTAAATCTAGCATTTGGCCCGCTGGCAGGTGTTTTTGCTGCAGGAAATCGTGCAGTGATAAAACCATCTGAACTCACGCCACGAACCAGTGAATTGTTGGCACAACTCGTACCACAGTATTTTGATAAAAATGAATTACGGATTGTCACTGGTGATGCCGATGTTGGTGCTGCATTTAGCTCCTTAGCATTTGATCATTTGATTTTTACAGGCAGCACCACTGTTGGTAAACACGTGATGCGTGCCGCAGCAGAAAATTTAGTTCCTGTCACTTTAGAACTTGGTGGTAAATCGCCTGTTGTTTTAACGGAGCATTTTGATCTAAAAACTGCGGTAGAACGAATACTGACAGTCAAAACATTTAATGCAGGGCAGATTTGTATTGCACCTGATTATGTGATGATGCCTGAGTCATTCAATAGTGTATTTATCGAGCATGCACAGAATTTTATGCAAGATATTTACGGTGGAGGTTTCTTTGCTAATGATGATTTTACATCAATCATTAACGATAAACATTTTGCACGGTTACTGACTCTACTTGAGGATGCCAAAGCAAAAGGTGCAACACTCCTAACACTTGGGCAAGAGTCTAAAATTAGTGATCAAACTACACGTAAGATTGCCCCAACGCTGGTTTTTGATGTGACTGATGACATGTTGATTATGCAAGAGGAAATCTTTGGGCCATTGCTTCCGATCAAAAATCTCCAATGTGTTGATGATGCTATTGCTTATATTAATGAACATCCCCGTCCATTAGCGGCTTATTACTTTGATGGTCGTGCTGACCAACAGCAATATTTTTCAGAGAAAACCATTTCAGGTGGTCTGGTCATTAATGATGTGATGACACATGTCATGATTGATAGTTTACCGTTTGGTGGCATTGGGGCTTCGGGAATCGGTGCCTATCATGGAATTCATGGATTTAGACGTTTTAGTCATGCCAAAGCAGTTGTAATCCAAAGTGTAAATGGTGAATCAAACCAACGTTTACGTGCACCATATGCTGAAAAATTTGTAGCCACACAGGCTATGCTAAATCAATCTTAACCGTCTTAATGTAAAAATATCTTGGAGTTTAAAAATGAAAATATTTTATAAAACACGTGCAACAGCAACAGGTGGTCGTGCAGGGCATACACAACTTGATGATGAAACTTTGGCTTTAGATTTAGCTGTTCCGGGTTCAGGTAAAGAGGGTACAAATCCTGAGCAACTTTTTGCTTTGGGCTATGCCGCTTGTTTTGATAATGCTTTACCCTTTGCTGCAAAACAGCTAGACATGGAATATTCATCAAGCAAGACTTCAGTTGAAGTTGGTATTGGTATTTTAAGTTCGGGTGGTTATGCATTAGACATTGATCTTTATGTAGAAATTACAGGACTTTCTCAAGAAGACGCTGAAAAATTAGTCGCGGCAACGCATAAAACTTGCCCATATTCAAATGCAACACGCGGCAATGTAGATGTACGTTTACATACTACAGTGGCTTAAACAAGGAGTACAAAATGAAAGCTGTTGTGCATACAGAATTTGGTGAGCCTGAAATCGTACTCAATCTACAAGATCAGCCCATACCTGAACCCGCTGCCAATGAAGTCCGTGTTAAAACGATTTTGTCACCAATTCACAACCATGATCTTTGGACAGTACGTGGTCGTTATGGTTATAAACCCACATTCCCTGCAATTGGAGGAAGTGAAGCCGTTGGAATAGTTGATGCGGTTGGTGAAAATGTTTCTCAGATCCATGTTGGACAACGTATTGCTGTTGCATCGGTGCATGGTACGTGGGCAGAATATTTTATTGCTTCTGCCCAATCTGTGATCGTATTGCCAGATGCTGTTCCGGATGAAATTGCTGCGCAATTAATTGCGATGCCATTAAGTTCAGCAATGCTTTTAGAGTTTTTAAAAGTAAAATCTGGCGATTGGTTGATTCAAAATGCTGCAAGCGGCGCTGTAGGTAAGACTTTAGCAATGCTTGCCGGAGCACGTGGAATTCATTCAATTAGCTTAGTGCGTCGGGATAGTGCTGTTGTAGAGTTGAAAGAATTAGGTATTCAGCATGTGGTTTCGACAGAACAGGCAGATTGGAAAGAACAGGTTAAAGCCATTGTTGCTGACCAGCCTATTATTGCAGCTGTAGATTCTATTGGTGGAACAGCTAGTTCGGATCTGGTTGAATTACTTGGAGAAAATGGAACATTAATATCGTTTGGTACAATGAAAGGCGAACCGATGCAAATTCCATCTGGCGATATGATTTTCAAACAAGTTGTGGTTAAAGGTTTTTGGGGTTCTAAAGTCAGTCGTGATCTGTCAAGTGAAGATAAAAAAAGGCTCATCACTGAACTTATTCAAGGTGTGTTAAATAACACGTTAAAATTACCTGTTGAAGCGATTTATGCATTAGATGAAATTAAGGATGCAAGTCTAGCAAGCCTTAAGCAAGCTAAAAAAGGTAAGGTTTTATTGAAACTATAACTATCGCAATCTAGCATCTGACTTATTAAGCCCTATTTTTCGTTCACAAAAGTCTGATCTGTGTGTTGAAATTGCAGATAACTTCCATTAAAAAACCTATGCAAACCAGTTCGATAAGGCCTTGGATTAGACACATTGAGTGCAAATAGATCTTAAGTCTTTTTCGGTCTGATTTAATTTTTTCCATATCTTAACCCATATGAAATACTGGACACGGTAATCGCCGAATTTAAAAGCTCTTGTAAATACAGGAGCTTTTTTATTGTCTGAGATTTTATTTGCTATGCCTATGATCAGCTCAATAGAGTTTCAAAGTGCCAATATAGGCAGTTAAATAACAATGATGAATTTAGCTCGAGAAGCTATAGCGGCGTTGCACTTGAGGCTCTTTCTAATATGTTTATGTAAAACATAAATTTAAAGTTACGTTGACATTACTTTAAATATTAAATATATATAATGATACGATATGTATTGATATTGGTAATTTTATGTTTATCAGTATCAACTGTGAAATCGTATGTATGGATACTCATGAAAAAAAGGAATATAGAATGATTTATACAGCTCCAGGACAAGCAAACAGTCTACTCAAAATTAAAGCACGCTATGCAAACTACATCGGTGGGCAATTTATAGCCCCTGTCAGTGGTGAATACTTTCAAAATCATAGTCCTATAAATAATGAGCTATGTGGTGAATTCCCACGTTCTAGTTCAGCTGATGTCGAGCTAGCGCTTGATGCAGCACACGCCGCAAGTGAAGCTTGGGGAAAAACTTCCGCTCAAGATCGTGCAATGGTTTTACTTAAAATCGCTGATCGAATTGAAGAAAACCTTGAATATTTAGCTGTTACAGAAACTTGGGACAATGGCAAACCGATTCGTGAGACTCTGGCTGTCGATGTGCCATTATCTGCAGATCATTTCCGTTATTTTGCTGGGTGTATTCGAGCTCAGGAAGGTAGTGCAGCAGAAATTGATGAGAAAACAGCTGCCTATCATTTTCATGAGCCACTTGGTGTTGTCGGGCAAATTATTCCATGGAATTTCCCATTGCTTATGGCGGCATGGAAATTGGCACCAGCACTTGCAGCGGGAAATGCGATTGTACTTAAACCAGCAGAGCAAACTCCGCTTTCAATCACGGTATTGTTAGAGTTAATTGGTGATTTGCTTCCAGCGGGTGTACTCAATGTGATTCATGGTTTGGGTAAGGAGGCAGGCGAAGCCTTAGCTTCAAGTCAGCGTATAGCTAAAATTGCTTTCACAGGTTCTACAGCAACAGGTAAGCACATTTTGAAGCATGCGGCAGAAAATCTAATCCCAAGTACTATGGAGCTTGGTGGAAAATCACCGAATATTTTCTTTGCAGATATTATGCAGGCCGATCCAAAATTTATAGACAAGGCTGCTGAAGGATTGGTGATGGGATTTTTTAACCAAGGTGAAGTCTGTACTTGCCCATCACGTGCACTGATTCAAGAATCCATCTATGAGCCTTTTATCGCCAAGGTATTAGAAAAAATTCGCATGATTCGTCAAGGTAATCCCCTCGATACAGAAACAATGCTGGGTGCACAGGCTTCTGCACAACAATTTAAAAAGATATTAGAGTATATCGACATTGGTAAAAATGAAGGCGCTGAAATACTCATTGGAGGTGTTGCACAACAATCTCAGGCCCTGAGCGAGGGTTATTATATTCAGCCGACCTTATTAAAAGGTCAGAATAATATGCGTGTCTTTCAAGAGGAGATTTTTGGCCCTGTCGTTGCAGTAACAACATTTAAAGATGAAGCGGATGCAATTGCTATTGCCAATGATACAGAATATGGCCTTGCTGCTGGTGTATGGACGCGTGATATTAATTTAGCTTACCGTATGGGACGTTCGATTAAAGCTGGGCGGGTCTGGACCAATTGTTATGGCTTACATCCTGCACATGCCGCATTTGGTGGATATAAAAAATCGGGTATAGGCCGAGAAACACATAAGATGATGTTAGATCATTATCAACAAACTAAAAATCTCTTAATCAGCTATGACGAAAATCCAATGGGCTTATTTTAAAGCTCTAAAGTTGTCTTCCAATTAGCATTGAACATGATTCACTGCAAAATACCACATTGATTTAAAACTAAAGCCATAGCTTCTTCGCCATGGTTTTAAATCACCATGACCTCATTGCTATACAAGATTGAGGTTAAATAAAAAGGATTTTTACCATGCGTTTTTATGATTATCTCGTTCCAAATGTTAACTTCTTTGGTCCAGGCTGTCTGGAGGTCGTCGGTCAACGATGCCAAATTTTAGGTGGTCAACATGCTTTGATCGTGACGGACCCATTCCTTGCAACACTAAAAGGTGGAGCAGTTGAGCAAACCATTCAATATCTACAAGCAGCAGGTATTCGTACCACGGTATTTTCTGCTGTACAGGCAAATCCTAAAGATACTGATGTGACTGCAGGATTAACCTGTTACCAAGATAACCACTGTGACATGATTGTCACTGTCGGTGGAGGATCTCCACATGACTGTGGTAAGGCCATTGGTATTATGGCGACTCATCCGGGAAAGATTGGTGACTATGCAGGTATTGATACCTTAAACCATGCGCTACCACCGATTGTATCTGTAAATACGACTGCGGGTACCGCCAGTGAAGTGACTCGACACTGTGTAATTACCGACACCCAAACCCATTTAAAATATGTGATTGTCAGCTGGCGTAATCTTCCATTGGTTTCTATTAATGATCCATTACTAATGTTAGCCAAGCCACGTGCACTGACTGCTGCAACGGGTATGGATGCATTGACTCACGCGATTGAAGCCTATGTTTCTGTAGATGCTAATCCCGTTACTGATGCAGCCGCTATTCAGGCCATTAAATTGATTGCAAATAATCTGCGTACAGCTGTTGCAAATGGCGATGATCTTAAGGCACGTGAAAATATGGCGTATGGTTCTTTACTTGCGGGGATGGCCTTTAACAATGGTAACCTAGGTTATGTACATGCCATGGCCCATCAACTTGGTGGGCTGTATGATATGCCTCATGGTGTTGCAAATGCGATCTTACTGCCTCATGTCTGCCGATACAATTTAATTGCCAACGTACAAAAGTTCGCAGAGATAGCAGAATTTCTGGGAGAGAATATTGATGGATGTTCTACTTTAGAAGCTGCAGATAAAGCAGTTGAAGCGTTATTTAGATTATCTACTGACGTATCAATACCTGCACATCTTAGTCAGCTTGGGGTTAAGGAACAAGACTTTGAGCTGATGGCAGAAAACGCATTAAAAGATGGCAATGCATTTAGTAACCCACGTAAAGGATCGAAACAAGACATTATAAATATATTTAAAGCTGCATATTAATACGGCTTTATTTGTCTCATACTTGACGCAAAAACCCTTGTATATACAAGGGTTTTTAAGTGTGCTGAAGTGGTTTATTATTTTAATGATCGAGAGTTGGTTTTAAGTGATGTTTAATTTTCCACGTCATGATTAAGGTCATCAAAATAGCGATTAAAAGCACAGTGAACATGATGATGTAGCCATAGGCATCGAATAATATACCTGAGAGTATAGGGACTAAAATACGGCTTAATGTAAAGAGTGATGTTTGTAGACCATAATCAGTCGCACTAAGCTCTTTTCTACAAAAGAGTAATGTTAATCCAAAGAGTAGGGCTGAGATTCCACCCATGCCGATCCCAATCAAAAGAGCGCAGCAAATCAGCCAAATGGTGGAGAACTTGAAATAAAAACCAATAATGAGTGCGCTAATTGCTAAGATCGAAATTGCTAAATACAGCAATATGGTCTGCTCAGAACCTAGACGTTTAGCGAAATATGGGGCAATTAAACTGGATATCGCACCTGCAATTCCTCCTAAAGTACCAATCGTTAGGGCAACGACATTGACCGACAAACCATAATCAAGGAATGCGGGCTTGAGATAGAGCCACACAGCACCAATAAAAGGAAAGCCAAATAATAATAAGCCAATCCATGTTTTGGCAGAAGGTTGGTTAAAAAAGCTCTTCCAGTCTTGAAAAATATGTAATCCGATATGGGGACGCTGATTGGGCTGAGGGTTAGATGATGTATCGAGTTTAATGCAGAGTAATGGGATTAAGCCAACCAATAAAAAGCTTGCCATGAGTATAAAGGGCACATGCCAGCCATAATGGTGATGAATGAAGACAAATATTCCACCCCCCATAATTGCCCCTATAAATAATGCAGCAGATCGAATACTGCCAGTGTACATTTGTTCGGTGCGTAAAAAAAACTGAGCAGCTAAAGCATTTAATGGAATATCAAGCCATGTAAATAAAATACTAAGACACAGCGCGAAGATAAATAATAACTTAGGTTGCTCAATTAAATTGTGTGCACTTAACCAACACAGGAGCGCAATACTGGGGAGGGTGAGGATGACTAGCCATATTGAAAATGATTGTTTTCCTAGGTTTAGTTTTTGAACAGGGAGCGCAAATAAAAACTTAGCCAGTGTTGGAAGTGCTGCTAATTGGAATAATCCTATTTCTGTACCTGACCAGCCATATTGACGCATGATCAAAGGTAAACCCAACATCAAATAAATGCTGGGTACTGCAAGAGAGAAATTCATCCAACCAAAAGCAATTTGCCAGAATAACGTTGGTCTATTCATTGATTATTTTCTCGCAATCAAGACATCGAGTGGTGTGACGGGGAACTGTACATCTTCAATTACCTGTATATCTCCACAGCCCAATTTTTTTAAAGTTTCGTATATCTCTCCTTTTTTGGGCACATAGTTTTTTTGCATGCGCATGTTTAGATAATAACTTTGCACAAGTGGCTGATGATGTAATGGATCGATTTCAGAATGACAGCAGATTAAGACGCCCTGTGCGGATAGAGCACCCAGTAGTTTTGCCAAGGTTGTAGCTGGATCACCAACAAAATGCAGTACTGAAGAGCACCAAATAATGTCATATGACCTATCAAATTGAATGTCTTCGATTGTGGAAGATATACAATGCAAGCGATGCTGAGCAGGATGCTGATTGAGGTTTGGGCGAATCGTCTCTATAACACTAGGCAACTCCAATAAAGTGCAGTCAAGTTGAGTAAATTTTTCTGCGAGAAACATAGAGATCAATCCAGCACCCGCGCCAACATCGAGACATTGTTTTGCACTTTTAAATTCTGGAATTAAGTCAGAGAGTATATTGACTATATGAGTTGTGACAGCAGCTTGTTCTTGTGCAATTTGAATTTGTGCGGCTAGTGCCCAGGCGAGCTCAATATTTTTGGCCTCTCGTATTTGCATTTGAAAGTTTGGTGCAAACATATTCGGCAATTGAGCGGAAACAGATTGGATAACGTTTTGTCTAAATAATAATGCATCGCCACAATATTGATCTGACTGTGGATCAAGGTAAGGGATTAACTCAGACTTTATTCGATACATGGTTTGATTGTTCTGATCCGCGTGTTCATCTAAGACTTGCAGGCTAGCTAGAAGCTGTAATAGATACTTTGTATTTTCAGCATGTAAATGGTGTTGCTGGGCGAGCTGGGCAGCAGAGCTTGCTTTTAAAAGCGTGGCAAATAGTTTTGTCTCAACTGCAAAATTTAAAGCTTGTGCTTGAATTTGTGAGAGATAAATTTGCCAAATAGGTTGTAAAGGATGTGCAGCAGTGAGTGCATTTATGGCACGATTTAAATATAAGTTCATCTAGAAAAAACTCATTAATTTGAAAATAGCAAATGATGATTGGCAATGACTCTATATAGACATGCACTTAAAAGATGATTTATGATGTCATCTTAAATGAGAATGATTATTGTTTTTTATATGATAAATATAGAAAATAGTATGCGAAGTGAGATGGACTTAAGAAATTGGATATTGGCTTATGACAAGATTGCATCATCGCTTACCTGTTCACGCAGCACGTTCAGTTCAAGGCATTTCATCAAGGCAAAAGCGTATTGGTCTATCAGAAGATCTTGGCTATTGTTATGCAGATTCTTTGCAAATTGAAGAGGGGTTGTTGGTTAATCAATTACATTATTGCCCCAAATATAGTTTGCAAGAAGAAACTAAATCCACGCATCAAGACCCAGTGATGGTATTGACGGTCGGATTACAGGGAGCTTCAAATTATCAGAGCCAAAATGCAGAACAAATAAACTTTAAAGCAGATTTCATCACGATCAATACTTTCCCGTGTATTGAAGGGGTGCGATATTATCAAAAACAACAAACAGTCTCTCAGCTGCGTTTGATTATGACCTCTACATTTTTAGAAAAATATTTAAACCCACAGCAGTTACAATTGTTATTTCATTGCGATCACATCAACCAGATCGCTTATCAACCCGTTTCGCTGACCACTAAAGCACATGCTTTGGCTTTGGCTCATTCTTTACAACAGCGTCAGGTCGATCCTCAATGTATGTTACAACAACATATTCATGCATTAAGTTTGTTGTCAGAACAATTGCCATTGATTAGCCCTGAACATTCCATAGTGTCTCATAGCAGCTTAAATGCACAAGTTGTACAAAATCTGGAAAAAGCTAAAACAATAATGATCAATCAACTCGATCAAGCGTTAACAATGAATTATGTAGCAAGCATAGCGGGAATGAACGTACATAAGTTTAAAGCCAGTTTTATTAAACTCTATGGTTTAAACCCTGCTGAATACTTATTACAAATTCGAATGCGAAAAGCACAAACTTTGCTTGAGTCAGGTTTACAAGTTGCTCAAGTCGCATGGCAGGTGGGTTATAAATATCCCAATAACTTTACCGTCGCATTTACGCGATTTTATGGTCGATCTCCAAAGGTATTTCTATCTAAAAAGTAAGTGATGAAAATAATATACGCTTAGAAATTCGCTTTGGTTTTATATCGATAACGATGTACTTCGCTTTGGTCCTTCAGATGAGTAAGCTTAAGTTGAACACGCTTTTTTTTATGGGAATGAATTTCATTTTGCATAGTTAAAAGTGCCATCCTCATATTTATTCAAATAATAAAGTTTCTCATTTGGAACATAATCATTCCTACTCAATCCGGCCTATGCGGCTGTGAATTATATCAATTGACTTGGATTATGGTGGGGAAATGGGGATAAAACAGCAACGGATCGATCACAATATTTTTAGACTGCATCCTTTAACATTTTCATTAATGCTTTGTCTAATGGGTATAGCTTTACCTAGTACAGCTTATTCTACAGAAACTGAATCAACGCATAATGACAATGAAAATGCAGCAGACCATGAGAATGGTGTGGTTCAGTTAAGTACGATTACCTTATATGCAACGGCTGATGATGCACATCAAAAAGCCAAGAATGAAATGTACTCCAAGGATGTTTCTAATGTATATGCTGATCGTGAAGAAGTTGAGCGTTATCAAGTCAGTTCTGCTGGGGATTTATTCAAAGGTTTAAATGGCGTATACACAGGAGACAGTCGGAACTCTGGAGCGATTGATCCTAATATTCGAGGAATTCAGGGTGAGGGTAGAGTGCCACTCACGATTGACGGGACTGAACAGTCTACATCGGTTTGGATGGGTCCTTCTGGTGTGGCCAATCGAAATTATATTGATCCGAATATGGTGAGTAGTATTTTAGTTGAAAAGGGCAGTTCAATGTCTTCTCCTATCAGTGGTATTGGCGGTAGTGTGCAAGTGAAGACATTACAGGTGGACGATATTGTTCAAGCGGGTGAAAGTTTTGGTATCGAACTGAAAACAGATACTTCAACCAATTCGATTGCACCCAATCAAGAAGGGATGAATTATTTTGGTCAGGATTATCGGGATATTCCTGGGGCTTATGCCAACAAGTTCTCTCGTGGTGCACTAATGGCACCAAGCCTAACCAAGACACCACGAATAGGTGATGGTGGGAAAGATTTTAACTTTGATGCAGCGGCTTATCGTATTGCAATTGCGACTAAGCAAGATCAGTTTGATTTGCTTGGTGCATATAGTTATCGAAAACGCGGCAATTATTATAGTGGTAAACATAATAGTTCAAAATACCAAACAGATACATGGCAAGAAGATGCTCGGAAACAAACAGAGATAGAAGCAATTAGTGGTCAGCCGAGTATTTCTTATCTTGCGAAGTATTTTTTACCAGGTGATGAGGTTTCAAATACATCGAGTGAACAAGAATCCACATTGTTAAAAGGGACATGGCGTATTAGTGATGCTCAAACACTCAATGCAAGTTTTATGCGCAATGAGCTAAGCTTCGGAGAACAAGTACCTTGGATGATTTCTGAGGCGGTTAGAGGAAGTGATGGATCACGTCTGAATCAGTATCAATTTCCTTATAGTCAGGTTAAACAAGATACTTGGACATTAAATTATACCTTGAATCCAGACAACCGATGGCTTGACTTGAAAGCTGGTGCTTGGCTGACTCAAAACAATACATCTCGTCATCAAAATGGTGATGCGGTATATGGTATTGGCGTGAGTTGGGATAGTGTTCAGAGTGATCAGGCTTGGGAAAATTACACCCGCTGTCATGTTTTACATGAAGCTACAAACGACTGTAGTCTTATTCCATCAACACCGCCAGAAAAATTAGCCAATGATGATGGTCGTTTTAATGTGCTGGCCCGTGCACTTCAACTGACAGATCACAAAAGAGTTGGTTTTAACTTAAGTAACACTTTTAAGTTAAAGCCCAATTTAGATTTTACGCTTTCAGGTGACTATACCAAGGAAAAGCTAGATCAATGGGATATGTCAGAGGGACATCCAGCCTATGAATATACTTGGGGTGTTGGACATATGGGGCCACGATCAGGCTCTAGACAACAATGGAATCTCAACTTTAATTTTGATTGGCGGCCTACATCGTGGTTAAGTATTAACGCTGGAACACGCTATAGTGATTATTGGTCATTTGATGAAAAACTTGCAAAAGGTCGATTAAAACAAGACCCAAACTGGGCGATTCAACCTGAAATTACTGGCATGTTGCAATACTATCAAGAGCTATTGTCTGATGACGATATTAAACTGATTCGAGATACGGCGATTCAACAACGACAAGAAGTCATTGATTGGTCTAAAGATTTTATGGAGAAGCACCCTGAAGTAGGCGATATACTTTCAGATTATTTAGCGGTATATCCAACAGCAGATTCGATTGCCAATGAGGCAATTGACGCACTGCGTAATGAGGATGGTTATTTATATTCTCAGTGGTCGAATATGTCACATCCGAATCCCAACGATCCTTCAATTCGTTATGTCGTTATCCCTTATGGGGGCTCACATAAAGGTTTTGCTGCGAATAATCCATTTTTAAATGGAACGATTAATCCAGATGAGTGGGTTGAAAATGCGCAAGGAACGTCGAAAACTATGCCCAAATACATATTTAAAAATAGTATGTCATCGGTGATTGCCCCTGACAGTACAGTTGTAAATAAATGGGCTGAACCTGAGAAACAAAAGAATCATGATTGGGTACCCTATTTAGGGATTACAGCTGCCTTAAGTGATCATGCGCGTGTTTATGTGCGTTACAACGAATTTGTTCGCTTTCCCACTGTGTTTGAATCATCACTTGCTTTGGCAGGTTCCAATAAACGTGCAACAGGAGCTGCTAATGCACCAGAGCATGCTTACAATTGGGAATTGGGTTATGCACATAATTTAAAAAGTTTTTCTGTATTTGATCAGTTGGATTATGCCGATATTAAAATCAATTACTTTAATAATCGTATCGAAAACTATATTGATCGGGATTATAACTTCAATATTGTCCAGTTTGCTGAGAAAAAAATGTCAGGTATTGAGTTACTAACACGACTAGATGCTGGAAAGTATTTTGGAAGTTTCGGGGCAACTTATCGTTTAAAACAAGAGGTGTGTGATCGGGATTATGCCTCATATCTTGATCCGATTTATAACCGAATTTCAGAATGTATTGATGGTGGTTTTCCTCTTACTTTTGCGCGTACAAGTCTACAACCCAAGTATTCGCTTAACTTTGATCTAGG
Source organism: Acinetobacter rudis (assembly GCF_000829675.1). Lineage (GTDB taxonomy): Bacteria > Pseudomonadota > Gammaproteobacteria > Pseudomonadales > Moraxellaceae > Acinetobacter > Acinetobacter rudis. The sequence continues at coordinate 17,558 of NZ_BBRX01000059.1, forward strand.
TGCACGATTATTTGACGAAAAACTGAAGTTGGGCGGGCGAGCGGTCTATCATAGTGAAGCAAAAAATAAGAGTGAATCAGAGTTTGGTGAGATGGGTTGGGCCTTTAATCGTGCCTATTATTGGAATCCAATTTTGGTCTTTGATGCATATATGAATTATCAAGCGCATCCTAATGTACGTTTGGATTTTAATATCACCAATATCACCAATCAATATTATATTGATCCAATGGCACGTGTAAGCTTGCCCGCTCCTGGACGCGCCATGACAGCAGGAGTTACATTTAAATTTTGATGAATGAACAGTGACGATTATTTTGAGCAGTGCTTTAAGCTGACTTAAAAAGCTTAAAGCCACTATTGGCGGGATGCTTGCTGCTTGATTCAAATATTAAAATTCCCCCTTATGCCATATATGGCTTGTTAAAGGGGGAATAAAAGCGTCACATAGTCAAAGTGATCACCTAAACTAACGCATATCACTCAAAGCTTCAATCAAACAGGAAATAAAATCGATCGCCTTACTCCCCATGAAAAAGGAAGTGAAAGGGGGGATTCATGCTATTGCTTTATAAGATAGTTAAGCCTAGAAGCAGTAATCAACCTGTGATTTGACTGTTGTGGCAAGATGATATGCACGCAGTCAAAAACTTAACTGATAGACACCACTTTGCATGTAGGGGCTTAAAATATGAACTGAATGTGCTCAGACTCCATCACTCATAAAACCAATCGACACAGGTATTAGCCAAAATTTGCGTAGTATCAAAACTGATCTTTAAAATAGGCGACTGAACAGCATGCAGTGCAATCGGGATTTCAGTACAAGCTAAAATAATGTAACTTGCACCTGCATCGACCAGTCTTTGGCTTAAGGCATGCAATATGGGCCCTGCCTCAGCCAATTGATTACGTTTAACTGCATAAACAGCAGGCATTAGTTCCTGTTCAATCACTTGTTCTGCGTGTATTACATAAGGGATATCGTACTTGGCCAATTCACGTTGGTATAGCTCGGTGGATAGAGCACCCTGAGTTGCTAAAATTCCAACTTTTTCGCCAAATTTATAGTGCTTTACAATTTGTTGTACAGTTAATTCAACCATATGAAAGATTTCAATATCGGTGTGTTGTTGTAGATCTCGATGCCAAAAATGTGCGGTATTACATGGAATGGCGATCTTCGCAACATGACTTTGTTCTAAGACTTTAAGTCCAACCAACATTGCTTGTAGTGGACTTTGCCCAAGATGGTTAATCGCCAATTGTCGGTCAGGAATTCCGCCGTGATTCCATATAATTGCTGGAATATGCTCCTGATCTCGCGTCACAATGCTGGTATCCAGCAAGCGCTGTTGAAAATCGACAGCAGCAGCTGGACCCATGCCACCTAAAATACCAAGAATAGGAAGTTCTGCAAAATCAGTCATATTATAATCTGTAGGCAGAGGTATGAGAGAAAGTTGTACGGTAGCCGAATAAACCGACTGCACCACCCGTATGTAAGAAAATTACTCGATCATTTTTAGTGAAATAACCTTGGCGAATCAGACCGATTAGACCTGCAAAGCCTTTTCCTGAATAGACTGGGTCAAGTAAAATACCCTCAGTTCTTGCTAGAAGTTGCACTGCCTCAATCATACTTGGTGTGGGGATGCCGTAGCCTTCACCAACATAGTCACTATTTGCCACAACTTTTTCCCGTGAAATAAGCTTAGAATCGAGCCCTAGATGTTCTAAGGTTGCACGAGTGAGTTGGTAGACATTTTCTTCTTGCTTAGATTTCTCAGCTCGAACACTAATACCTAGTACTGGTAAATGAGAGTGTGTAGCTGCAATACCTGCTAAAAGCCCTGCTTGAGTACCTGTACTACCTGTGGCGTGAATAAGGTGAGTGGGGTTAAGTTGGAGATGATTAAGCTGATTGATAAGCTCAATTGCAGCAGAAACATAACCTAAAGCACCTATCGCATTTGAGCCACCACCAGGAATGATATAAGGGCGTTCTCCTTGAGCTTCTAAAACTTTTGCTTTTTCAACTAAGGCAGCATTCATATCTGTTCCAGAAGCTAAAACCTCTATAGATGATGCACCTAAGATTTCATCGAGTAGCAGATTGCCATTGTTATAGTATTCATCTGTAGCATCGCCAACACGCTGTTCAAGTAGTACAGATGTTTTTAATCCAAACTTATTTGCAGCAGCAATCGTTTGACGTACGTGATTGGATTGGGTCGCCCCTTGAGTAAGTATGTGTGTTGCCCCTTGAGCGAGTGCATCTCCGATTAAAAATTCCAATTTACGGGTTTTATTTCCACCCGTAGCCAACCCTGTTGCATCATCACGTTTGATATATATTTCAGGACCATTGAGGAGTTGCGTTAAATTCGGTAAAAACTCTAATGGTGTGGGGCCTTGTACCAGCTTAACGCGAGGTAAATGACTTAATAGCATACGAAGATCCTGTGGTTTTAATGTAGGTAATCAATCATGCGAGTTACTTCTTTACGCATAATCTCTAAAATATGTTTTTTACTTTCGATGAACTCTTGCTGCTGTGCAATATTTTCAATACTACGTGGACGCGGCAAATTGTTCTGAATATCATCGATAATACGACCAGGGTGTCCTGCCATTAAGATGATGCGGTCTGCTAACAGTAGCGATTCATCGATATCGTGAGTGACAAATAAAATCGTGGTTTTATTGTCTTGCCAAAGCTGAGTCAGCGTCTCTTGCATTAAAATGCGTGTTTGCGCGTCTAAAGCACCAAAAGGTTCATCCATTAATAAAATTTTTGGTTTCATCACCCATGCACGTGCCAAAGCGACACGTTGTTTCATTCCACCTGAAATTTGCCAAATTCGATGATTTTCAAATTTCTTTAAACCTGTTTTCTCCAAGTAATATTCAGTTTGGTCAGCAATATATTGAGCAGTTGCCTTTGATTGTTTTAATGGAAATTCAATATTTTCTTTCACAGACAACCAAGGAAAAAGCTGGGCTTGTTGGAAGACAACAGCACGATCTATATTCGGTGCAACAATGCGTTGACCATCCACATAAATATGTCCTTGAGTAGATTGCTCAAAGCCTGCCAGTAAATTTAAAATGGTTGATTTACCACAACCGGATGGCCCGAGTAAGCAGACAAACTGACCTTCAGTAATATCCAGATCAATATTTTCAAGAACGGTCTGGGTTGTTTGATTCTGCTTAAATGTTTTTTCAACATTATTGAGGTGAATAAAAGGTTGAGTCATTATACTTTTCCTGTCCACGGTGCCCATTTTTGCTGCGCTTTGACAATCAGCCAATCCAAAATAAAACCAATCGTTCCAAGTAAAATAATGCCGACGATCACTGCATCAGTACGTAAATACGTTCCTGCATTAATAATCATCCAACCTAGTCCTGATGTTGCTGCAACCATCTCAGCGGCAATTAAAGATGTCCAACCGATACCGATGGACAGTCGAATCGTGGTAAAGATTTCAGGAAGTGAAGCCGGCAAAATGATACGAAATAAGATTGCAGTTTTACCCAAGCCCATGGTTTGTGCCGCTTGAATCAAACCATAAGCCACGTTTTGACTCGCTGCTGTAGCCCCAACAATTACAGTGAGTAAAGTGGCAATAAAAATGAGAAAAAATTTAGATTCTTCTCCAATACCTAGCCACACCACCACTAAGGGAATGAGAGCGATCTTAGGTATTGGTCTTAAGAATTGTACAAATGGGTCAAGAACAGCATTTAAGATCGGACTACGACCCATCATTAAGCCCAGGGGTACACCGATAATAATGGCCACAAAGAATGCAAAAAATGCACGTGCTGTACTGACGAGTATATGTTGATAAAACGGTGTATCTCGGTAACCATTTTGGTATAAATCGACTACCGTCTCGACCAGATTTATAGGAGAGGGCAGTAAAATAGGCGATACAAAGTTAAAGCTGCATATTAACTGCCAAGTAATTACAAAAGTGATGAGCGATAATGCGCCAATAACTTTTGCTTTAAGCGGGCTTAATTGAGTCATGGCATAACCTTATTTTGTTGCTTCAATAAGGTACTGACTGTTGATGTTAGGTGCGTAGCTCTTCGGAAGATCACTCTGCTTTAACTCACCAATATTGACTAAAAATTTTGCAATATCTAGTGTAGCTTTCGCGAGACCTGATTTTTCATCATTTGCAGTTGCACCGAGATATTTTTCAGTGGCTTGGTCTTTTAGTGCAATATATTCAATGCCTGCTAAGGTTGTTTCTACTTGATCATAAGGAAGACTTAAATATTTAGAGATCTTTTCAGATGCGGCTTTAGGATCTCGTTTGTATTCATCTACTTGTTCTTGATAGGTTTTCAAGAACTTAACCACAAGATCTGAATGCTGTGCGGCAAACGCTTTACGTACAGCAAAATTGTTATAAACCAGAATGCCTTGATCATTGAGTGTGGTCGTACGATAAATCTCTTGTCCACCAGCTTTTTCTAATTGTTGTGTAAATGGTCCCCAAACATAGGCAGCGTCTATATCACCTCGAGTCCAAGCTGCAACGATTTCAGCTGGTTTTAATGGCAGTAACTGAATTTTTGATTTATCAATCTTCTGCAGTGCTAAAGCCTGTTCTAATGCATATTGCGCCGTGGAGTTCGCTGGGAAAGCCACTTTTTTGCCCACTAAGTCTTGAAGATTTTTAATTTCTGGGCGAACAATTAAACGCTCTGCACTAGACACTAAGCCCTCAAGACCAATAATTTCAATGGGTAATCCTCGAGTAATTCCTGCAACTGCAGGGCTTGAACCAAAACGTGCAATATCAATTTCATTTGCAGCAAAGTAATTGATCACGTCTGCACCCGTTGCAAATTCAACCCATTTGATTTTTGTACCAAAAGCTTTTTCAAAATCGCCATCAGCTTTACCTAAAACCCAAACACGTGGACCACCTCCCCAAGCGATTCGAACTTCTTTAGGAAGCTCAGCAACTGTTGTTTGGGCAGCCTGATGATCTGTATTTTGTTGAGCATTATTACCGCAGCCCACTAAGAGCGCAAAATGAAGAATCCCCACAGATATAGCTAAATTCTTAAAATTAAAATGTGTTGTATTCAACATTTCTACTTCCAATATTTCTAAACAAGCATGATCGTAGTAAAAATTAAAAGTGGATAAAAATATGAAAAAAAGGAAAGTTTATATTTAAAAAGTGCATTGATTTATATCAATATAAAAGAAATATTTATCAGGTTAATGTTGATTTTTATATCATAAAATCTAATAAATAATTTTTAAATAACCTTCTAAATTTTAATAGATAAATTTCAGTAATTTATAAAAAGAGTTTTAATTTGATCCATGTTTTGGTTTTACTATAGATAAAAGAGTTAATCTGATTTTCTGTATGTAAATTAATCGGCTATACAGTCGTAAAAATATATTGTTTGATTATTTTGGTTTGAACTTTAATAAATATTATTTTTATTTGGATAATAATTAATCTATTGGCTGAATCCTTATTGAGTTGAATAGATAATGTAAGTGCTTATATAAGATATAAACCAAGTGCATGGCCAAATATGCCTAAAGGATTTGATAAAAAACAAAAGAGATAAATGCTGTTTCTAATAAGAAAAGAGGTAATGAATTACCTCTTTTAAGAGCACATGATTCAGTACATTATTTTTCAGAAATATTGGCTTCAAGGAACCATAAATACTGATCTAAATCTTCTAAAGCGGCATGAAATATATCCTCAGAAATAGGATCTTTAATGTGATCAAGCGTTTCTCTTATGTGATTGGCAACGACAGCATAACGATCTGCCAACTCTTTTAAGTGATCTTGAACATCATGGATTTCTGTAGGATAGGGTTCTAAATTTGATTGCTTTGATACAGCTTGTGTTGTACCTAGAGCAACACCACCGATCTGAACAGATCGTTCAGCAACATTGTCTAGATGAGTAATAATAGAGGTTCTAAATGTATCCAACATTTCATGAACAGCAATGAAATTACTACCACGCATATTCCAATGCGCTTGCTTTGTTAATAATGAGAGATCAATAAGATTTGCTAAGGTTTGGTTTAATATACTGATCGTTTGCTCTTTTACAGAGTCATCGAGATTGTTACGTGTTCTAACTCTTAGTTTCATTGAATTGCTCATGATTAATTTTACCTTTTTATTAAGACTTTTATACACTTATAAGACGTTATACCTTGGTGCTATAGCTTAAGTGAATCACTTCTCTATATACTTTTCACGCAAGGTCACCAACCAGAATAACAAGTGTAATTTTAATAAATGGTAAAGATTTGTATGATGACAGCTATATTACAATGCTATGAATAACAAAGAAAATTTCACAGTTAAACTAAACTTCTGATGAATAAATAAGGCTCTAAACCTGTTAAGCCGAAGTGATTTTGTACGAGCAATAGTGTTCAAAAAGTTATTTTGTGTTTGATGGAATTTAATCAAACTGGCAACGCTAATGAGTAGGATGTCGATGTTAATTTTTAACATCTATTTGCGAGTATGGTTTCTAATGGTTTGAATTAATTTAAAAAATAAGAAAAAAGTAATCAATGATTTTGTATTGATGATTTTTTTGTTAAGATAAGTAACTTAATGATTCTCATTCTCTTTAAAATGTCTGATCTAATTAGTAATCTCTATCGCCAGCACCATTCATGGTTATATCAATGGTTGAAACGTCGTCTGAATCATAGCGAAGATGCTGCAGATTTAGCCCATGATACATTTATACGTGTGTTAAAGCGTCAAGACCAATTACATTTTGAACAGCCTCGCGCCATTTTAACCACGATTGCTAAGGGAATACTGATTAACTGGTATCAGCGTAAATCAA
>NZ_BBRX01000058.1 GCF_000829675.1 Acinetobacter rudis
CTTAAAAATATTAATGTACGTATCGATGAGCGTGACATTCTAAAAAATATTGATTTTTCACTAAACAAAAAAGAGATTGTGACCTTAATTGGCCCCAATGGCGCAGGGAAATCAACTTTAATTAAAGTAATCCTCGGCATTACTAAGGCAAGCTCAGGTCAACGTGTATTACAAGATAAACTTAAACTTGCCTATGTACCGCAAAAGTTTAACCCCTCCCAGAGCTTACCGCTTCGGGTAAAAGATTTACTTAACTTAGAAGTATGCGATGCCGCTATAAAATCAGAAATTATTCGTGATACAGGCATAAGCAAACTACAAGATTCAAAAGTACAACAGCTGTCTGGAGGAGAGCGCCAACGTGTATTGCTTACACGTGCTTTACTGCGTCAGCCGGATGTTTTAGTTTTGGATGAACCGATGCAAGGACTTGATATCCAGTCCGAAGCCGAACTTTATGATTATGTACGTAGCCTACCTGAACGCTATGGCTGTGCAGTACTGATCGTTTCTCATGATTTACAGTGGGTCATGCAAGGAACGCAGCGCGTGGTATGTTTAAACAAACATATCTGTTGTAGTGGACTCCCTGCACACGTGCAACAAGACCCTGCCTATTTAGCCCTATTTGGTCAACAACGTGTCTTTTACCAACATCACCATGATCACTGTGGTCACGGTGATACGGCGCTCCCTTGTCAACACGACTCTCGCCCACACATTCACCCAGAAGCGGAAAGCTAAAGCATGATGGATTGGTTAAACTTACTTTTGCCTGCTTGGTTGATGGGGACACTGCTCGTTTTTCTAACAGCACCTTTAGGCTGTTTAATGCTGTGGCGTCGCATGTCTTTTTTTGCAGACACCATGGCACATGGCACGCTCCTTGGTGTCGCATTTGCCGCAGCCTACAGTTTACCTATGTGGCTAGGTGTCGCCTTATTGGCTGTGGTTCTTGTCGCAATCTTATCCTTCCTGCATGACCCACGCTTGCCCAATGATGCCTTGTTGGCACTCTGCTCAGCGACACTACTTTGTGCGGGTTTACTGTTTATCCAACAAATGCCTAGCCTCCGACCAGAACTATTAAGTTATTTATTTGGGGATTTGCTCACGATTGAATGGGCCGACCTACCTGTATTCGCACTGATTATTTTGCTTGCAGTGGTGATTTTAATTCGCTCATGGAAATCACAAGTACAGGTCGCTATTGATCCAGATATCGCAGTCAGTGAGGGCGTTAATGCACAGTGGCAGCGACTAATTTTCATGTTGCTCTTGGCATTATTTACAGTACTTGCATTACGTGCAGTAGGTTCATTACTTATGGGTGCCTTACTGGTGATCCCCGCCCTAAGCGCGCGTCTCATCGCACAATCACCAAAACAAATGGCCATAATTGCCTTTGTCTTAGCACAAGGTGCGGTAACGATTGGACTATGGTCAAGCGCCCTTTTAGATATTTCAACTGGCCTCAGTATTGTGCTTTGTATGGCCTTAATATTTATCGTGCTATTTACAGCACAAAAACTTAAGTCATCGTAATAAAACACTCAGGTTAAATCCATAATAAAAACTTTGGTGATCTCTAGATCACTAAAGTTTTCTTGACCAGCTTCTGCAAACTTGGTTTAGCTAAAATTATAAAAATCAACGCTCGATTTAAAAAAAAGCCCTTGTTATGATTTAAAGGTTCTGTTGATCCAATAGACTTTTAGCTTTATTCAATCATTATTAACACAATATTTATTCATCATATTTATGGAGCCATTCAGCAATGACAGCCCAATCCGTAATTTTACCTCAGCCCTCTAGCCATGCTCGTTTTATTGTTTTAAATCTAAAAGACCTTTCTATAGAACAATTAAAGCAACAATTGAATCATCTACAAAGCACGCGAGATCGTTTACATGGTCAATACCGTGATGCTGAGGTTAAACTTTCGATTGCTTTTGGTCCTAAACTTTGGACTCAACTTTATGCAACAGCAGTGCCTGGACTAAAAGCACTCGCACCAATCCAAGGCGCATTTAATATGCCCGCGATAGAGGCGGATCTGCTCATCCATATCGCCAGTGCACGTGCTGACCTTTGTTTTGCACTCAGCCAAAGCTTCTTTACAGGCATACAAGATCAAGTGGAATTACTCGATGAGCGCGTATGTTTCCGCTATATGGATAGTCGTGATTTAACAGGATTTATTGACGGCACGGAAAACCCTCAATTTCCAGATGATCGTGCTGAAACAGCACTACTCGGAGAAGAAGCGGGGGTATTTGCGGATGGCTCGTTTGTCTTTGCACAACGCTATATTCACGACTTAGACAAGTGGCAACGTCTCAAAGTCGATGCACAAGAAAATGTGATTGGTCGCTCGAAATTAGAAAGCATTGAAATGGATGATGAAACCAAACCAAAAAATGCACATATTGCACGAGTAGTCATTGAAGACGATGCAGGTGAGGAAATGGAGATCCTACGACACTCACTGCCTTATGGTGATGGTCAAGGAGAAAAGGGACTCTTTTTTATTGCCTACACCAAGGATTTAAATATCATCGATCATATGCTTGAACACATGTTTGGACGTTCAGGTGATGCGATCCATGACCGTCTTTTACACTTTGTGACTGCAATTGATGGTGCTTATTATTTTGCACCAAGCCAAGAGTTACTTGAAGAAATTTTAGCAGAAGACTAATTGAAAATTTTAGATCGTGAAGCGCTAGGCGACACGATCTAAAAAATTGAAATTGTTTCTATGCAAGATTGAATATCTCTAAACACCATATTGTTTGGAGAGTGAAGTCAATTTAGGCGATTGAGTTAGTTTGGGAATTAAGAATTACCCTTTTGAACTTTTTCTTCAATTTCTTCAACGCTGGTATGACGTACGTCTAAGCCTTTGGCAATATAAATGACTTGCTCTGAAATATTACGTGCATGATCACCAATACGTTCCAGTGAGCGTAATACCCACATCACATTGATAACACGGGTAATATGACGAGGATCTTCAATCATATAAGTCATCAAAGTACGCGTAGCTGACTGATACTCTCGATCAATATCTGCATCAGCAAGTAATACTTTCAATGCTTGTTCTGCATCAACACGCGCAAATGCATCTAAAGCTTCATGAATCATTACACGAATTTGATTACCAATATGGCGAGTTTCAACATAACCACGTGGTGACTCACCTTCTTCACATAAGTTTTGTGCGATGCGTGCAATTTTCACAGCCTCATCACCGATACGTTCAAGATCAGTATTGGCTTTACTCATCGCAATCACCATACGCAAATCGATTGCAGCGGGGTGGCGTCGTGCCAAAATCAATGTCAATGCTTCATCAATATCACGCTCATATTGATTTACCACATTGTCTTGAAACTGCACATCAATCGCTAGGTTTGCATTGGTGTCAAGCAACGCATGAACCGCATTGGCCACCTGCTGTTCAACCAAACCGCCCATTGCCATAAATTTAGTATTCACAGCGATTAACTCTTCGTTGAACTGCGAAGAGATATGGTGATTTAAAACAGGATTATTTGGATTCAAGGTCAACGCTCCACAAGCAGCGATTAATAACAATAATGGAATAAGTGAACAGATTTATACGGAGGCTATTTAAGCATAGTGATTGTGAAATATTTATGACAAAAGACTAACTTTCTGCTTTGTTCACAATTGAAAATGAAACCCACGCTCGGCACTTACCAATATTCAACAACACTGTACAATATAGTGGCTTTTAACACATTTTTAAAATAAAGAGAACGATACTAGAGGTTTAATGCCCAAAATATAGAAATACAACTCAGAATCTAAACCCATTTTCTGTAACTTACATTACAAATCATACAATATTCGTAGCATATCCCTTACTGATTATTTTACTTAACTGATTAAGAATGACTAAGTTATCCTAGCAGTCATAGTCAAATGCATAGATGAAGCCATCAAAACGACTACAAAATATTTTGATACTTATATGCCTCATTGTGATCATATTTGTGGTGTTTATTTTGCCTAAATCACCCGCAAATGTGACCCAATCCGTGTCGGTTGAAGAAGTCAAACCTTTAAATACCAGCACGGATCTTAATATCATTTGTCAAAACCTAAAAAATGATATGCAACAGATCAATGCTCAGCGTACAACCTTGGCACTCAAACAAATTAATCAGCAAATTCAAATTTGTTTGCCACATCTTGATTTTGCAGAACAAAAGCAATTAATGCACCTTTCTGATCAGATGTATCAACAATTCTTAGCAGTTGATCGCAATCCTGAACAGCAAAAAGCATTTACTTACTATGTCGCCAATCAAGCCCAATACCCGACTATTCAACAAAATAATTTTGAAAAACTACATAGTCGTGACCAGTACCTCATCAGACATCACTCTCAAGCCTATATTGATCTCGTTGAGCTTGATAACGGACAAGTATTTTACCGACGCGATCCACAGTATTTAGCCAAGATTTTCGCACCCAATTTACCTGAGGCAGAACTTAATTTTGTCAATGAATTGGCAGAACAAAATCTACAGCCCCTATGGACCGAACGCCACCTCAACATCTCGGCCAATGAAGTTGCACGGCGAGCCCTCTATTGGCAAGACTACCTCACAAACTATCCAAAAAGTAGTTATCACCAAGATGCACTCTATCTACTGCATTACTACAGCCTATTGTTGTTTGAAGGTGGACAAAAGAGCCCTATCTCCATCCAATTCGATGGTGCAGATGACATTCAAGCCGACATGTTAGAAGAGATCAAACAACTCGCTCAACAAGAACATGGCCACCTCAGTCAGCAGGCACAAGCTTTTTTAAGATTTATTGATCTCCGTCCTGAACAAAGGCTCCAAATTGAGAACACTAAGCAACATGCGCAGCCTCAAGTATTGGCTCAACTTGAACACTACCTTGGACTACAGCGTCTTCCTGAGCGTAACTGTTTTCTCGATGCTGTCTGTCACGCAGACTTTCCTCAGCTGACAGCATCCAATTAACCCACACCCTGCCCCAAACTACACTTTAATATTGATCATGAACAACATGATGATCTACAACCTAACAAGTTAATTGATCAGACTGGTAAACAACCAGAACTGTGTTAACATCAACTCAGCTTGACGGAGCGCGAGTAAACCTCGCTGAGATTGTACCAACTCAACAGAATTGCTGAGTTTAAGTCCAAGTACCGTTGAACCTGATCAGGTTAATACCTGCGTAGGAATCAAGCCCACTAAAAACCATAGCCAATGTTATTTTAAAAATAACCAGCCTGATGGGATTACTCCCTGTTTTTAGGCGTGCTTGATTCGTTGATGTATTTCATAAGGATCATGCCATGAACCAATTAACGAATCTTTCACCTGAAGATCTTTCAGCTCAACATGAACAAGATGCTAAAGATCTGACGCGTATCCTCCCTGCTTCTCAAAAAGTCTATGTCCAAGGTTCTCGCCCAGACATTCAAGTACCTTTCCGTGAAATTAGCCTGACAGATACACCCACTGGTTTAGGTGGTGAAGTCAATCCAGCGATCATGGTCTATGATACTTCTGGCGTATATACCGACCCTAATGTCAATATTGATCTCAATCAAGGTCTACCTAAAATTCGCGATAACTGGATTGCAGAACGCCAAGACACTGAGCTTTTAGATGCTTTAAGTTCTAAATTTGGTCAAGAGCGCTTAAAAGACATTCGTACCGCAGATATCCGTTTTGCTCAAATTCAAAACCCACGTCGTGCCCAAGCAGGTAAGAACGTTACACAAATGCATTATGCCAAACAGGGCATTATTACCCCTGAAATGGAATACATTGCAATTCGTGAAAACCAACGTCAACGTGAAGGGATCGATTGCCGTCAACATGCGGGACAAAACTTCGGTGCACAAAACTTAAAAGAAATCACTCCTGAGTTTGTACGTCAAGAGATTGCGGCAGGTCGTGCCATTATCCCTGCAAACATTAACCATCCTGAAATTGAACCTATGATTATTGGTCGCAACTTCTTGGTTAAAATCAATGCCAACATTGGTAACTCTGCACTCGGTTCGAGTATTGATGAAGAAGTTGCAAAAATGACTTGGGCAACACGCTGGGGTGCAGACACCATCATGGACTTGTCTACAGGTAAAAACATTCATGAAACACGTGAGTGGATTATCCGTAACTCGCCTGTACCTATCGGTACTGTACCAATCTATCAAGCATTAGAAAAAGTCGATGGCGTTGCAGAGGACCTTACTTGGGAAATCTTTAAAGACACACTTATCGAGCAAGCAGAACAAGGCGTAGATTACTTTACCATTCATGCTGGTGTACTCCTACGTTATGTTCCACTTACTGCAAACCGCTTAACAGGTATTGTGTCTCGTGGTGGTTCAATCATGGCACAGTGGTGTCTGGCACATCATCAAGAAAACTTCTTATATACGCATTTCGATGAAATCTGTGAAATCATGAAGGCTTACGATGTTTCATTTAGCTTAGGTGATGGATTACGTCCTGGCTGTATTCAAGATGCCAATGATGAAGCTCAATTTAGCGAATTACGCACACTTGGTGAACTGACACATCGCGCTTGGAAACATGACGTACAAGTGATGATTGAAGGCCCAGGTCACGTGCCTATGCACATGATCAAAGAAAATATGGATCTACAACTCGAAGTTTGTCAAGAAGCTCCATTTTATACTCTTGGGCCTCTAACCACCGACATCGCACCTGGTTATGACCACATTACCTCTGCCATTGGTGCAGCGATGATCGGTTGGTATGGTACAGCGATGCTCTGTTATGTGACCCCGAAAGAACACTTGGGTCTACCTAACAAAAAAGATGTGAAAGACGGCATCATTACCTACAAAATTGCAGCTCATGCAGCTGACTTAGCAAAAGGTCACCCTGGCGCACAAGTTCGTGATAATGCTCTGTCTAAAGCGCGTTTTGAGTTCCGTTGGGAAGATCAATTCAATCTGAGTTTAGATCCAGATACAGCACGTAGTATGCATGACGAGACCATGCCGAAAGAGGCACATAAGTCTGCACACTTCTGTTCTATGTGTGGTCCTAAATTTTGCTCAATGAAAATCACCCAAAATGTTCGAAATTATGCTGAAGGTTTACAGCAAGCTTCACAAGCAGAAGAAGCTGAAACAGGTATGCAAAATATGAAGGAGATGTACCATGAACAAGGACAGCAATTGTATCGAAAAGTATAATTATTAAAAAAATCTGTTGTCTTCCCATTATTCTAAGTTAGGATGAGATAAATATATTTCATCCTCATTGCTTAATTTTTATGGGTATTATTCACAACGCGAGCTTTGGGCGCAACGACGTAACAATCGAAAAAACGGAAACCATTTTCAAAGGGTTTCTACAAATCGAACGCGTGAGTTTGCGCCACCGTTTATTTGATCAGATGGGTTCTAGCCCACAACTTACACGCGAAATCGTACACCGTAAACAAGCAGCAGGTGTACTGCTTTATGATGACCAACAACAGAAATTTGCACTGATTGAACAATTCCGCATTGGTGCTATCCAAGACCCAATCTCACCTTGGCAACTTGAAGTCATCGCCGGTATTTTAGATGGTGATGAAACTGCCGAAGACTGTATTCGCCGAGAGGCGGTAGAGGAATCAGGTTGTCAGGTCGATAGACTAAAACATTTATTCAGTTTTTATCCATCTGCTGGTGCCTGTGACGAGGTTTTTCATCTCTATAGTGCTGCAACCCATTTACCTCAACAAGGTGGAGTCTTTGGTGTCGTCACAGAAGGCGAAAACATCAAGCTACACCTGATTGACTATGAGGATCTCGATCTACTATTAGATAGCCAACGCTTATGCAATGCGCCTGTAATCATGGCGCTGCAATGGCTTAAGCAGCATCTATTCACGCTTGATAGGTTATAGGTGAATAAAGTGTCTTCCTACAATCATCAGACTCATAAAAAACAGACCTTAATCCAAATCACAGATACGCACTTAATGGCGGATCCGAATGCTGTTTTTCTAGGTCATTCACCTGAGCAAACTTTCCATGCAGTGATGCAAGATATTCAGCAGCGCTATCCTGATGCAAATGCATTATTGCATACAGGTGACTTAGCTCAAGAATCTGTGGAAAGTACTTATCAGCGTTATCAAGACTATGTGGCAAGCACTCGCTATCCTTGTTTTCAAATTCCAGGTAACCACGACAACCTTGAGCTTTTCCCCTTTTCTACAGCATTACCTCAACCTGGTGTAATAGATCTAGATCCATGGGCAGTAATCTTGCTCAATAGTGCTGTAAAAAATCATATCGATGGTTTTATTCAAAGCGAACAGCTATACCTATTAGAACAACAGCTGATGCAACTTGAAGATAAATTTGTTGTGATCGCCTGTCACCACCATCCAATCGATATGTATTCACAATGGATTGATCAACATAAATTAAAAAATGCGCTCGAGTTAAAGAAAATTTTACAACGCTTTAATAATATTAAAGTGGTTCTCTGTGGTCATGTACATCAAGACTCAGTCAATATGTGGAATCAAATTGCCTTTTTCTCGACCCCGTCAACTTGTGTACAATTTAAACCACGGCAACAAGAGTTTACATTAGATCAAATTGCTCCTGGTTATCGTTGTTTGAGTCTAAACCCTGATGGGAGCTTTACCACGCAAGTCCATCGTATTGATTATGAACTTCCCACAATTGACCCAACTATTTGCGGATACTAGCTTTTAATTTTTATCAATTTAGATTACTTTATTCGACCTAGTGAAGTAGGAAAATGAATTCTAAGCGTCATGGCTTTCATCTTTGTAGAAAACTCTATATGATGACGCCCCCGATAGATTAATTTTCTATGGGAAGCAATAATAAAACTTGCATATCACCATACTTTTTGCGTAATGACATACGTATATGATGAGGATTTCCCTTTATGGCGAATGACAACCAAAACCAGGTCTTGGAAGAAAACATCGAAGTGATTGATGGCGATAAGACTAAACGTGCACGTAAAACCAAGTCGCAAGCATCGGATAACAGTTCCACTGCTAGCCTGTTTGGTATTGCGCCTTATCAGCTCAAAAAAAATGAAGAATACATGTCCGAAGGACAACTAGAGCATTTCCGCCAAATCCTCTTGGCTTGGAAAGCTGAATTAATGTCAGAAGTTGATCGTACATTAAATACCATGCAAGACGAATCATCTGCACTTCCAGATGTAAACGACCGCGCAACTCAAGAAGAAGAGTTCGCTATCGAATTACGTACGCGTGACCGCGAGCGTAAATTGATTCGTAAAATCGAGCAATCTATAGAAACCATCAAAAATGATGACTATGGTTTTTGTGAGACTTGTGGTATTGAAATCGGTCTACGTCGTCTAGAAGCTCGTCCTACAGCTACCCTTTGTATCGATTGCAAAACTCTAGCAGAGATCAAAGAGAAGCAAAATAACGGCTAAACTCGACTGGTCATGACCGACACGTTATCCCCCTATATGGGCCGGTTTGCACCCTCGCCAACCGGCCCACTACATTTTGGTTCACTGATCACTGCGGTTGCAAGTTTTTGCGATGCAAAAGCACATGCAGGTCAATGGCTTGTTCGTATTGAAGATACTGACATTCCTCGTATCTATCCGGGGAGTGAGGAACATATACTGCGTTGTATCGATGCGTTTGAATTTGAGCCTGATGCAAAAATCATTTTTCAGCGTGATCGACTGGATTATTACCAAGAAATCTTAGAACAATTACAACAACTTAATCTCACCTATGCCTGCCAATGTACGCGAAAAATGCTCGGTTCAAACCATATATACGCAGGAACTTGCCGTGAACTTGGCCTCGCTTTTGAACATCATGCAATTCGTCTCAAAGTTACAAATCAACTGATTTGCTTTACAGATGCGCTTCAGGGAGAGCAATGTTCTAATTTACAGCATGACTTAGGTGACTTTGTGCTGAAACGCCGTGATGGCATTATGAACTATCAACTCGCTGTTGTTGTTGATGATGCAGCACAGGGCATTACACATGTCGTACGCGGCGCAGATTTACTTGACAATACAACCAGACAGATCTGGCTAGGACAATGCTTAAACTACGCCCAACCGCACTATATGCATCTTCCTTTAGCAATGAATGCACAGGGACAAAAACTTTCAAAACAAAACCTTGCTCAGGCGCTAGATCCGCAACATGCTAGCCAACACCTACAGCAGGCCCTCAAAGCGCTTGGACAGCCTGCTGTGGAGCTTGATCGCCCCTATCGCATGCTACAACAGGCTACCGCACAGTGGGATCGAAATTTGATTCCCCAAGGCGGTCGCATCGCAGGCATATATCAATAAAAAAGCACAGACCCAAATTATGCGTACTGTGCTTTAAATTTTTCATCAAATCCTAAGCAGTTATAGTTTAGAAGTTTGATTGTTCTTTATTCGGATTGATCACACGGGTTGTGGCATCGATTTTTAGGATAAAACTCACCATCACAGCACAAGCAATCAGCGATGAACCACCATAACTAATAAATGGTAAGGTCAGACCTTTGGTTGGGAGCATACCCATATTCATACCAGCATTCACCAGAATCTGTAATAAGAAGATGATACTAATGCCATAAGCCAGATAACCTGCACGCAGATACTGATTTTTCAATGCACGATGCCCAATGCGAATACAGCAGGCCAACATTGAAAATGACAGAACCATCACCACTGTAATGCCCAAGAAACCAAACTCTTCACCGAAGATTGCTAACATAAAGTCAGTATGTGCCTCGGGTAAATACGACATTTTTTGAATACTGTGCCCCAAACCCACGCCAATCCACTCACCACGACCAAAAGCCATCAGCGCGTTTGAAAGCTGATACCCTGAACCGAGTGGATCTGCCCAAGGGTTAGAGAAAGACGTCAAACGTTCTAGTCGATAGGGCTCTACTAAAATCGCAATGATCAACGCTGCTAACACGCCGATAAAGGCACCAGCAAACTGGATCATCGGTGCACCTGCTAAGAAGAATACCCCGATCATCATCAATACGATAACTGCGGTCGCACCTAAGTCAGGTTCAAAGACGATGAGTACGATAGTAATAATCATCGCACCCAATAACCGACCAAGTCCCTTTAGACTATTTCGAACCTCATCGGCACGGCGTACCACATAGTCAGCAGTGAAGATGGCCATAACCACCTTCGCCACCTCAGAGGACTGTAACGTAAAACCAGCCAAGCGAATCCAACGCTTAGATCCGTTGACCTCGGTACCGACAACAAGTACCAAAACCAACAAAATGATCGCAACCAGCCACAGTAAAAAAGTATGTTTAAACCAAGTTGTCAGTGAAACCTGATAAACAGCAAATGCAACTGCGGCAGCAACAACAATAGAGATAGCATGACGAAATACATAGTGAAATGGGTTTTCATGCAATCCCTCAGCATAAGGCATAGACGCTGAAGCGACCATGACCGTGCCTATACACAGCAGAGAAAGCACACAAAACATCAGTATGTTTCGCGTACTTAACTCAGCTGGAAGCTTCGGCTGTAATTTCTCATATATTTGATTGATTTTATTTATGGTTGTCTCTAAGCCAGCCATGTCTTCTTCCTTCTTATGCTTATTGTTCCGCTAAACCATGTACCAGTTCAACAAACTGCCGACCACGCTGCTCATAACCTTTGAACATATCAAAGCTAGCACAAGCAGGTGATAACAACACAACGTCATTAGGCTGAGCCAATTGTTGACATAGTTCTACTGCTTGAGCAAAGCTTTTAGCATGTTGTATTTCACAACAACCGACAATTGCTGCTTCAATTAAACCTGCATCTTCACCAATTAAAACAACCGTTTTAACATATTTTTGTAAGGCTTCACGGATAACACTAAAATCTTGTCCTTTGGCTTGACCACCTAAGATCATGACCAGTTTAGCCTGTTTTGCTTCAATTGCAGCCCCAAGACCTTCGATTGCAGCCAAACTCGCGCCGATATTGGTGCCTTTAGAGTCGTTATAATATCTAACTTGGTTTAGCGCTTTAACAAACTCACAGCGATGTTCTAGGCCCTTAAACTGCTTTAAAGTTTCAAGCATAGATGCCATAGGCAAACCTATTGCCTCACCTAAGGCCAAACATGCCAAAGCATTGGCGAGATTATGCATGCCTTGAATATACAGTTCAGCACTATTGATCAAACGCTCACGGCCACGAGCCAGATACATGCTGCCATCATCTGAACGCAAAATTCCGTATTGATTAAGATCTGGTGCATGAATACCAAAACTTTGACGAGGGATCTGATCGGCAATTAACGGTTGTGTCAGTGCATCTTCACGATTATAAACAATGCGTTTTGCGCCTTGGAACACACGATGTTTTGCAGCATGGTAGCCTTGCATATCACCATGACGATCCAAATGATCCTCACTCATATTTAACACAACAGCAACTTCTGCATTGAGGTTTGAAGTCGCTTCTAACTGAAAGCTCGACAGTTCTAAAATAAATAATTCAGGCTCATCTTTAAGCAGATCAAGAGCGGGACGTCCTAAATTACCGCCAATTGCTGCTTTTTTGCCAGCATCTAGCGCCATTTGACCCAGCAATGTCGTTACTGTACTTTTTGCATTTGATCCTGTAATCGCCACAATGGGTAAATCTGTTGCGCGTCTGAGTAACTGGATCTCACTGATGACTGCAATGCCATTTGCGACTGCTTTTTGAATTTCTGGTGTTTTAGGATCTAGACCAGGACTAATAATAATTTCTTCAGCTTGTAATAATAGTGCTTCATCAAAATGACCAAAAACACGTTGTACCTCCGCAGGAATTTGATCGAAACCTGGAGGTGTTTCACGTGAATCAGTGACTGCAACACGGTAGCCTTGTTGATGTAAAAAATTCACTGCTGCAACGCCTGAAACCCCCAAACCTGCAACAACTTTTAAGCCACCACGCTGTATTAACATTTGCTTTACCCGCCGACAATAATCAAACTGGCAAAATGTTATCACTTTGACATTTCTAATGCTTTTTTAGATTACGTTTTATCGGGTCTTTTTTGTGTCAGCGCGTAAAAAAACCGCTTTATAGCGGTTTTTTTGAAGAATAATATTTTTAATTACTTCCACTTAACAACTTGAGGTGCTTCTTTGCTTTGCTGAGGTGCATCTGAATCGGTATCACAACCACAGCCACCACCACATCCAGCAACCATTTTAGGCTTCAACCATTTGGCCAAAGTCGTCCAACCTTGTTGCTGGCACTTCTCAAATAACGCCTGTTGCAGCGAGTATGCCGATTTAGGTAAGACTTTTTTAAAAACAAAAATCCCGCTCCAAATCACCAGAACCGCAATGATTAAATATTCAACCATTTCAACCTCCTCTCGACATTAATCGAGTATGTTCGTGATTAGCCCCAAAAATGCAGTGCGACCCGATAAGTAATAAATGACATCAAATACGCCAAACCAAACAGATATGCCGTCATACCAATGACCGTTTTCAGCGAGCCTGTTTCACGACGAATTGTTGCCAAAGTTGCCAAACAGTGAGGTGCATAAATAAACCAAACCAAGAGTGACAGACCAGTTGCTAAAGACCAACCAGAACCATCTGCACTAATTAACTGAGACAGCCCTTGAGCAATAGCATCTTCGTCGGTACCCGACAAGGCATATACTGTTGCTAACGCAGCAACCACAACTTCACGTGCAGCCATCGCAGGAATCAACGCAATAACGATTTGCCAGTTAAATCCAATTGGTGCAAAGATCGGTTGTAATACATGTCCCAACATACCTGCAAAACTATAGTCAATATCAGGTAAAGTTGCGCCATCAGGTGGCTGAGGGAAAGTACACAGGAACCAAAGCAAAACAGATAACGCAAAGATGATACCACCTACACGTTTTAAGAAGATTTTTGCACGGTCCAGTAAGCCAATACCGACACTCATCAAATCTGGAATTTGATAACTAGGTAGTTCCATCAATAATGCATGTTGTGACTTATCTTTATGGAACAGTTTGACGATCCAAGAAACCAAAAGCGCACTAATAATACCCGCCATATACAAGCCGAATAATACTAAACCTTGTAGGTTAAACAGCCCCCACACTTGATATTCAGGAATAAATGCGGCAATTAATAAAGCATACACAGGTAAACGTGCTGAACAAGTCATTAACGGTGCGACGAGGATCGTTGTCCAACGATCACGTGGATCGCTAATACTACGCGTCGCCATAATGCCAGGAACCGCACAAGCAAAACTTGACAATAATGGAATAAATGCACGGCCACTTAACCCTGCTTTAAACATTAATTTATCTAGCAAGAACGCTGCACGTGGTAAGTAACCCGACTCTTCTAACACCAAAATAAAGAAGAATAAGATCAAAATCTGCGGCATAAATACCAAGACACTGCCCGCCCCCGCGATCACACCATCGACGACCAAACTTTGCAGCAGAGGGTGACTGATATAGCCACCAATCGTTTCACCAAACCACGCAAAAAATCCTTCGATCCCTTCCATAAAAGGTTCAGCCCAAGCAAATACTGCTTGGAATACCACGAACATCATGACTGCAAGGCAGACCAAACCACCTACAGGATGCAAAAAGATTTTATCTAAAAACGCTGTACGTTTATCATCTTCCTCAACAAAGTTGATCACGTCTTTGAGTACTTGATCTACTTTCTGATACGGTTCGCCGCCCAGTACGATATCACTCAGTTCTGTTTTGGCTTGATGGTACTTTGCTTGCTCTAAGGCTGCTTTAAGCGTATCAATACCGTTACTACGTACAGCAACAGTTTCAACAATCGGTACACCTAAACGTTGTGAGAGTTTTTCTGTGTTAATTTGCATACCACGACGACGAGCTTCGTCCATCATGTTCATCACAACTAAAATTGGTTTACCCAACTCAATGACTTCAAGTACTAAACCTAAATGCAATTTCAGGTTAGTCGCATCAACCACACAGATAAAAACGTCTTGATCGCCTTCTTCAGCAATTTTACCCTGCACTACATCACGTGTAATTTCTTCATCAGGGCTAGTTGCGTTAAGACTATACGTGCCTGGTAAATCCAGAACACGAACGGCTTGACCAGAAGGTAAATTAAAATGACCTGTTTTGCGTTCAACCGTCACGCCAGCATAGTTAGCAACTTTTTGACGGGTACCCGTAAGATGGTTAAATAAAGAAGTCTTACCACAGTTAGGGTTACCCACGAGTGCAATACGTAAAACATCACTCATGTCAGACCCCTTCTACCTGATTAATTTCAACTTTTTCAGCTTCAGCCTTACGTAAAGCAAATTGAGTAAAACCAACTTTGATTAAAATCGGATCACCACCAAATATACCTTTTGTAACCACCTGTACACGTGTGCCAGCAACAAAGCCCAATGTCTCAAGTCGACTCGCTATTAAATCTGGATGACCATTTTCGTCTGAATTTCGACTTACTTTGGTGACTGTAGCAGTCTGCCTCACCTTCAACTCTGACAAACGCACGGTTGCCCCCTGAAATGATTTTAACTGCCAAATAGTATACTGATAAACAAGAATAGTTACCATTTAATTTGATAATAGTTCTCAGTTAACAAGCAAGCTGCATGCCTTGCTATACTTACAATTCGACTTTCTCAGCAATTTAATCTACTGTCCAAACTCGATCTCAGAATCCCAAGGTCTGACTATGCATATCAATAAAAAACCACGTATCCCTACAGCCATAAGCATTCCCGAACATTTAAGTTACCTACAGGGGTTTCGTGATTATCTCATTGCTCAGACGGTCAGCCCTCATACGCGAAATGCTTATCTTTCAGATTTAATTTTGTGTAGCGAATGTATCCCAAGCCCGATAACTGACTGGAATCATGATGATATTTCAGATGTTTTGATTGCTTTAACGCAAAAAGGCAAAAGTCCGCGTTCAATTGCACGTAATTTATCGGCATTACGTGCCTTCTATAAATTTTTACGTGAACAAAAAATTCGACTCGATAATCCCGTTGGTCAGCATAAAACACCACAAATGGGTCGCGCCCTCCCCCATGATTTATCAGAGCAAGAGGTAGAAGCATTAATTCAAGCACCGGATATTAACACTGCACTTGGTCTCAGAGATCGTGCCATGCTTGAAGTTCTCTATGCCTGTGGTCTACGCGTCTCAGAATTACTCTTACTGCGTCTAGATTTACTCAATTTAAAACAAGGCTACTTAAGAATAGTGGGTAAAGGAAATAAAGAACGTCTTGTTCCTATGGGTCAAGTGGCTTGTGAATGGATTGAAAAATATCTACAAGAAGCACGACCACAGCTCTACCGCTCAAGTAGCGATTATTTGTTTCTAACTCAGCACGGTGGCATCATGAGTAGACAGAATTTTTGGTATGCCATCAAACGTTATGCCTTACAAGCGGGTATTCAATCTCAGCTTTCACCACACACTCTACGTCACGCTTTTGCGACGCATTTACTCAATCATGGTGCCGATCTACGTGTCGTACAAATGCTACTGGGTCATAGTGATCTCTCCACGACACAAATCTATACACATGTTGCACAAGTTCGATTACAAGCTTTACATGCACAGCATCATCCACGTGCTTAACCCTAGATAATTTATGGAAAAATTTTTTGAGCTCAACCACTCAATAGACTGCTCAGAATTATGCTGTAGTAAACTTTTAATCAATGCAGTCTATTTTTTTGCTATGCTTAGCTGTCAAAAATTGTACTAATTCCAATCAAAGGTCGTCCATGCTATTGAACCGTTCAAGAATATTCATCGCCTGCGCATTAGCGTCAACGCTCATTCTGTCTGCTTGTAGCAAATCCACCGAAAGCAAAAAAGATGATACGCTTACAGCAACTACGCCTGCCACTGCTGAAGCATCTAACATTACTGAACGCAATACACAAAAACGCCTCATCAATACATTAGAAGGCCATTTCAAAATGGCCAATATCAACGCAAAAATCAAAGAAATTAAACCCACTGAAGTACCGAATCTCTATTGGGTCAATCTTGAAGGGATGAGTGCAGTTTATGCCACCAGTGATGGTAAATTTCTCATCCAAGGTGATGTACTGCGTTTAGGTGACAAAGAAATTACCAATATCAGTGACAAGATTCAGGCGGCTGAAAACAAGAAAATATTCGCCGCACTTAAAGTTGAAGACCTCATCGTCTATCCAGCAAAAGGCAAAGCCAAACATGTGGTGTATATTTTCACCGATGCAAGCTGCCCTTACTGCCATAAATTACATAGCCATATCCCTGAAATGAATAGCAAAGGCATTGAAGTTCGCTATATTGCTTGGCCACGTGGCGAACAATTTATGCCTGTTATGGAAAGTGTATGGTGTAGTGCTAACCGTCAAGAAGCTTTTGAAAAGGCTGTTGCAGGTGAAGCTTTACCACCAGCACAATGTAAAAACCCAGTCAGTGATCAGTATCAAATGGGCCTAAATATGGGAGTCAATGGTACGCCTGCAATTTATAACACTGAAGGCGAACACATTGGTGCTTATATGACTGCTGATGAACTACTAAAACGTTTAGATAAATAATTGGATTAGATGCAAATAAAAGCATGTTGCACCCTAGAGTCTGCTGTTTTTTTTAGCTATGATCAATCGTTCAATTTTCAATATATGGAGTGTGACGTGAAACCAGTTCGCTTGGCGATCCTCGGTCTTGGTACCGTTGGGGGTGGAGCCCTTAAATTACTGCAAGAAAACGCAACTGAAATTCGTCGTCGCACGGGCCGTGAAATTCAAATTACCTATGTAGGTACACGGCGTCCACGTCCAGATCTTGACTTAGATCCTAGCATCAAACAAAGTTCTGATTTATTGGATATTGTTCGTCAACCTGATGTTGATGTTGTGGTCGAAGTGATGGGGGGTATCCACCCTGCTTACGAAATCATCATGGAAGCCATTAAACATGGCAAACAAGTCGTCACCGCAAATAAAGCACTTCTCGCTGAACATGGTAACGAACTGTTTAAAGCTGCTGATGATCACCACGTACAAATTGCCTATGAGGCAGCTGTCGCTGGTGGCATTCCGATCATTAAAGTGATTCGTGAAGGTCTAGCTGCAAATAAAATTGAATGGTTAGCAGGCATCATCAACGGCACAGGTAACTTTATTCTGACTGAAATGCGCGAGAAAGGTCGTGCTTTTGCAGACGTACTTAAAGAAGCTCAAGAGCTTGGTTATGCTGAAGCTGACCCTACTTTTGATGTTGAAGGTATTGATGCTGCACACAAGCTGACTATTTTAGCTTCTTGTGCTTTTGGTATCCCATTACAGTTCGATAAAGTCTATACCGAAGGTATTAGTAAAATTACAGCACAAGATGTTGCTTATGCTGAAGATTTGGGTTACCGCATCAAACATTTAGGTATTGCACGTCGCAGTGCAAAAGGTATTGAGCTGCGTGTACACCCAACGCTCATCCCTGAAGAAAAGTTAATTGCCAATGTAAATGGTGTTAAAAACGCTGTATTGGTACAGTCAAATGCTGTGGGCTCAACACTTTACTATGGCGCAGGTGCAGGTGCAGGCCCAACAGCTTCTGCCGTTGTTGCCGATGTTATTGATATTGTTCGTGATATTATCTATACCGAAGATGGTGCTGGCACAATTCCACAACTCGCTTTTGAAGCTTTAGCAGATACGCCAATTTTAACAAGCGAAGAGATGACCACAGGCTACTATATCCGTTTAAATGCGGAAGATCAGACTGGGGTATTGGCTGATGTCACCACCATTTTGAGTCGTGCAGGTATTGGTATTGATGCCATTATGCAACAGCCACGCTTGAAAGATCTCATTCCTATCGTGATTTTGACTGACCCTGTGGTTGAATCAAAAATGAATGACGCGCTGTCTCAAATTCAAGCCTTGCCTGCAATTCATGGCGAAATTATCAGAATTCGTTTAGAATTGCTTGAGAACTAATCAGGTTGAGGGCAAATGCCCTCACCAGCTTTACACTTCACTGGAAAACCCATCATGTCGAATGCCAATCGTTATACTGGTCTAGTTGACCGCTATCGTGATCGCTTACCTGTTTCTGCAACTACACGTGCTATCTCTTTAAATGAAGGCAACACGCCACTCATCAAGCTGGATAATATTCCTGGCATTATCGGCAAAGATGTTGAAATTTATGTGAAGTATGAGGGTCTTAACCCTACAGGTTCATTTAAAGACCGTGGTATGACCATGGCAGTGACCAAAGCAGTTGAAGAAGGCTCAAAAGCGATTATTTGTGCATCTACAGGTAATACTTCTGCTGCTGCTGCTGCCTATGCGGCACGCGCAGGCATTAAAGCATTTGTACTTATCCCAGAAGGCAAAATTGCTATGGGTAAAATGGCGCAAGCCATGATGTACGGTGCGATCACAATGCAAATCCGTGGTAACTTCGATGACGGTATGCGTTTAGTTAAAGAAGTTGCGGATCAAGCACCTGTAACAATCGTAAACTCAATCAACCCTTATCGTTTGCAAGGTCAAAAAACTGTTGCATACGAAATCGTTGAAGCTCTTGGTCGTGCTCCTGATTATCACTGCTTACCTGTCGGTAATGCAGGTAACATCACTGCACACTGGATGGGTTATAGCGAAGCAACAGCGACTGATCCTACTGTACGTGTAGTTTATGATGCGCAAACTGATGCATTTACACCATCAGAAGCAGCCAGTCCACGTCCAACAATGGTAGGTTATCAAGCTGCTGGAGCTGCACCATTTTTACGCGGTGCAGCGGTTGAAAACCCTGAAACAGTTGCAACAGCTATTCGTATTGGTAACCCACAAAGCTGGAACCATGCTAAAGCGGTTGTGCGTGATTCAAATGGTTGGTTCGATGAATTAACAGATGCTGAAATCTTAGAAGCGCAGCGTCTACTGTCTATGTATGAAGGTGTGTTCTGTGAACCAGCATCTGCTGCAAGCCTTGGTGGTGCGATTCGTGACATCAAATCAGGTAAAATTCCTGAAGGTTCTGTGATTGTATGTACATTGACGGGTAACGGTCTAAAAGATCCTGATACAGCAATCAAACAATGTGAAGATGCAGTGATGCTCAGCATTGATGCAACAATGGAACAAGTTCGCAGCTCTATTCTTTCAAATATGGAAAAATAAGCGGCAAAGCTTAGACAAAAAAACCTGCAATAATTTTATTGCAGGTTTTTTTATGTCTGTAGATCAAGCAACTGCTTGATCTAACTGAACCCAATCAGATCTGACCGATTAAATACGTTTTGGTAAACGACTCACCCAGTTTAAAAGGTTAGTTGCATCGTTGGTACGTGCTTGAGAGGTTGAAGCCCCCATCAACACAACAACTGCAGGACGAGAGTTCACAGTGGTATGCATGGCCACACAGCGACCAGCTTCGTTGATATAACCTGTTTTTGAAATATTGATATTCCAACCACCATTACGTACAAGTGCGTTGGTATTATTAGATTTTAAAACACGGTAGCCTAAATCAAAGTCATATTGTGCAGTAGTTGAAAATTGACGAATCAAACCATACTGATAAGCAGAGCTCACCAAGATACCTAGATCACGTGCAGATGCTACATTACGCGGATCTAAACCTGTAGACTCGGTATAATGTGTTGAGTTCATACCCAATTGACGAGCTTTTGCATTCATCGCCGAAACAAAGGCAGCTCGACCACCTGGGTAAGTTCGTGCCAATGCAGCAGCAGCTGGGTTTTCAGATTTCATCAGTGCAACAAGTAACATTTCGGCACGATTCATTGTATCGCCCACTTTCAATGTTGAACTTGAGTTCTTACCCCCTGCACCAGCAAAGTCAATTTGCTGTAAGGTAATGTTTTCTGACATGTTTAACTGTGCATCTGCAGTCACCACTGCCGTCATCAACTTGGTAATTGATGCCATAGGCAAGGCCGCATTAACATTTTTACTGTAGAGCACTTCACCCGTTTGTGCGTCCATAACTAATGCAGCACGTGCATCAACTGAAGGTTGACTGTTATAGTTATTTGTATCATAAACTTGTGAATACGATTGAGCTGCTGTTGAGCTCGGTGATCCTGCTTGACGAAGCGTTGTAGTAACTGAAGTAGAACCCTTTGGTGAAACATCACCATCTAAAAGACGGCTCGCATCTTCAGCAGACCAACTCTGTGCAGAGGACACACCTTTCCCAGCAGAGTTCATTACAATATCAGCAAAACTTGCAGAACTCAGACCGAGAAGCACGGATATACCCAGTGCATGTTTTAATAATTTTTTAGATTTTTTCACGGCAACCTACTCATCTCATTGGGTTTTCATAAATCTTGCTTCTGAGCTCAAATATGACTTACATTAACACAACTACGTGCAATAAGATGAACTCACGGGTTTAAGCATAATTGTTTCATATAGAAAGTGTAAGCATTGCTAATTTTGTTGTCCAATTGCAAGCCAATTTTTCGTTATGTAACAAAAATCATCAAATTATGGATAAAAAGGAGGGGAAATGTGATTACAGTACTTGTTGTCGACGACCATGAGCTGGTACGTACTGGCATTTGCCGCATGTTAGAAGATCAAACTGATATTCAGGTGATCGGCCAGGCGGAATCTGGTGAAGACGCAATTGCAATGGTTAGACTACACCACCCCCATGTAGTTCTCCTTGATGTAAATATGCCGGGCATTGGTGGCGTTGAAACCACACGTCGTTTGTTACAAACAGCACCTGATACCAAAGTACTTGCGGTAAGTGGTCTTGCTGAAGAACCTTATCCATCATTACTACTCAAGGCTGGGGCCAAAGGCTATATCACCAAAGGAGCACCGATTTCAGAGATGGTTCGGGCCATCAATAAAGTCATGCAAGGTGGAAAGTATTTTAGTGCTGATATTGCAGAGCAACTTGCCAGTTCTTATCTCTCTGATACTCAAAACTCACCATTCGACGCACTTTCAGAACGTGAAATGCAAGTGGCTATGATGGTTGTAAACTGTATTAGTGCGCAAGAAATTTCCGATAAGCTTTTTGTGAGTGTAAAAACTGTCAATACCTATCGTTATCGGATTTTTGAAAAATTGAATATTGATAGTGATGTAAAACTTACCCATTTGGCAATCCGTTTTGGCCTGATTAAACCCTAGTCAGTCCTCAAAACTGTTTCAACTTTAGCAAATATAAACATAAGTCCATAATTTCTAATGAAATGATAGCCGTGGACTTATGTAAGTGGTGATCTTCTTTTTGTCCCACCCAACTCAGTGCAAACCGACTAACGTCGCTTCAATAAAATTTCTGCAGCATTGTTTAAATAGTTATCTTCTTTCATCTCAAGAGGCCAAGCATACTCTTGATTGGGTTGAATTCCTTTTCCATCAATCATCCCACCATTGGGCGTGAAATAATGGGATACCGTCATTTGTAATGCTGCACCATTTGCCAATGGAAATAGCTTTTGTACCACACCTTTTCCATAACTCTTCTCGCCCATCACCCAAGCACGGCGGTGCTCTTTGAGTGCTGCGGTAAATACTTCGGCAGCAGATGCTGAACGGCCATTAATGAGGATACCTAACTTAATCTTGGGAAAATCGCTACCAGGCAAAGCCTGAAATTGCTGGTTTCCTTCAGAACGACTCTTGGTTGAAACAATCACGCCTTGGTCTAAAAATAAATCTGCGCTTTCTACAGCTGCAGAGAGTAAACCACCTGGATTATTTCTCAGATCGATCAGGACTGCTTTTAAACGTGACGATGGATACTCATCAATTAAACGTTTTACTTCATTTGCAGTATCTTGTTGAAAAACTTTTATTTTTAACACAAGAACCTGATTATTGAGCATTATCGGTTCAATATCTGCGACTTCAATTTTTTTGGTACGTACAACACTCAAAACTGGACTTTTAGCATTGAGTTGTAATTGTAGTGTTGAACCCATTGCGCCATGTAGCAGATCATCAACTTGTGCCGCATTTAAAGTTTTTAGCTCATGGTTATCGATTTTAAAAACCACAGCACCATTCTTCAGACCCAGTTTTTCAGCATCAGAACCCACTTTTAGGTTTTTGATACTCCACTGATGGCTATGTGAATCATGGCTAAGCTGGAAATCAACTGTAGCAATATCTGCTTCGGTGTAATTCAGTAAATCTTTATATTCTTCAGAAGTTAAGTAACGTGAATAGCGATCAAGCCCACCGACCAATCCCTTAATGGCTTGTAAAAACAAAGCATCATCAGATTTTTCAACAACATAATTTTCTTTGACTACACCAAATATTTGCACAAACTGCTCAATCGACTCGATCGGTACTTCTGCAGTTGCCGTATCTTCACGGTCCCAATCTGAGGGATGCGCATCAAAACCCTGTGCCCAAACATGACCGCCACTTGCAAGCAATCCTGCCAATACAGCAATATATTTCCAAGTTTTAGTCATGTTTAGATCCATTGTTTTTAATATTAAGTTATTGCTTAAGTTGAATCAGATTGCGTCCTTTCATCTCAGCAGGTACAGCAAGCTTCATCAAGTTCAGTAAAGTCGGTGCAACATCTGCTAGAACCCCACCCTCTGCAATTGTCGCTTCGCTTGGCCCAACATAGATAAATGGTACAGACTCAGTTGTGTGCTGTGTATGTACCTGACCACTGATATAGTCTTGCATTTGCTCAACATTACCATGATCGGCAGTAATTAACATATGTCCTTGGTTGGCTTGAATTGCTTCATATAAACGGCCCAAACAAGTGTCTACTGCTTCAACAGCTTTCACTGCGGCATCAAATACACCTGTATGTCCAACCATATCGCCATTGGCATAGTTCACCACAAGCAAATCAAATTCACGTGAATTAATCGCATCAACCAATGCGTCTGTCACTTCATACGCACTCATCTCAGGTTGTAGATCATAAGTCGCAACATTCGGTGATGGTATTAAAATACGTTTTTCACCAGGATATTCATCTTCACGACCACCACTAAAGAAGAACGTCACATGTGCATACTTTTCCGTTTCAGCAATACGAAGTTGAGTTTTACCGAGGTCAGATAAATATTCACCGAGTGAGTTTTTTAATGGCTCAGGCATATAAGCAACAGGTGCATTTAGACTCGCTTGGTAACGTGTCAACATGACAAACATTGAGAGTTTTGGTTGCTTTTTACGTTCAAAACCAGTGAATTCAGTTTCAATGAAAGCACGGCTCAGTTCACGTGCACGGTCAGCACGGAAGTTCATGAATACTAAGCTATCATTGTCATCAATAGAGACTGCTTCACCTATTTGTGTTGCTTTAACGAATTCATCAGACTCATCGGCAGCATACGCCATGTTTAAGCCTTCA
>NZ_BBRX01000057.1 GCF_000829675.1 Acinetobacter rudis
CAATGCTCTCCACTGTGCTGGATGCTCATAAGACATTAATGAAACTCAACAAAAATAATCAAAATATGTTTGAACCGCTAGTTAAAAAGCTTGAAGAACATCACGATGCAATGGATTCTGTATCTGATCAATAAATAACTTAACGATATTTCAAACAGGGAAATATTATGACTCTGATTTCTATTGCACAAATGAACTCTCAAAATGATATTGAAGAAAATTTCAATATTGTTGAAGAATTAATGCAACAGAGTCAGAGTCAAGGCTCGTCTTTATTGGTGCTACCTGAGAACTTCATTTGTTTTGCTGCGGGGAAACAACGTGAAACAGCAGCTCAATTTGAAGAGATTCAAGCAAGATTACAGCAACTCACCCATCGCTATCAGATTTGGCTAGTTGCAGGTACATTACCCTGCCCATTTCGTCCTGATGGAACACCCGTTCCCGATGGTCGTGTCCGCACCACCAGTCTATGTATTAGTCCAGACGGTATTGAAGCAAGATACGATAAAATTCATTTGTTTGATGTCATGGTGGCTGATGCTATAGGTGGTTATCAAGAATCGAAGTTTTTTGAACCTGGCACTCAGATCGTGACTGCCAAAACACCTTTTGGTCAGATTGGCCTAATGGTCTGTTATGACTTACGTTTTCCAGAGTTATCGTTAAAACTACGAGCTCAGGGTGCAAATATTCTCACCGCACCAGCTGCATTTACCTATACTACAGGTCAATTGCATTGGCAGTTACTTTTACAAGCACGTGCGATGGACAGTCAATGTCTGGTTGCAGGCGCAGCTCAACAAGGTTGGCATGCGGCAAAGCGTCAAACTTGGGGACATGCAGGTGCTGCTGATAGTCGTGGACAATTACTTGATATCGTCAATACCGAAGGCACTCAATTGATTCATGTCAACTTTGACTTAGCTGAACAAGAGCGTATTCGAGCATCAATGCCTTTAATTGAGCACCGCCGACTCATTCAGTTGTAATACAGCTTTATTCGCAACAAAAAATCACCTCTAAATCAATAATTTTTAGACCTATCCACGCATAAATTAAAGACTCTGCCATGTTTAAATTCCTGCTTTTTACAACAGTATTGTTCAGTTTAACGATGCATACCGCATTTGCTCAAAACAAACAGCTTATAGCAGCAACACAAAACTTTGAAAATAATTGTGTGCGTGCAACCCCAACCGCAACACTCATTAAAGATAAAGTACAGCAACACAGTTTTCATCTCGAAATCACCGATGGTGACCTCCCTATACTTATGGGATTAGAAAGTGCACAGCTTGAAAAAAATCAATCCATTCGACTGAAAAATAGTGGTTGTGAATATTATACCTTTGATATTCAATTGGCTTTAAATGCAGAAAAGATCGAGCGCAATCATCAACTCTGCCAAGATTGCTTAATCATTGAACTCAAGAACCTAGCACAATATTTTCAAATAGAAGATCGTGAGTTTTATTTAGAAGGGATCAAAACGTTAGAACAGCAGTTTAAAAAGAACAAATCATTTAAAGTCGGAAGTACTTATCAACTCGATGACTCTGAAGAAATACCACAAATTTTTCTTTTTAATAAGATCAAAAAGCAAAGCAATGGACAATACTGGATTGAATTTACTAATAGTGTAGGCCCGCTTTAAAAATAGATATAAGGCAACTCGTTTAACATCATAAAAAATGGCGCAAAATAATGCGCCATTTTTTATTGAAGATCAATTAATCTGCAGATTTATTGGTAACCCGTAATACCTCTTCAACAGTAGTTTTACCCGCCAGTACTTTACGTAAACCATCATCACGAATAGAACCTGCTTGCTTACGTGCATAATTTTCTAATTCGTATTCAGCAGTATTACTATGAATTAAACGGCGCATGTGATCATCAATTGGAACAATTTCATAAATCGCAGTACGTCCACTAAAACCGGTATGAGAACACTGCTCACAGCCCTTAGGCTCTGGTATTTTTAAATGAGGATCTGTTTGAATAAATTTAAACATTTCCACTTCAGTGGCATCAGCATCATGCCATGTATGACAGTGCGGACATAAAGTTCGGACCAAACGCTGTGCAATAACGCCAATTAAAGAACTTGCAAGTAAAAATGGCTCTATGCCCATATCTTGTAGACGGGTCACTGCACCAATTGCAGTGTTAGTATGTAGGGTGGATAAAACCAAATGACCTGTTAATGATGCTTGCACAGCAATTTCTGCTGTTTCCAAGTCACGAATTTCCCCGACCATGACCACATCAGGATCTTGGCGTAGCATTGCCTTAAGTGCTCGCGCAAAAGTCATATCAACTTTGGTATTGACTTGTGTCTGCCCAATACCTTCAAGTTGATATTCAATCGGATCTTCAGCAGTTAAAATATTTCTTGAACCATCGTTTAGGTCAGATAAAGCTGCATACAAAGTTGTCGTTTTACCTGAACCTGTAGGTCCTGTGACTAAAATAATACCGTGTGGACGCTGAACCAAGTGTGATAAACGCTGATAGTCATCTTGAATAAGTCCCAAGTGTGTCATATTCAAACGCCCTGCCTGTTTATCTAGCAGTCGCATTACAACGCGCTCTCCATGTGAGGATGGTAAGGTGGAGACACGCACATCAACCTCACGTCCTGCTAAACGTAATGAGATACGACCATCTTGTGGAACACGTTTTTCTGCAATATCCAATTTGGCCATGACTTTAATTCGTGAAACCAAAAGTGGTGCAAGCTCACGGCGTGGCTGTACGATTTCCCGCAATTGTCCATCGACACGTAAACGTACGGAGAGTTTCTTTTCAAACGCTTCAATGTGAATATCCGAAGCATTGACGCGAATAGCTTCGGACAATAATGCATTAATTAAACGTACGATAGGCGCATCATCTTCCTGATCCATGAGATCTTCAGTTTCAGGAACTTGATCGGCCAAACTTAATAAATCGGGGTGATCCTCTAAACCAGCAGCAACCTGCTGTGACTCCCCTGTTTCACCTACATAACTTGAACTTAATAATTGATTAAAATCGCTTTCACTACATAATTCATGTTGGGCGACTCGTCCAAGAAAACGGCGCGCTTCCTGAAGCGCAATTTTTGCGGTATCTTGACGACGAACGATATATACTTGATCGCCTTCATAACGCAACAACACGCCATGCCTTTTTGCAAAACTATAAGGTATTTGTAATTGTTTCAGAACTTGCATGACAGCTGCATTTATCTATTAAAATTGCATTGAGTGTACTCCAAGCTTATGACACCGTGAAGTCCGTAATGAAAAAAGAAAAGCATTAGAGGAAGCAGATCAATTGACCGAGCATACACCGCCAAATTCACCACATTTAAAATGGTGGGGTGAAGAGATTTTTGAGCTGAACCAAACCAAAACTTGGCAATTTGGCTCTCTACTTTTTCGTCTCACGCGTGGTCTACAAGAGTGGCGACTTGAGTATCATCGCCCAAGTATTCAGTTTGATTATGAACAACAGTGGTGTCGTATTTATGACCCAGAAATGGTATTTCCACAGCCTACTCATGTGGAACGCTATATGTTTAAAGAGACACATCGCTCTTTTCGCTTAATGCCACGACTTTCAGACCGCTCTGTTGTTATTCGCCCTACTGATCCAATATATATACCAGCTGGTCAGCGCGGTACATTATTTATTAGCACGCCGCTTTGGCTTTCTGGCTTTGTTGAAAGTCAAAAAGATCCTTTATTCGATATCCCCGTTATTTTGCCTAAAGATACTTGGTTTGGACCGGATAAACGTAGTGGAGAAATGTGCTATGCCACCAAGGTTGATGGTCGCACCAATTTAAATCAATTACGCAATCGTGCATTTCGCGCTGTTACGCCTATTGATTTTCACAATGTGAGTAATCATCAATTGCGCTTTGACAAAATGAATGTCCCTGTCACTGCACTCCCTTTATTTTATAGTGAAAGTACAGGACGTTTATGGACTTCGCAAATAAAGGTGATTCACGAAACCTCAAATACTCCACCTCGTATTCGGATCGAAAGTCGCACACCACCTTTAGCAGGTGAAGTGAGCTATGTTCATCCTCCACGTGCACCAGGTAGCGCACTATTTAATATGTTTGATTCATTCTTTTAAGGGGGAACTATGCCTGCAAGCCCCAACCTCACACAAGACTTAAGCAAAAGCATTAACAGCATAGTTGGCGGTATTAACACTGATCGTATTAGTGAAATACTGGTTGCGCTCATTTTATGTTTATTTGGCTTCTTTTTAGCACGCATCATTTCCAATGGTTTTATTAGAACGATTGGTGTTCGTTTTAATGCACACCAACAACTGGTTTGGCGCCGCGGTATTTTCTATTTTATTTTTATGCTCTTTGTAATGGCTAGTCTTAAAGAGGCTGGTTTTAAACTGAGTGTATTCTTAGGTGCCGCAGGTATTCTTACTGTTGCTATTGGTTTTGCATCACAAACCTCTGCTTCAAACTTAATTAGTGGTTTATTTCTTATTGGCGAAGGCTCTTTTGAAATTGGTGATACCATCCAGATTACCTTAATTCGTGGACATACCATCGAAGGTGAAGTTATTTCCATTGATTTACTCTCTGTGAAACTACTCACTTGGGATAATGTCTATGTACGTCTACCAAATGAACAACTCATACGTGCACCAGTACATAATCTATCGAAATTCCCAATTCGTCGTATACCAATCACCATCTCAATTAACTTTGACCAAGACATCAATAAAGTCCGTGAAGTATTGATGAAAGTTGGAGAACATTATCCACTGGCCTTAGCTGATCCTAAACCTCGGATCAGTGTCACCTCTTTTGGTGAATCTTCAATTGAAATTTTATTTGCGCTTTGGTGTAGACAAGAAAACTTCATGCAAGTCAAAGATGAAATGCATGAGTTAATTCGTGATGCATTTGTCGAAAATAATATTGAAATTCCAGTCCCTAAAATTGGCTTTGTCGATCATCCACTCACGCCACATAGTGCGCTTGTACCAGATGATGTCGATCAATATGCCAACCAACAAGCCATTAAGAGAGAACCCAAACTCTAAAAGGTAATCTTAGAAAACGACAAAACAAATAAAAAGCGGCCATCGATCATTTGATTGCCGCTTTTTATTTTTTAAAAATTAATTCTCTTTAGACTGTTCAGGCATAGGCGCAATATAAGCAATAATCAACATGATCAAACCCGCCCCTAAAAATGAACCGACCCGCAGCAACGTTCCAATATGGGATAAATCGAGCAATACTAATTTCAATGTCACCAAGACCAATAGGCTTGCCCCCAATAACCATAACGCTCGAATTGATTTCTTGGTTGCAATCGTCATCGTTATAAACGCTAAACTCACCCAAAGCAATGTCAAACTAAACTGAACCGTTGCATCCTGCCAAAGTGACAACTGATTATATGGTGTATCTAAATACATATGCAGAGCACGCAGTAAAATATAACTGCTTAACCACAGCACACTGAGTACAGCCATAATCGCAATAATACCGCGATCGACACTATTCTTTAGTTGTAAAGTGAGCATCCACAAAAAACAGAGTAGCATGGCAAGCGAAACAGCATCGAATGGATTCAACAGTGGAAATAAATAAGCTTTAAAACTGCTTTGTGAAAACAACTGCGAGCTAATAATCCAAACAGCCATTAAGCATAAACTGCTATATGATTGCCATATTAACTGTAAGTTCAACTGCGGTATCGGACGCTTCCAACTCCATAATGCCAAGAGTACAGGTAATATGACGACACTGACATAAGGCATAGTTGGGACCAAGCCCAAACTTGCCAAACTTAAACTCACCAAGACTGCAAAACTACTGACTTCTCGTGTTTGCTCTAAAGCTAAACGTGTTCTTAACAACAATAGCGCAAGTAAAACTCCACTGAATACAAATAAAGTTTGCTGCATGTAATTTGGCCAAAGCAATTGCCCAGCGTGTGCATAATCACCAAGACTAAATATTGCATAACACCAAATAGGTACGATCGCTGCGCATTGTACGATCCACCACGTCCATGTGGCTTCGGTACGATACATCCATTCATTGATCACCAGCAAAGCAAGCACCATGAAGAATATTAAATTCGCCTCAGGATCATAAAAAGACCCTGCATCGATGATTAACCACATCAGCACACTGACAGCACTCAGCATTTGAAAAATATGTTGCAGTAACATCGGTAAATCATATTGTTTACGAAAAGACTCACGACAGTTTGCAACCAATACCATTGCAATCCCGACCAAGCTCAGGCACCAATACAAACTTCTAGGGACAAAGTTATCTGCCAGCAAATAGTAAACACCAGACAGACCCGCCACAACACTTAAAGCCATTGCCAGATAACGTGCGACTTTTGACTCACGCTGTAATGCAAAAATAAATATCAATAGTGCTTCTACAGCCCATCCCATCGCACTCCAATACCCTTCAGCCAAAATCGGGGGGATGAATGCGATAAAAATCAGTGTCAAACTCAAATAACTCTGCGCAATTACTGCAATCGCTTGTGTACGTTTAGTCAAGACATATAGCGCAGCATAGATCCCAACAAATAATAGACTTAAACCTGCCTGCCAAAAACGTTGCTGAAAGTAGATTAAGTAAATTAATCCGTAGCTGACTATAGGTACACCAAATACCAATGCTAAATCGAGAAGTGGATTCAGTTTAAAATGTTGTAAATCTTGTTTGGCCAACAGTTGGCTATAACGAAAACCAAGCCAAATAAAAATTGCGCTATGCGCTAAAATTCCAATCAAGAGTTGAAATTGATCTGCATCTGGATGCAGTAAACCATAACCAGTAGCAATGAATAGCGTGAGCAAAAAAGTAATTTGTGTTAATACCTTCCATGGTCTTAAACTACTGAGCACTGCCACAGCCAAGTTAATAATCCAATAATATGCTAAAAGTTCAACACTGCTAATTTCTCGAACAGGCAAGGTAAATGGTGCGATATAGGCAATTAACATCGCCATCAAAGCCAACTCAATCGACTGCTGTTTTAAACTTAAACGCACGGTAATCAGCATTAAGCCAATAAACAACAAACTGGCTATTACTAAGGATGAAATAAGCTGATTGTAATAAGCAAAAAAGAGATTTAAACAGAGTCCTGCCATGCCTAGACCTTCCAGTCCCAGCGCGAAACCCCGATTTTGCTGATATAACCGATAACCTAGGCCTGTTACTGCTGCACACACGACTCCCACGATTGCCAACTGTACAGCCAAGTCCAATTGCCAATGTTCTGTCGCAAAACGTAATAATAAAACAATACCCATCAGCAGTACCGTGACGGCAACTTTCAGTACAGGATTGCCCTGAAAAATCCACTGCTGGAGCTGTTGTCCCAAACTCAATTGGCTCGATTGTTGAAGGTCTGTAGCTTCTGGACCAAGTGGGTTTGGTTTTTCCAGAAAGGGTTCTATGTTTGTCTGTTGATGCGTAGTTGAATGCGATACTGAAATATTGTTCTGTTCAACTTCTGTCTTCTGTTGATCTGTGTGTATTACTGTTGATGGGTATTGTTGTATTTGCGGCTCTTGTCTCTTTTCTATTTGAACCAGCTCGGTCACTTGTTGACTCAGTGTCTGTGCTGAATGGTGGCCTTGCGACTGATGTTTTATCTGTTTTTGTAGTACGATGAGATCAAGCTCTAAACGCCTCAACCACCGAAGAAAAAAGAAAATCCAACTGGTAAGTCCCAGCGCCGTCATCCAGTGTTTCCCCACAAATAATCCCGCTGCAATGAGTATGGATGCAAGATAAAGTGGCACTTTAGACGTTTGCTGTATCACGATGTTTTGATGTTGCGCAATTTGTTGGGTTGAATGTTCAGTCACGCCTACGTAGTGCATGACACTGACCAGCAAGGCCAAAGCACAAAGATAACTCAGCACTGGAATCTCTAAAAACCATGTTGCAAT
This sequence comes from Acinetobacter rudis, assembly GCF_000829675.1. Classification (GTDB taxonomy): domain Bacteria; phylum Pseudomonadota; class Gammaproteobacteria; order Pseudomonadales; family Moraxellaceae; genus Acinetobacter; species Acinetobacter rudis. Next base: position 7,975 of record NZ_BBRX01000057.1, read on the forward strand.
ACCAATGATCATGAGTAACATCAACCAAATTATTCGTATTTCGCTTTGTGCTCTGAGCATCTTGTTAATATTCTCTATTATGAATAAACAAATCATAACTTAAAGTGGACCATTCCACTGTATTTGTTATGACGAAGTCTAAGGCAAAACAATTTTCAACTTTGTGAAGTCTGTGCAACTGACTAAAATCACGTACAATAGCCAAGTTAATTGATGAGGATTGTTGCAATGCCACCATTTGTATTGGTCGATGGGTCATACTTTTTATTTCGTGCTTACCATGCCCTACCACCACTGACCACATCAACTGGTCTACACACCAATGCAATTCGTGGAGCGATTTCTGCGATACAAAAGCTCATGCGTCGAATTCAGCCAACGCATATGGCAGTTATTTTTGATACCAGTGAACCGACTTTTAGACATGAATTATCACCGATCTATAAAGGTGATCGTCCGAGTATGCCAGAAGAGTTGGCGCAGCAAATTCCTTATTTGCATCAGTTAATTCAAGCATTAGGCATCCCGTTACATACACTGCCCGGCGCTGAAGCCGATGATGTGATTGGAACCTTAGCCAAACACGCTGAAAAAGCAGGTCACCAAGTTCTGATTTCAACAGGTGACAAAGATATGGCACAACTTGTCACAGACAAAGTCACCTTAGAAGACAGTTTTAAAGACAAGCCGATGAATGTTGATGGTGTATTTGAGAAGTTTGGCGTATGGCCACATCAAATTATTGACTATCTAACATTGATGGGCGATGCCTCTGATGGAATTCGTGGTGTTCCTGGTGTTGGTGCTAAAACGGCTGCCAAACTACTCACCGAATACGACTCATTGCAAGGCATCTTAGCCAATGTGGACAGTATCAAAGGTAAAGTGGGCCAAAGCCTAAAAGACAATCTAGAAAACATCAAACTTGATCATCAGCTGGCGAGTATCGTATGTGACCTTGAATTAAACTTAAGTTATGACGACCTCAAGTTAGCTCAGCCCAATGTCAATGAATTACGCCGCTTATATACAGAGCTTGAGTTTCGTAACCAACTACAGTCCTTAGATCATCCAAACAATCCAAACGGTAAAAACTATCAGCAAAGTTTACAATCAACAGCTGCGAGTCCAGCACCAACAGCATCCGGTCAAGCGATCAGCAATGACCAAGCCAGCAGTAGCAGTAGTGATGACCAATTAGGTCAAGCGACTTATCATACCGTTCTTACACAGCCACAGTGGGATGAGTTTTTTGCTCGTTTGAGTGGTTCCAAACGCTTTGCTATTGATACTGAAACGACAAGTCTTGATTATCGCGTTGCACAACTTGTTGGTTTTTCTATTGCTTTTGATGCTCATGATGCCTATTACATTCCTCTTGCACATGATTATGACAATGCACCGCAGCAGTTAAATCGTGAAGATGTTTTAGCTCAAATCAAAACGATTTTAGAAGATCCACAAGTTGAAAAAATTGGGCATCATCTAAAATACGATGCGCATATTTTTGCCAACCACGGTATTGAACTACAAGGCTGGTATTTCGATAGCATGCTCGCATCTTATGTACTCAATGCTGCGGCAACGCGTCATGGTATGGACGATGTCGCTCGACTTTACCTAAGCCACTTAACCACCACTTTCGAACAAATTGCTGGCAAGGGTGTAAAGCAAAAAACTTTCAATCAAATTGAAATTGAAGTGGCTGCACATTACGCGGCTGAAGATGCACATGTAACTTATCGCTTATACGAAGTTCTCGATGAGAAACTCAGTAAACACCCTGAGTTAAAACATATCTTGCACAATATTGAAATGCCTGTGGCCAGTGTGCTCACACAAATGGAAGAAAATGGCGTGCAGCTTGATCTGAGCTTTCTTGATCAGCTCAGTGTAGACTTCAATTTGCGTATCACGGAACTAGAACAAAACATTCAAGAAATCGCTGGTCAAAGTTTTAATGTCAGCTCACCAAAGCAAGTCGGTGAAGTGTTATTTGATAAATTGGGACTCAAGGGTGGTAAGAAGACTGCGACGGGTCAATACAGTACCAGTGAAAGTGTATTAGAGAAAATTGATCACCCAATTACTGAACTTATTTTGGATTATCGTGGTCTAACTAAACTAAAAAGCACCTATACCGATGGCCTACAAAAACAGGCCAATGATGTGACTCACCGTGTACATACCAGTTATCACCAAGCGTTAACTGCTACAGGTCGTCTATCTTCAACTGATCCAAATTTACAAAACATTCCAATTCGTACAGAAATCGGTCGTCAAATCCGTAAAGCCTTTGTAGCACCACAAGGTCGTATTTTACTTGCAGCCGATTATTCACAAATCGAATTACGCCTCATGGCACATTTTTCTCAAGATGAAGCATTATTAGATGCTTTTAAAAATGGGCAAGATGTACACCGCCGTACTGCGGCAGAAGTATTGAACATCGAACTTGAGGATGTGACTTCGGATCAACGTCGTCAAGCCAAAGCAGTGAACTTCGGTTTACTTTATGGTATGTCTGAGTTCGGTTTGATTCGTCAGCTCGGGTTTACCCGTGAAGAATCACAGAATTATATTAAGCAATACTTCCACCGCTACCCGGGTATTTACGAATATATGCAACGCACGCGCCAAGTCGCTTCAGAACAAGGTTTTGTTGAAACGATTTTAGGCCGTCGTTTATATACGCCAGAGATTGATGCACGTAATATGATGGTACGTAAAGCTGCTGAACGTGCAGCGATCAATGCACCATTGCAAGGAAGTGCAGCAGAAATTATTAAACTTGCCATGATTCAGGTCAATCAAATCTTAGATCCAAAGCAAGCTAAGCTCTTACTTCAAGTACACGATGAATTGGTGCTTGAAGTTGATGAAGCGGCTGCAAACGAAGTATCTCAAACCATTCAACAAGTGATGCAGGATGTCGTACAACTCTCTGTACCGCTCACTGTAGAAGTCGGTCGAGGTATAAATTGGGACGAAGCACACTAATGAAAAAGGCTGCCCTCGGGCAGCCTTTTTGCTTCAACATCAAATCAGCTTAAAGCCCGCTGAGTAAACGTAAAGCCACCTCGGCCATCAATCGCTCAGCAATCACCAACGATAAAATCGCTAAAATAGGTGATAAATCAATCATACCCATATTCGGTAAAATACGACGAAATGGTGCCAATAAAGGCTCAGTGAGTTCTTGGACAACTTCAATGTAAGGTGAACGTGATTGTGTAAACATCACCACCCAACTTAAAATGATTGTCGCAAAAATTAAGTACTTTAAAATTCGAATTAATGCTTGAATGCTTTCCATAAAGGTCGCAATCAACAAGAATGTGCCGTTGTACAATGGCAAACCACTTAAATGCATCACCCCAAATTTCTTCAGTAAACATAAAAGAAATAGCAAAATCAGTGCAGCAATATTCACACGCCCTTTTGCAATGGTCGGAAAAATTCGACCAAAAACATCAACCACTTTTGTTGCTTTGATTGTTGACATCACAACTGGGTTATAAGGATTTACCACTGCTAATTGCATTAGAAAACGAAAGAAAACCAGCAATATCGCGACGTTCATGATGATTGCAAAGATATCAGCAGCTTGCGCCATATTTAAACTTTCCTAATAATAATGTCAGTTATTTTACACTTTCACTTAATTCACGAGCCAACTCTTGACTACGTTTTTGCGCAGCCGCTAAAGCTGCTTGAATATTTTGTGAAATCTGAGCACGATCAAATACTTCCAGAGCTGCTTGCGTAGTACCATTAGGAGAGGTTACATTTTTTCTGAGTTCTGCAGGAGAGTTAGAACTCGTAATTGCCATTTGTGCTGCACCTAATGCTGTTTGTAGAGTAAGTGCTGTTGCAACTTTCTCATCTAAGCCTAGGTTTTTCCCAGCTCGAATCATGCTTTCCATTAAATAGAAAAAGTAAGCAGGTCCTGAACCAGATACTGCGGTCACGGCATCAATTTGTGCCTCATTTTCAAGCCAAAGTGTTAGACCAGTTGCGGCTAAAACTTGGCTTGCTAAATCACGCTGCTGTGCAGATACAGCATCTGTAGCAAACATGCCATGTGCACCTGTTTGCACCAATGCTGGTGTATTTGGCATAACCCGAACAATTTGATCTGTTTCTAATAAATGGCCAATGCTGTCAATTTCAGCACCCGCAACAATAGAAATAATCAACTTGTCTTGTAATTGACCTTTAAGAGGTGCAAGTACAGTTGCCAAAACCTGTGGTTTGACAGCTAAAACCACAACATCCGCCTGTTGTACTGCAGCCAAATTGTCATCAGTGACATGGACTTCTTTTTCAAGAAGAACTTGTCTTACTTTATCGACGGGGTCGGCAACAGTAATGCGAGTTGCTGGCATACCACGGCTCAATAGCCCGCCAATTAAGGCTTGGGCCATGTTACCACCACCAATAAAACTGATATTACAATTTAAAACTGCACTCATAGATCACGCTCAACATAAATTTTAGAATGGCTTGGGATTAATTGAGGTACCCATCCCCCTGCCTCACAATACTCGGACTGACTTAGCCAAAAACCCTTCGGAGTAAAAACACCTAGCATAACATTATCTATGCTTAATATTTGAATTGTATGACGCTGCCAAGGGAAAATATGCGCTTCTTGGATCGCCTTTTTTAGTGGCCAGCGACCAATCCGCCCATAAAGATGTACTTTTTCCCCACCTTGACGAGCTTGCAAACAAAGATTCTGCTGCAATAATTTAGGGTGCAACCCCACAGTAGTATTTTGGATTTGAAACTGGCCCGATGCAAGTAACAATTTCTGTGCTAACTCAACTTTTAACACAGATGTGTTTTGCATATTGCTTTGCTTTGAAGCCAAATATTCTTGCTGCTCCAAACGATAGATCTCAGTTTGATACCGAACATAATAGTGGCCATTACAGTGCAAAGCCGCTTGAGCATCGGACTTGGCCAAGATCACTTCCTGTTGAAGGCGCTTGATCATTTGTAACGCAGGCCGATACGTTTGTTGTCCTTTCATCCAGGCAGATAGAAGTTGTCGCTGACGTGGTATAGATAAATGCTGTAATTTTTCAATGTTTAAGTGTTCACTATCACCACAGTGTCGCCAATCTTCTAGTAAGACCTCTTGTAAAATTTGATCTGCATCATGCATCAATTCACTACAACGCGCTAAAGCAGATTGCATTTGGGGATAGCGCTGCTGCAACATTGGCCAAAGTTGCCCCCGACACCAAGCCCGGTCATAGTGCTGATCAAAATTACTTGGATCGTCAACATAAGGCAGCTGTAATTGTTCTACCCATTGACCAATCTGCTCACGTGTCAGCCCTAATAAAGGTCGCCAAAGCTTGAGGTCGGCACGTTCCTCATAGGCTTGCATCGCCGCTAAGCCCTTTACCCCAGTACCTGATAACAATCTCAGTAACATAGTTTCAGTAAGGTCTTGCTGATGATGTGCCAATACCAATATTTCATCTTCACGCAAATGCTGGTTAAAAGCTTGATAACGTGCATTTCGTGCTTGATTTTCAAGATTTCCACGATTTACATCAACGGCTTGTACCACACATTCAACGTTAATCGTTTGACAAAATGTTTGTACCAGCTCTCCCCAAGCTGCACTTGGTTGCTGTAATTGGTGATTTACGTAAATTGCACGAATACGATCAGGGTAAATTTCAGACAGCAGAAACAACAACAGCATGGAATCCATGCCGCCGCTACATCCAATCAGGAAACGAGCCTCTTTAGAGAAGCTCGCTATTTGAGTTAGGCAGTAAGACCTAAATTGTCGCTGCCAAACTTCATTAAACGTTGATAACGTGCTTCGCATCGTTCATCTGCATCCATAGGTTGCAAGTCTTGCAGAGCCTTCGTGAGTACAACCTTAAGTTTATCCATGACTTCTTGAGGGTTGACATGCGCACCCTCACCTTCATCAATCACTTCTTCAACTATACCCATTTTTTGCAGTTTGTCAGCTGTTAAAGCCAAAGCCTCACTCGCTTGCTCAGCTTTTTCAGCAGTTTTCCAAAGAATCGATGCACAACCTTCAGGTGAAATCACAGAGTAAATACTATGAGAAAGCATGATAACTCGGTCTGCGACACCAATACCGATCGCACCACCTGAACCACCCTCACCTAAAATCGTCGCAATCACAGGCACTTTCAAGTTTGACAACTGTGCCAAATTCACGGCAATCGCTTCCGCTTGACCACGCTCTTCAGCGCCTACTCCAGGGTAAGCTCCCATGGTATCTACAAAAGTAAATACAGGAAGATTAAAACGCTCAGCCATATCAAATAAACGCTGAGACTTACGATATCCCTCAGGATTACACATACCGAAGTTGTGCTGTAATTTTTCTCGAGTGCTGCGACCACGATGCTGGCCAACCACCATCACCGCTTGTCCATCTAAACGCGCCAAACCACCAATCATCGCACCATCATCACCATAGAGACGATCGCCATGAAGGGCATCAAATTCGGTAAAAATCTCACTCACATAGTCCAAAAATTGTGGACGATCTGGATGACGTGCAACTTGGACAGTTTTCCAAGCCTTAGATTGAGCTGCTTTATTTTTCATATGTCGATCATTATCCCTAAATTAACTCAAATTTCGGTTAACTGATAAATTGTTCCGACTGAATATTCAAGTCAATATCCCAGTGCTTGAACTGGATTTGCTCATCATGCAAATCGGCAACAAGCAGTGGCCATTGTTTGGCATCACCAGAAACGCTAAGTTGCCATTGTTGCGCATCTAGGGCATTCAATTCAATGGCAGGAAGCATCGCATCGCTACGACTATGATTAAGGCAAATCGCCAGTCTTAAAATCAAGCAAAGGTTCATAAGCTTGCGGCTGCCAGCTCGAATTACGTCCACTTTATCATCGGTTCGTAGTTTGCGACGGTGATGACCGACCAAATGTGACAAATGAATTTGATCTATTTGAGAGAAACCCGGAATATCGGAATGTTGCAATAAATATGCACCATGACGATGATAACCACCATGACTGATCGCTAAACCAATTTCATGCAGATAAGCTGCCCGTCTTAATAAGTCACTGTCTTCTGTATTGAAGTTAAATTGTTCAGCGACATTGGAAAAAAGTTGCTGTGCAACATCATCTACGCGACGCGCTTGCTTTAAATCCGCACCATAACGCCCCATCAAGGCTTGAACACTGCGGTCTCTGACGTCTTCATGTTGAAAACGGCCCAATAGGTCATACATTACGCCTTCACGTAGAGCACCGTCTGAATAAACCAATTTATCAATTTCAAACACTTCAAAAATTGCATATAAAATTGCTAAACCTGCAGGTAACACCCAACGACGGTCATCTTTAAGACCATCAAAATCTACTTCTGAGACATGTTTAAACTTGAGTAATTTTTCTTTTAACTTATCTAGGCCTTCACGAGTGAGATTTTCCTTATCATCACTCCATCCCATATTAATCGTCATTTGACGACAAGCTTTGATTGTACCACTAGAACCGACCACAGTATCCCAACCTGCTTCACGGTAGGTATTGGCAATTCCTGACAATTCTTTACGTGCCGCCACTACGGCTTTATCAAAATCTTTTTGGCTAATCTCACCATTTGGGAAAAATGCTTTACTGTAAGCAACGCACCCCATTTGTAAAGATTCTGTATGAATGGGTTCGAACTCTTCACCGATAATCAATTCAGTAGAACCACCACCAATATCAATCACCAAACGACGACCACTATTGGCTAAAGTATGCGATACCCCTAAATAAATTAAACGTGCTTCTTCACGCCCTGCGATAATTTCAATAGGTTTAGGCAAAATTTCAGCCGCTTTTTGAATAAACTCATGGCCATTTTTTGCTTGACGTAAAGCATTCGTTGCCACAATTCGTAAACGATTAGGTTGTACCGAACCTAAACGCCCAACAAAACGAGCAAGACAGGCTAAACCACGCTGTTGAGCTGCCTCTGTCAAATTTTTGTTTTCATCCAAACCCGCAGCGAGCTGTACTTTTTCTGACATTGAAGCCACTTTTTTTACTTCGCCGTGATCAACTCGAGCAATCGCCAAATGAAAACTGTTTGATCCCATATCAATCGCTGCGAGCAGCTCTTCATCAATCAAAAAATCAGACATTATTTATACAAACCCTTGCAGAATTGTGCCTAGATTAATTCACATAACTGTAATTTAAAAGCCATTTGTGTAGACAAATCGATGAGTACTTATTTTTTGTCTATATATGACATAAATATGACAAACAAATTTCTCCGATCAACTAAATCGACATCCTCAATTGGACAAATGAACAATTAAAAATCAAAATTTCTATGATTGTATACATTGTTAAGGATGTCTGTGTAATACTAAATCTATTCTAGATTATCCTTTATTTTATTTATTTTGGAGCAACTGCTATGTCAGGCAACATCGTCAATACCACTGATACTAATTTTGAAACAGATGTGCTCAAATCAGACGTCCCTGTATTGGTAGACTTTTGGGCAGGCTGGTGTGCACCTTGTAAGGCAATTGCCCCAGTACTTGAAGCACTTTCAAGTGAATATGAAGGCAAGGTTAAAATCGTAAAAGTTGATGTTACTTCATGTGAAGCAACTGCGGTTAACTACAACATTCGTAACATCCCTGCTTTATTGATGTTTAAAAATGGTGAAGTTGTTGCTCAACAAGTAGGTGCAGTGCCTAAGTCTAAACTCACCGCTTTTATTGAAGAACATATCTAAAGTTTGATCAGGGTCTGTTGACATGGTAGAACTGAATTTGTTCAGTTTTTACTGGCCATTTCTGGATTCACCTAAAAACGCACAAAGTCGCAATACTTTGAAATATCAAAAGACCCTTATTAATCGAACCTGTTCAATGCGTTATTTTTTTATAGCGCATTTTGCATTGTCAAATTGACAAAGCCACATATCTCCCTTATATTGCATGCTCAAGAAACATGAAGATCATTGCTACGTCGTTTCTTAAGGACATAGAACATAAATCGCCGCTCGGCAACAGGAATTGTGTCATACATTTCTCCATGAAAGTATATATTCGATTTTGAGTTTAGATTGGCCACCAATCAGCCTTCTCATATCTTGCATTGCGGACGATTTTTTTTACTTTTTTCCCCCTATCTGTGTATCACACACATCCAAATATCTATCTGATAATTTATGAACTTAACTGAACTCAAGAAAAAACCTATTGGCGAACTCATAAAAATTGCTGAGTTTATGGGCCTTGAAGGAATGGCGCGTAATCGTAAGCAAGATATTATCTTCGCCATCTTGAAGCGCCATGCCATGAATGGTGAAGAAATTTTTGGTGATGGTGTACTGGAAATTCTCTCCGACGGTTTTGGTTTTTTACGTTCGGCAGCCGGCTCTTATTTAGCTGGTCCTGATGATATCTATGTGAGCCCTTCACAGATTCGTCGATTCAATTTACGCACAGGTGATACCATCACTGGTACGATTCGCCCACCTAAAGAGGGTGAACGTTATTTTGCATTATTAAAAGTTAATCAAATTAACTACGATACTCCTGAAAACTCACGTAACAAGATTTTGTTTGAAAACCTCACTCCACTCTTCCCAACTGAGCAATTGGTGATGGAACTTGGTAATGGTACAAGCGAAGACCTTACTGCACGTGTTGTTGACTTAATTGCACCTATTGGTAAAGGCCAACGTTCAATTATTGTTGCACCACCAAAAGCTGGTAAGACTATGCTTTTGCAAAACATTGCACAATCAATTGTCCGTAATAACCCAGAAGTATTCCTCATTGTTCTTCTCATCGATGAACGTCCTGAGGAAGTAACTGAAATGGAACGTACTGTTCGTGGTGAAGTGGTGGCATCTACATTTGATGAATCACCTGCACGTCACGTACAAGTTGCAGAAATGGTGATTGAAAAAGCAAAACGTTTGGTTGAACACAAAAAAGACGTGGTTATTTTGCTTGACTCAATCACACGTCTAGCACGTGCTTATAACACTGTCATTCCATCGTCAGGTAAAGTCCTAACAGGTGGTGTGGATGCTCACGCTTTAGAACGTCCTAAACGCTTCTTTGGTGCAGCACGTAATATTGAAGAAGGTGGCTCACTGACCATCATTTCAACTGCTTTAATTGAAACAGGCAGTAAAATGGATGAAGTGATTTACGAAGAATTCAAAGGTACAGGTAACCAAGAGGTGACCTTAGACCGTCGTATTGCTGAAAAACGTGTTTTCCCTGCGATGAACATCAAAAAATCTGGTACGCGTCGTGAAGAGCGTCTCATGGATGAAGATAAACTTCGTAAGGTCTGGATTTTACGTAAACTCCTCCACCCTATGGATGAGCTTGCAGCAATGGAATTCTTACTTGATCGCATGAAAGAAACCAAAACCAACGATGATTTCTTTGATCAAATGAAACGTAAAGCAGCGAACTAATTCAACGCTCAAGCAAAAAAAATTATGAAATAAGCCCTTGTTAATCTTGGGCTTTTTTATTGGTTGACTTAAGTTACATATAATTACAAAGCGATTTGATATTTGTAAACTTAATGGATAAGAAATTACCATATTATTTTAGGCCATATTAACCTCATAATTTTAAAGAATTTATAATTTAGAAAATGCAAAAATAGCTGCATTATTATTGTAATTTCCTGTTAATATTGCTGGTTTTTTTAATTGAGAGAGTAGCAATTCGTTTTGCTCAGTGATAGCATATCACCAGACCAGTTAGGCTGCTCATGCGTTGTTAACCTCTTGCGGGTTTTAATCAATAAAAGCACACAACAGACTAACTAAGGTTTTTTTTATCTCAATTTATTTTTATGAGAGTGATGCCATGTTATTCAAAAAAATCGCTATTGCTGCTGCAGTTGCTACTACTTTAGCTTTCGTTGGTTGCTCTAAGAAAGAACAACCTACTGATACAGCCGCTGCTTCTGAAGCTTCTGCTGCAACTGAAGCTTCTGCAGTTACTCCAGACGTACCTGCTGCTGCTTCTGAAGCTGCTACTGAAGCTTCTGCTCCAGTTGATGCTGCTCCTGAAGCTTCTGCTCCAGCTTCTGCTGCTCAATAATAATCTTTTAGATTATTATCAGAAAAAGGGAACCTTACGGTTCTCTTTTTTTATGCCTGAAATTTTATCTTTACAGCCAAATCATAGTAGCCCTCTGTATTCACAGGGTAAAAAAAACTCCAAGTCGATAACGACTTGGAGTTTCAATATGTTGAATGAGTCAATACAAATTAATCATCGACCTGCTCATTGCCGACACGCTGTCTAAACTTCTGACCAGCACGGAATGTGACCACACGACGAGCTGAAATAGGAATTTCTTCACCTGTCTTTGGGTTACGTCCAGGACGTTGGCGTTTGTCACGCAGTTCAAAATTACCAAACCCAGAAAGCTTTACATGCTCACCTGAGATCAATGCTTGACTAATTTCATCGAAAAATAACTCAACCATTTGTTTTGCTTCACGACGATTCAAACTCGTGAGCTCACTTAAATGATCAGCCATTTCTGCTTTTGTTAATGCTGTCATGAGGCCCTCAATGTCGCCTTATAAGTGTCTTCCAACACTTGTATTATATGATCCATACCCGATTTGACTTCTTGATCTTCAAGAGTACGTGATGGATGCTGCCATAAAATTGCAAATGCTAAAGAGCGCTTGCCTTGTTCAACACCTTGACCAGTGTACACATCAAACAACCATGTCGAGCTTAGGAATTCACCGCCTGTGCGTTCGATAAGTTGCTGAATTTCACTGACATTAATATTATCATCAATTAAAAGCGCAATATCACGTCGAACTGATGGAAAACGTGATATTTCTGTAAAACTGGATACATAACTTTGCAAAACAGTCACTTGATCGAGTTCAGCGACCCAAGTTGTACCCAAATCCAACTCATCTTCCAAGCTTGGGTGCAAACGACCAAAATAGCCGATTGATTGCCCCTGATAGATAATTTCAGCAGATTGGCCAGGATGTAGCATTTCGCGTGTTGAACGTTGATATTCAACTTGTAAGCGACCTGCAGCTAAAATACTTTCAATTTCACCTTTTAAGTCAAAGAAATCCATTGCTTGATTTTTTGCATGCCAAGATTCGTTTACACGAGGCCCCACAGCAATCATCGCCAAAGTTGGAATTTGCTTTAACTCATGAATAGAGCTTGCATCCTGATAGTCAAAACGTAAACCCAACTCGAAGAAACGTACACGGCTTTGCTGACGATTCAAGTTATGCTGTACACATGGAATCAGACTTGATAACAATGTGGAACGCATCACCGCTAAATCACTTGAAATTGGGTTAGCCAACTTCAGTGTTTGACCATTTGGATTGAGAAGTTTTTCTAACTTTTCATCAGCAAAACTGAAGCTTATCGCCTCTTGATAACCAAGAGCGACCATCAATTGACGTAATTGTGGTAATTCAAATTGATCCGCATGTGCAGCGAACTTAACATCAATTTTTGGCAAGCTAATTTGAATATTGTCATAGCCATGAATACGTGCAACTTCTTCAACCAAGTCTTGATAAATTACCAAGTCATAACGATGTGAAGGTGCAACAACAGACCAGTGACCTTCTGACAAGGTGGTAAGTTCACAACCCAAACGGACTAAAGCATCAGCAATAAATTGGCCATCTACGTGATACCCAAGCAGAGCATCTACTTGAGCTTGCTGCAAAGTAATCGCTTCACGTTTAGGTAAAAGCGCTTTATTTTCAACGCAAGTAATTGGACCAAACTCACCACCAGCCAATTGGCTAATCAACTGTGATGCACGCTGCATTGCCAATAATGGCAATTCAAAATCAACCCCACGTTCATAACGCTGAGAGGCATCTGTATGCAAACCGTATCGACGAGCACGGCTAACAACGGCCAATTGAGCAAAAAATGCAGACTCAAGGAAAATATCCTGAGTATCGTCTGTTACAGCAGAACTTAATCCACCCATCACACCCGCCATTGCCAAGACTTTCTCGTCATCAGCAATAACCATAACATCTTCTGTTAATTCAATATCTTGTTCATTGAGCAGTGTCAGTTTTTCTTGAGATTTAGCTTGACGAACTTGTACTGTACCTTGAATTTTAGCCGCATCAAAGGCATGCATTGGCTGACCGAGTTCCATCAAGACATAGTTAGTCACATCGACCAATAAACTATGTTGACGTATACCCGAACGCGCTAAAGCTTGCACCATCCATTCTGGAGTCGCTGCTTTGATATTTACGTTCTTGATCAAACGGCCTAAATAACGTGGACAGCCTTCTGTATCAACCTGTACAGTCTGACAATCTTGAATCGTGGCAGCGACATCATTGATTTCTGGCACCTGAACTTGTAATGAATTCAGTACTGCAATCTCTCGTGCTACACCACGGATACTGAAACAGTCACCACGGTTTGGTGTAATACTGATATCAATAACATGATCATCAAGTTTTAAATATTCTCGAATGTTTTGACCTATCGGAGCGTCTTCTGGTAACTCAAGCAGACCATCGATTTTATCTTCAAGATCAATCTCTGAGGCACCGCAAAGCATACCGTGTGATTCGATGCCACGTAATTTACCTTTTTTGATTTTAAAATCACCAGGTAAAACTGCGCCAATCATTGCCACAGGTGCTTTCATACCAACACGAACGTTCGGTGCACCACAAACAATTTGTAATGTTTCTTCTTGCCCGATATTCACTGTGGTTACACGTAAACGATCTGCATCAGGATGCTGTTCTACAGTTAACACCTCACCGACAACCACACCTGTAAATGGTTTTGCCGCAGGTGACATTTCATCAACTTCAAGACCAAGCATGGTGAGTTGATTAGATAACGTTGCACTATCAATAGCTGGGTTAACCCATGTACGCAACCAATTTTCGCTAATTTTCATCTTATAAAAACCTTAAAATTCAAAATGTGTTTAAGCAAATTGGCGTAAAAAACGCACATCGTTTTGGAAGAATAAACGTAAGTCATTCACTCCATAACGCAACATAGCAAAACGCTCAACCCCAAGACCAAATGCAAATCCTTTATATTTATCTGGATCTACACCTGAAGCGCGCAACACATTTGGATGGACCATACCACAGCCCAAGACTTCTAACCAACGACCCTGCTCATCCATAATGTCTACTTCAGCACTTGGTTCCGTAAACGGGAAGTAAGATGGACGGAAACGTACTTGTAAGTCTTTTTCAAAAAACTCGTTGAGTAAATTAATAATCAAACCTTTGAGTTCAGCAAAGCTAGTATTTTCAGCAATGTACAAACCTTCAACTTGATGGAACATTGGAGAATGTGTTTGATCTGAGTCACAACGATAGACACGGCCTGGGCAGACAATACGAATTGGTAGACTTTCTGTCTCCATAGTACGTACTTGCACACCAGAAGTATGTGTACGCAACAAATGAGTCGCATCAAAATAGAAGGTATCATGCATTGCACGTGCTGGATGATGACCTGGTATATTCAATGCTTCAAAGTTGTGATAATCATCTTCAACTTCTGGACCAGTCGCCACAACAAATCCTGCTTTAGTAAAGAACTGACAAATACGTTCTTGCACCTGAACAACAGGATGAATACTGCCTAAGCTTTGTCCACGTCCAGGCAAGCTAATATCTACTTGTTCACTTGCTAATTTCTGTTGTAGGGCTGCTTGTTGCAATTGTGCTTGATGTGCTGTCAATGCAGCATTAATCGCTTCGCGCACTGAATGCAATGCAGCACCTTGAATCTTACGTTGTTCTGGGTCCATTTTACCCAGAGCTTTTGATTGTTCCGCAAGCTGGCTTTTCTTCCCTGTAAATTGCACTCGAACTTGGTCCAGTGCAGCAAGGTCTTGAGCTGCTGCTATTGCAGCAAGCGCTTCGGTGGTCAAGGCTTCCAGTGACATATAAACTCTCAAAGCTACAATTTAATAAAACAATACGATTGGTGGCTCAGGCTACCGAACTTCGTCGCAATCTACCACCCTATACCAATTACATCTGAAAAATAAAACATCAATCTGATAGAAATAAACTCAAAAATTACCCAAAGACTGATATAAGCCTAAAGAGCAACTGCATACTGATTAGTTATCACACAGAATGTATCAAAATATCATATGTATTCTAACAGTTTTTACCCAATTGAATGAAGCCTCCTAGACAGGAAAATCAAATTAACGCTATGATCTTTAAATCGCCTAAAATATGTGCTCTATCAATGAGATCACCTTATGAGTTTAGATAAAATTTGGAAACAACAACTTGCGTTAGTTAGCTATGGCAACGAGTACCTGTCAGGTCAGATTGCGATGCAGCAATTATTACAACATCAAATTTTCAATCTACATCAGTTTACATTTCGTGATCTTAATACACAGCAATTACTCGCTCAGCATTTCCAAGTGTGGTTAGAAGGCTTAAAACAACAGGGTGTACAGCGCATTAGCTTGCATCATTCTAATCTTTTACGACAAGAACAAAACCCAAACCCCAACGTTGAGTTACTCTCTTTCGCACACTTTATTGTGACGCATCAGGGTACTCAGTTAAGTGCTTGGATCTTTGGTCAAGAATTAGCAAAATGGTACAGCGCAGAAGAAGATTTCATCATACCACCAGCACAGTGCTCATCTGCTCGACTGATGACTTATTGGCGTTTTGACTTAAATAGCAAACTCAGTAAACTCATCAAACAAGACTTACTTAAACCCAATTGGGACGAAATTCATCGTTACACTGAATCTGAATTGTTTCTGCATCATTACGCTCAAGACTTTGAATATATTCCCAAAACAGACCAGCTTTACTACGGCACGTCTGAAGTTGGTCACTCATCAGAAAATAGTCAGTCCACGCTACTTGCATTGCTACCTAACTACATTTCAGCACCTTATGCGCATGAGATGCTCTATCAACTTGAAGATCTTTCTGTGTTTATTCAGAAAAAGATTAATCATCCTTATGATGATCAAGGCATCATTTACACTCCTGAACAACAGCTCAATCTCAGACACTTCTCAGAAAAGATTGATGACATAACGGCAAAATTTTTAGTTAAAGTTGCTAATCACTATCCAACTGCGAAATTGACAGTAACGGCATCTGTACCGAATGAGCCTTTCGATGCCACAATGCAAATCCCCACTAAGGCAACCCCTCTAACTGAACCACATGAAAACAATGGTAAAAAAATGAGTGTAGTCACTTTGATTATAGTGACCGCAATCCTCTGTTTAATTGCTTTTTATTATGGTTTTTAGAGCCCAGCTTTTAATCAAATCTAACCGAGCAACGATAATCTTATGCAAGTTCAGCTAATTTTGTTCGGACTTGCATCAGAGCAAAACTCAATAAGTTTAACCCCTGCCACTGCTCTGGCTGCTGTGCAAACTCATGATTTGCAGCCAACCCAATCCCCCAAACCTGATCTACGGGTGAAGCCTCTACCAACACACGCTCACCCGTGTTCCATAAATTAAATCACTAAAACTAGTTACAGGGTTTTTATTGACATCCTCCCCCC
>NZ_BBRX01000056.1 GCF_000829675.1 Acinetobacter rudis
CAGTGACTCAAACGACCACCTAAAATAAACTTGAGTTGATCAGTTACACTAAAACGCCCTGTCGCATAATAGCCTGTTTGTTCTGTGACATCCGGACCTCGCGATATATACTGATCCATGATAGGACGTGCTACGCTTGATGGGTCCCAGTGCCAAGGGTCAACTTCAATATTTTTATCCAGTCCAAAAACACTTGCCGTATATTGCTCTGTGGTAATTTTTTGATACTGCGCCCCTACAAGTAGCTCATGCTGACGATCGAACAGCTGAATATGACCTTTGGCGTAGGCATCTACGCTGTCCTGTTGATTATCAAACTGATAAGAGCCACCTGTAAGTTTTAAACCTTTACCAGTAATCGGATCAACCTTACCTGAGGCTCCTGCATAGTCCAAATAGGATTTACCTTGAAAATGGTTATATTGCACATTCGCAAACCAGCCATTATCAAATTTATAATCTAAGCCAGTAAACACACGAGTATTATTCCAATCAAAACGATCCCAAGAGGTGTCTAAATAGGTACTTCTCGACAAGTGCATATCTTGACCGTTAGCATAAAATGGCACACCCGCCATATTGGTACCACCACGAATTTTCTGATCATGTGCTCCTAAATAAATAGTTGCTTGCTCAGTTAAATCGAAGTCTAAAACACCATAATAATTTTCAGAGCGTTGTTTAGAGTGATCATAGAAATAGTCTTTGTCATAAGCACTCGCGACTACTCTAGAACGTAATCGTCCATCTTGAGTAAGTGGAACACTAAGATCAACACCTGCGTTAATATTGTTCCAACTCCCATAACCAAGTGAAGCAGTGCCAGTAAAATGATCCTTGGGGCGTTTAGGAACTAAATTGACTGTTGCCGCAGGATTACCCGTCCCTTGCAATAAGCCATTTGCACCACGTAATACTTCGACTTGTTCGTAAATAGACATCTCCTGTGGTGCAGCAGCCATATTACCCATTAATACAGGTACACCATTTTGGGAAAATGAGTCTATTTTAAAACCGCGTGTGTAATACCCTGTTGTGAGCAATTGAAACGGTTGAGAGGTAATCCCTCCTGCAGCTTGTAATACATCATCTAGACTTTGTAGGTTTCTATTTTTCATGTCATCTTCAGACACGACGGTCAAAGCATGCGCGACCTCTTTGTTGGTTTGACCTAACTTACCTAGACTTGCTGTTGGTTTATCGGCTTGTGCTTCGAGCGTAATGACATCCAAAATAATTGGATCATCCGCAAAAGCTGTAGACTGCACAAAGCTACTGATTGCCCCCAGACTGAGTGCCAATATAGAAGGCCTGATATTCATCTTGATCAAGTACGCCATAAAATTAACCACAAAATTAAACGAGAATCATTTGTGATAATTCTAAGAATGATTGAAAAATTATATTGGCGAATTCAGCACAATTTTTAGCGCAAAAGTATCAATAAAAAGTTAAAGGCAAATCAAAAATTTAATGCTGACGTCTAAGCTGTAATGGATTAAAGCCTAAATGTCGTTTACACACTTTAGTAAAATGTGAGTCGGTATAACCACAGCGAAATGCCACTTCGTTTACAGGCATGTGGCTACCAATCAATAATTCATAAGCCAACTTCATTCGCAGTTTGGTCAGATACTCATAGACACTCTGCTGAAAGAACTGCTGAAAACACCATGATAATTTATTGGGATTTAATCCAACCTGTGCTGCCAACTGTCTTAAACTCGGAGCATTTTGTAAATCTCGCTGTAAAATATGTTTCACTTCATATAGCTGCTGAATCACCTGCGGACTGAGCCCAACTTTATGTTGAGGTTGTGATTGATGCTTAAGACATTCTGCAATCAATTCCAACGCCTTAACTGGCATCAGTAGATTACTTAACGGATCATCTAGATTGAATGTCAATAAACTTTGACTCAGTTGTAAAATCTGATGATTCACTTGATGATCACAAACACGTAGTTGAGGCATTTGTGGAAAAATAGGATCAACCATTTCAGTTAAAAACTGGGCATTGTGATCCATAGGCAATCTAAGAGAGATAAACTGGATCGGTGTTTTCGTGCCATATTCATGTTGAATATGCAGCTGTTGATCAGCTCTGAGTAGATGATAACAAGGCCCAGTTAATCTTAACTTGGGTGAAAACTCAGTTTGATAAGACACCTCCCCACTGAGAATCACCACCAACTTTAGCCCTTCCTCCTCACGATCTTCAATTTCAAGGAGTGAGCTTTGCGAAAACTCTCCCTGAGATATATGTAAGTGAGGAAAATGCCTTGTCGTTTGCCAAGTCGAAATAGCCATAGCTCATATCTGATAATGATTATTATTTAAGTTTAATGTTTTTTGCTCGAATAGTAAATTTATCCATCCATAAGCCCAAATAATCTATGTGCATATAAGTTAGTTTTGCTCCGAAACCAATAGTGCAAGCGTATTGGGTTCAAGTGCTCTAAAAAGATGAGCTTGGTCAGCTGGATAACAAATATAATCCCCCACTGCCAATTCGATCGGATCATCAATTAGACCCACTACAGCCTTACCACGCATTAAAACAATATGTTCTACGCTACCGATCGGATGTGGTTTTGATAACCGATCTTCGCCAGGTTCAACACTCAACAGGTATAAATCACGACGTGCAGCAGGTGGACACGTTGATAATATCATTGCTTTATAATGTGCAATTTCAGAAGACACGGTAACGCCCTCACCCAATCGGATCAACTGCGTGCGGTTAACTTCTGGCTCCATCAATTGAGCAAAGGGAATATCTAAGGCAACACACAGCGCCCAAAGCGTTTCTAAACTTGGATTACCTTGAGCGGACTCTAATTGTGACAACGTAGATTTGGCAATACCTGCTCTCCTTGCCACTTCAGCCAAAGATAATCCCGTTTTTTGTCGTTCGCGTTGCAAACCCTTTGCCACAATTTCAATAGCTAATGTCATATTACACCATATATAAAACGATCGTTCGGTTTGACGAACGATTTGAACTTATCTATTATATCGTACGAATGTTCGATATAGACGTAAATGATGAAAAATAGGCTAGATTATGATTTGCTCAAAGCCATTGCCTTAATCGCACTGGCAACAAGTTTAGTTGGAGTCTCACTCGGTTCTATTGCTGCAAGTTTTAATTTACCCCTCTGGATCCCATTACTTTTATCATTGACGGTATTGGCTGGAGCTGCTGAATTTACCTTTATTGGCATGATTGCAACAGGTGCAAACCCTATCTTTGCGGCTTTAACTGGGATTTTAATTAATTTAAGACATTTACCTTTTGGATTATCTGTCCATGCATTTCTTGAAAAAAATACACTACGTTTTCTTGCGATACATATTATGAATGATGAAAGTGTGATGTTTGGTCTCAATCAAAAGAGTCCAGAATTACAAAGAGCCGCGTATTGGGCCTCTGGCTTAGCAATCGGTATATTGTGGCCTATAGGTGTAATCATTGGCTTTATATTGGGTCATAACATTGCAGATATTCAAGCACTTGGCATTGATGCTGCATTCCCAGCTATTCTCTTTGCACTGATTTTTCCACTACTAAAAAATAAAACAACCAGAAAACGTGCTGTATTAGGTGCAATTTTTGCAATGTTATTTACGCCAATATTGCCTACCGGTTTACCTGTACTAATGTCGTTATTTGCCTTACTGTTTTGGAGAGCTACTGCATGATGATCAATAGCGGCTTAATTTTATTCGGGATTCTATTACTTGCCTCTGGCACTTACCTCATCCGCTATTCGGGTATTTATTTAGCAAATCGCAGAAATTTTAGTGCCTCTCAACAACAGATGATGTCAGATTCAGCCTGTATATTATTATTTGCTTTAGCAGTACTGAGCACCCTATTTACTGAAACACACTTTAGTGACCCAAGTAAGATTATTGGTGTAATTGTCTCAGTAATATTTGCATGGAAAAATTATTCTTTAATTGTCATTATTTTAGTTGCTGTACTTACCACTGCTTTACTGCGTTATATAGGATTATCCTCCTAATACTGATCTGCATGTCATCCAAATAGCCGAATAAAGTAGGCTATTTTTTGATTCAAAAATAGCGTGATCAGCTACTAGAATATTAAAAATTAAAAAGATCAAAAACATATAGAACTAAAGCAATAAAAACAATAAGTGATAAGCATATAATATTTTTATTAAACCCCAATTATAAATTAATCGACTTTTTATTCAAAAATAGTGATAAAGACTTAGATATGAATATTTCATCAAGCCAATATCAATCAGTTTAAATATAGAGGTGATCTGTAAAAGTTATACAAATAGCAGTTTAGATAAACCTTCAGCTAATATTTAAAACAATATTAAAGATCAAACCATTAGCCAATCTATAACATATAAATATTGAAGTTTCTTACTCTTTAATTCTACCTTGAACTTTGCTCAGCCTATACAGCCATTCAATCAGTTTTGGCTATGCCAACTCAGGGTTTGAGACTCAAAACTATCAAGTGAAACTAATCTTGCTTTACACTTAGAGATAGAGCATTTCTTAACAATTAAAGCCATCTCTCAACTGATTGTTATCAACAAAATTACCCATCCACTTCAACCACCATAACCTTTAAATATAAAAACAGTCATCCCAGAAATAACTTCAACTACATTTTAAATATTTTTGGAACTATTTTTTATTAAATTATATATACAAAAAAATAATACAGCTATATTTATACCACTCATACTCATAATAAAAATTAATGATAAGCTTTTCCAAATACCTTATTTTATATTAAAAAAACACAGCCATAGGATAATAAGCATCTTATGCAGGTGTTATTATGTCTTATTTAGCTTCCCCAAATATTCATATTATTGAAAATGATCAGGATGCAATTTATGCAGCTCATCAAGTTGCAAACTTTGCATTACAAGGCAGAGATGCACGTGATCAAAATCGAACGCTTCCCTTTGCTGAAATAGATTTATTTAGCCAAATGGGGTTGGGGGGACTGCGTATTCCAAAACAGTTTGGTGGAGCTTTTGTTTCTAACAAAACGCTTGCACAGGTCTTTCGTATCATCAACAAAGCAGATTCAAGTGTGGGGCAAATTCCGCAGAACCAAATCTCCCTACTCCATGTGATAAATATCATTGCCAGCCAAGAGCAAAAAGACTTTATTTATAAAGAAATTTTAGATGGAAAACGCTTAGCCAATGGCGGCCCTGAACGTAACACTAAGGATACAACCACACTTAAAACCACTTTAAGCATCGAAAATGAACGTTATTTTCTAGATGGTGAGAAGTTTTACTCAACTGGTAGTAGTTTTGCACACTGGCTTGCAATTAAAGCAATCCATCCAGCTGGTCATGTCGTCCTTGCACTGGTAGAGCGTGAAGCACAAGGTGTAACAGTCATTGATAACTGGAATGGTTTTGGACAAAGAACCACATCAAGTGGCACAGTAAAACTTGAACATGCTGAAGTTAACCCATTACTGATTTTTGATGAGCGCATACTGGCTACGCAGCCGAGTTCTCGTGGTGCTTTTTCTCAACTTTTACAAGTAGCCATTGATGTAGGTATTGCTGAGGCAGCATTGGCAGATACCTATTCAGCTGTACATAAGGCACGTCCAATCGTTGATGCACAGGTAGAAAAAGCCAGTTTTGAACATTACACATTACAAGAGGTTGGTAAATCTATCGTGCTGCTCGATGCCGCGATTTTATTACTCGAAGAAGCAGCAGAATATTTAGATGAGCTGGATCAGTTAGAGACAATCAACGAACAACAAGCTGCTCAGGCCTCTATTTTAGTCGCTGAAGCAAAAGTTTATGCCAATGATGCAGCACTTCATATTTCTGAAAAACTATTAGAGCTGGGTGGTAGCCGTTCCAGTTTAACGACCCATCACTTAGATCAACATTGGCGCAATGCACGCGTTCATACATTACATGACCCCATTCGATGGAAACTACATGCCTTGGGGAGCTATTACCTCAACAACACGCTACCTGCTCGTCATGCTTGGATTTAAGGAAAATATTCATGTCATCATTTCAAAATATCGTCACTTCTCAGCCGCAGCTATTAACCCAAGCCCATGTTATTCAGACAGATGCTGAAGCATTAGCGATTGCCAAAAAGCTTGCAGAACAATTTAAGTTGAATGCTGTAAAACGTGATGCTGAACGTATTTTACCTTATGAAGAAATTGAAGCGTATAGCCAGTCTGGACTCTGGGCCATAACTGTTCCTAAAGCCTTTGGTGGTGCTGATGTTTCAAGCTATACCGTTGCTCAAGTGATCGCTTTGATCAGCGGTGTAGATGGTTCTATTGGTCAAATCCCACAAAATCATTTTTATGCACTTGAAGTTTTACGTAATACTGGCACACCCGAACAAAAACAAAAACTGTATGCTGAAGTACTTAAAGGTGCTCGTTTTGGCAATGCACTTGCTGAATTCAAAACTAAAACTGCTGCAGTAAAACACAGTACCCTGCATAAAACTCAAGATGGTTATGAGGTCAATGGGGAGAAGTTTTATTGTACTGGTAGTATTTTTGCGCACCGTATTCCAACCTTAGTGAAAGATCAACATGATCGAGAGTTTCTTGCATTTATTCCTCGTCAAAGCCCGGGTCTAGAGCTCATCGATGACTGGTCAGGTTTTGGGCAACGCACCACAGGTAGCGGTACAGTCAAGTTTCATCAAGTTGCTGTCTCTGCTGAAGATGTAATTGAATTTGATCGTGCATTTACCCAGCCCACCTTAGTGGGACCATTTGCACAAATCATGCATGCAGCCATTGAAACAGGCATTGCACGTGCTGCCTTTGAAGAAACCTTAATACATGTTCGTCAAGCACGGCCATGGATTGACTCTGGTGTCACTCAAGCGGTAGATGACCCGCTCACCCAATATGAACTAGGTCGAATGATTGCAGATGTGCGTGCCAGTGAAGTTTTACTTAAACAAGCCGCACGAAGTATCGATGCAGCAAAACCCAATCCAACTGAGGAAAACATCGCGCAAGCATCTTTAGATGTTGCTAAAGCCCGTGCCCACAGTACAGAAACTGCGTTAAAAACTTCGTCAAAACTGATTGAACTTGCGGGTAGCCGTGGCAGTCAACGTGAAGATGGTTTAGACCGTTTCTGGCGAAATGCCCGTGTACACACTCTGCATGATGCTTCGCGATGGAAATATTATTTTATTGCCAATGCTTTCCTAAATGGCTTACGTCCACCACGCCGAGGAACGCTGTAATGACGACAAATTCAACACAATCTGCTAAAAAAATATTACTGAATGCCTTCGATATGAATAGTGTTGGGCATATCAATCATGGTTTATGGACTCACCCACGTGATGAATCACATCGTTTCAATGAACTCAGCTATTGGACTGACTTGGCCCAAACCTTAGAAACAGGTTTATTTGATGGATTGTTTATTGCCGACATCACAGGTGTATACGATGTCTATCAAAATAATATTGATCTTACACTTAAAGAGTCGATTCAACTGCCAAGCCATGACCCAAGTACCATGGTTTCTGCAATGGCCGCTGTCACTCAACATTTAGGTTTTGGTATCACGGTCAATCTCAGCTATGAGTCGCCTTATCAATTTGCTCGTCGCTTTGCGAGCCTAGACCATCTCACTCATGGACGGATTGGTTGGAACATTGTTACAGGTTACCTAGATAGTGCAGAGCGCTTGATTGGTCACAAAGGCTTAAAAGATCATGACCTACGCTATGAGCAAGCTGAAGAATTTCTTGAACTTTGCTATAAGTTTTGGGAAGGCTCATGGGAAAATGATGCAATTCAAAAAGATAAAACCAATCGTATTTTCAGTGACCCTAAAAAAGTTCACCAAATCCAACATCAAGGAAAGTTTTATCAAAGTCAGGGGGTTTTTCAAGTTGCGCCCTCTATTCAACGCACCCCTGTCCTCTACCAAGCAGGTGCATCACCACGTGGCTTAGCCTTTGCAACACAACACGCTGAAGCGATGTTTATCGGTGCGGACCATCCTGCAAAAATCAAACTACAGGTGGAAAAAATTCGCAAGCTTGCTCAAGAGCAAGGTCGTGACCCTCATGCCATTAAATTATTTGTAGGGATTAGTGTGGTCACTGCTGAAACAGATCAATTGGCTCAGGAAAAGCTTGCAGAGTATAGTCGCTATGCGAGTCCTGAGGCTGGATTAGCTCATTTCTCTAGCTCGATTGGGCTTGATTTGGCTCAGTTTGGTGATGATGAAGCAATTCCTTATAAGCAAACCAATAGTATTGCTTCAGTGAACAATAAATTTAAAGACCAAAAGATCACGCGTAATGACTTAAAAGCGCAACATTTATTGGGTGGGCGTTATCCGCTCTTTATTGGCAGTGGTGCAAGTGTAGCCGAACAGCTGATTGATTTTCTTGATGAAACGGGTATCGATGGTTTTAACCTAACACGAACGGTTACACC
The DNA here is from genome assembly GCF_000829675.1 of Acinetobacter rudis. Classification (GTDB taxonomy): domain Bacteria; phylum Pseudomonadota; class Gammaproteobacteria; order Pseudomonadales; family Moraxellaceae; genus Acinetobacter; species Acinetobacter rudis. The sequence goes on from NZ_BBRX01000056.1 coordinate 8,486, forward strand.
TGAGTCTCATCAAGATTTCATTCGATTAGTCATACCTGAACTGCAGCAACGTGGTCGATATAAAACAGCTTATGACTCAGGTAGCTTAAGACACAAATTATTTCAACAAGGCAATCTTCTCCCTGCACAACATCCTGTTCAACAATTCCGATGTTAATGCCGATTGCGATGACAGTAATCGCGGGCAGTTGCTCGCGCTGTCCTACTTCGAAAAAAATAGACAATTTAATTATTGAGCAAATTATCAAATAAAGTATTGAGGTGCGTATGGCACAATTTTCAAAATCCAAAATCACGCTCATTGGGGTAGCGCTGGTTATCTTGGTTGTTGGTTTAGTCATTTGGAATAAACAAAAAAACTCATCTTCAAATGAACTGGTGATCGGGGTGAGTCCATCTTTTGCAAAACCATTACAAGTCGCTGCCGATGAGGCAAAACAGCAAGGCATAAATGTTCGACTGGTTGAGTTTTCAGATTGGAATACACCTAATATCACTTTAAATCATGGGGATATTGATGCAAACTTTTTCCAGCACCAACCATTTTTAGACAATGCTAAAAAAGAAACTGATTTTAAAATTAAAGCATTTGCTGTCGGTGCAGCAACACATGTCGGCTTGTACTCTAAAAAATATCAAAGTTTTGAGGCCTTGCCTTCTCATGCAAAAGTCGTTGTTCCGAACGATCCTGTAAACCAAGGCCGTGCTTTACAGCTTTTACAACAAGCAAAGTTAATCACCCTTAAACAACCTGATAATTATTTATCGACATTAAATGATATCTCAGCCAACCCAAAACAACTTCAATTCATTGAAGTTGAAGGTCCTCAAACTGCTCGAGCAATCGATGATGCAGATCTTGCCTTTGGCTATCCTCATTATTTACGCTTAGCGAAAACAGCAGACCCTGAAAAAGCCCTACTTTTTGATTCAAATACAGATAAACGCTTTGCAATCTTATTTGCGGTACGTGAAGACTACCAAGACAAAGATGAAAAGTTGAAAAAATTTGTAGAAATCTATCAGAACTCGCCACGCGTCAAACAAGCTTTAGATGCTGATTTTGGTTCAACCCTTTGGTTCCCTGGTTGGAAATAGGTATATCCCATGTCAGACATTCGCAAGAGTAAAAAAATTTGGAGCATTGCTATTATTGCGATTATCGTGATTGTAGGGCTCACTGCTTATCGTTGGTCAAACTCATCGGGCCAAAAGCAAACACTTAAAATTGGCATTAGTCCGCCTTATGCAGAGCTATTACAAAGTGTCGCCAATGATGTAAAAGCACAAGGAATAGATGTCGAACTGATTGAGTTTTCAGATTGGCAAGCCCCTAATGTCGCTGTGCAAAATGGCGATATCGATGCTAATTTTTTCCAGCAACGCGTTTTTTTAAATAATGCCATCAAACAGACTAATTATGATTTACAGAGTTTTGCTATAGGCAGTGGCAGCCATGTTGGTTTGTATTCAAAAAAATATAAGACCTTGGCTGATCTACCAGAAAAAGCACGAGTCGTAATTCCAAGTGATCCAGTAAACTCTGCACGTGCACTGATCTTATTGCATCGGGCTGGACTTATTCAGCTTAAAGACATCAACAATGAGCTTTCGACTTTACAAGATATTCGTAGCAACCCAAAGCAACTGACTTTTATAGAAGTTGAAGGCCCTCAAACGGCTTTGGCCTATGATGATGCAGACCTGATTTTTGGTTTTCCTCACTATATAAATATGGCCAAAAAAGCAGATCCGCACAGTGCGCTATTTTTAGATCCTATAGATAAGAAATATGCCATTTTGTTTGTAACACGCAAAGACTACAGCGACCCTGATAAAAAACTGGAGACTTTTGTTAAAACTTTTCAAAACTCTGAAAAAGTAAAACAAATCTTGGATCGGGATTTTGGTCAAAACATGTGGTTTGAAGGCTGGAAATAAGGAGAAAAATATGGTCAGTTTTGGATCTCAGGTCGATTTTGTCATACCACATATCAAAATTCGCCATCTAAACAAATATTACGCCGTGCAAGATACACAAGTACATGCACTTAAAAATATTAACTTAGATATCCCACAAGGGAAAATATTTGGAATTATCGGCAAGAGTGGTGCTGGAAAATCATCACTACTCCGTACACTCAATGGTTTAGAAGGAATAACTGATGGCAGTATTCATATTCATCAACACGACTTGGCCCAATTAAAACATGCCGAGCTGATTCAATTAAGACAAAAAATTGGCATGATTTTTCAGCATTTTAATTTAATGTCTGCCAAAACAGTATATGACAATGTTGCTTTACCGCTCATCGTTGCGGGTTATCCAAAAGACGAAATTGCAGCACGGGTAACCGAAGTATTACAGCTTGTTGGACTAGATGATAAAGCATCAAACTATCCATCTCAGTTGTCAGGAGGCCAAAAGCAACGTGTCGGGATTGCCCGTGCTTTAGTACATCATCCTGAAATATTACTTTGTGATGAAGCTACATCTGCGCTTGATCCTGAGAGTACTTCTGTTGTGCTTGCTCTTTTAAAGGAAATTAATCAAAAATTAGGCATTACTATCATACTGATTACGCATGAAATGCAAGTGATTCGAGATATATGCGATCAGGTGGTGGTTATTGATCAGGGGGAAATTGTCGAGTCAGGGTATGTTTGGTCCGTCTTCTCTGCACCACAGCAAGCCATTACGCAAGAGTTATTAAAACTTGAACAGTTGGATCTTCCAGTACAGTTAGCAACGCCATACACAGCAATACACAATCATGCCCTGTTAAAATTACGTTGTGCAGCGCCTGTAACAGCATCGCTTGATATACAAACATTATTTAATCAATTTACTGGCCCAGTGCTTTTATATCAAAGCCATATTGAAACAATTCAAGCACATCTCATCGGTTGCTTTACGGTCGCCATCCCTGTCACTGAAGCGGTTGATCTTGCACAGCTCAGTGCCCAACTACAGCCCCATATTGCTCAACTTGAGGTACTTGGTTATGCACAACTATCAACTCATTGATTTATTGTTAACAGGTACGCTTGATACGCTACTCATGGTCGGAGTTTCCGCTTTTGTCTCATTCCTGATCGGTTTGCCTATGGCGGTTGTTTTGGTCAGTACCTCTGAACAAGGCATTTATCCATCAAAGCGTATCCAGCAAAGCTTAGGTTGGGTAGTCAATGTGACACGCTCTATTCCCTTTTTAATTTTGATGGTTGCTTTAATTCCAATTACACGTTGGATCGTAGGAACCAGTTATGGTGTTTGGGCTGCAGTTGTGCCACTTACCCTTGCGGCTACACCTTTTTTTGCACGTATTGCTGAAGTCAGTTTACGTGAAGTTGATCATGGTTTAATTGAAGCTGCCCAAGCCATTGGTTGTAACCGTAAACAAATCATCTGGCATGTACTTTTACCCGAAGCACTTCCCGGTATTGTGGCGGGCTTTACAGTAACACTAGTCACCATGATTAATTCATCCGCGATTGCCGGTGCAATTGGAGCAGGCGGTTTAGGCGATATCGCCTATCGTTATGGCTATCAACGTTTTGATATGCAAATTATGCTGACCGTTATTGTTGTTCTGGTGGTCATCGTTATGCTTGTCCAAGCAACGGGCGATCATATTGCTCGTCACCTCGATAAAAGAAAAATCTAATTCCATAAAAGCCACACCCTGCAAATGAAACACTGAAGCGTTCGATTTGTAGGGTGCTTAAATTACTTACCTCAAAAAATTAAAAGGTCAAGCGAGTAGTTAGACCTAAAACCAGTGCATTATTCACATGACTGGTTGCTCCAGGATGAATAACATATTGAATATTTGGTCGCAGCATTGCCCACTTTGTTGGGTAATATGAATAATTTAATTCGAGGTTATATTCTGCATCTTGATTGAGCCGAGTATATTTTTCACGATATCGATCACTCACATGAATACGGTTTAAGCCAAAACCTAAAATATCATTTTCGCGATGTTCAAATGGCCCTATATATTTCAGCCCAACTTGCTGCATATGATCAATCTTATTGGTGCTGTCATCATGAAAACTTAAATTCATAAATCCATGTAAACCTTGTTTAGCACCATTTCGACTTGTCAGCTGTTGTTCTGCGACAAACCATGCCCCATAAGTGTGGTCTTTTGCTTCGCCAGTGACGATATCTTTTTGATTTTCAATCTTATCAGCAGTGTTATACATCATTCCAACACGATAGCTTCCTGCTAGTCCATTGAGCGCTTGTTGGGGTTGCCAGAGTAGTTCAACAGGGATCGTCACACCATCTGCATCAGAGGTACTTAAGTTCCAGCCCTCGTCTTCCTTAATATTGGTTGGATTAAACTCAAACACACCCACTTGTGCAGAAAGTTCAGGGCTAAATCTATATTTCAACATTCCTCCCCATTGACTTACAGGAGTGTTATACCAAGAGCCTCCCTGCCACTTACCCATTTGCGCTGTACAAAAAGAGGTGTTTTGAAAATCACACGACATCACATTAAAGTAAGTGCCCATGCCAAAACGCCCCAAACGTACACTGACACCGCTATCTTTAAACTGCTTTTCGATCGAAAATTCAGTCAAACGACTCCCACGATTACCCCGCCCATAGCTCGCCTGAACATTGGCCATTTGTGGTGCCAATGGATCTGATATCTGATCAACAGAAACACTTTGACCTTGTCGAGCTGTCACAACCGTACGTATGGATACACCATCCCAACCGAGTATTTTTTCTAAATCCCATTGGCTACCCAACCACAACTGACTGGTATAGGTGGGATCTTGATGAGCATCATAGCCCCCATCAGCCAGATAGGCTGTATCTACAGTGATGTTGGCATCAAACTTGATGCCTTGCTCTGCAAGATCACTTCGTGCGCCATTCCAATCCCCCAAGAGATAATCACGCTGAGGGTCTAAAAGCGTTGCTGCATGACTTTGCCCAGCGATAATGGTCAATCCTAAACTGCCGATTAACAGTGTTGATTTCAGTTTCATTCCTTGATCCTTTGGTCTTTTTAGACATGCAAAGATCCTATTCATATCTTTGAACAGATATAAATCATCAGCGCAATGCCTAGGTTAAATTCAATTTTTGCTTGATTTTAAGTCAGATGATCGCCGTGCTTAAACACATTGAATCAACATATCCAATCTACTATTTTGCACCATAAGCTTTGACAAAATTTGATTGGTTTTCTCGTTGTAAAACTGAAGTGATATACGCTCCAGCTTTTAACATGGCTGCTACATCTATATCGGTGTTGAAGCCTGATTGTTCCAGTAAATACACCACATCCTCGGTTGCGACATTGCCTGAAGCCCCTTTGGCATAAGGACAGCCCCCTAAACCCGCTATTGATGAATCAAATACTCTAAGACCAAGATTCAATGATTCTTGAATATTCGCGATCGCCATACCATAGGTATCGTGAAAATGCCCAGCAAGTTGTTCAATGGGTACCACCTCTATACACTGCTCTAGCATTTTTCGAACGCGTATCGGACTCGCAGTACCTATCGTTTCACCCAATGAGATTTCATAACAGCCCAAATCCAATAGTTGTTTTGCAACGCTTGCTACTTTTTGCGCAGCAACTGCCCCCTCATAAGGACAATCTACAACACAGGAAACATAGCCACGAATTTTAATCTCATGCTGCTTGGCCAATTCAAACATCGGTTGAAAACGATCAAAGCTCTGCTGTATAGAGCAATTGATATTTTTCTGTGTAAATGCTTCAGATGCTGCGGTAAAGACCGCAACCTCTTTACACCCTACGGCAATCGCAGCCTCTAAACCCTTTAAATTCGGCGTCAATAAACTCAAGCTGATCTGTTCAGGCTTTGCAAGTGCAGCATAAAGCTCGGCACTTTTGTCCATTTGTGGTACCCAGCGTGGAGATACACAAGAGCCCACTTCGATTGACTGAAATCCACTGTCCACCAATAAGTTTAAAAATGTTAAACGCTGAGCAAACTCAATCACTGATTTTTCATTTTGCAAACCATCGCGAGCACCAACTTCTACAACCTTTACAAAGTCATTCATGTTAACCCACCATACTCATCAATGCTGGAACAGTCAGGATTGCCATGTAATAGCCCATAAACTGACATCCAGTATTAAAGCCAAAATGTTTTGATAATAAACCACCGACTAAACCTACAGTGATAATCACCAATAAACCCAGTAACTCCCCTTCCCATAAACTAATCACTAAAATCAAACCCACAAAGGTTGCAATAATTGCTTCATGACTAATGTATTTAGTGACGAATAAGGCTGCACGACGTGCATAATTCATGGCAAATGGATAAGACACGATAGATGCAATAAATACTGCTAGTAATCCATAACCCAAAAACTCCCATTGGCTTAATAGATGATGTAGGTTATGCCCTTGTGCGCCATTTTCACCCACAGTAAATACAGGTGGAGCATTAAAAAGTGGTGCAGCAGGACCTGCAGCAACTGGACTTAGAGGTAAACCAAACGCAATTAATGGAATTAAAGCTTCAGCAATATAAGTCGATTCGGTAATCCCATTTTTCGCAGTCAGTGTGGTTGTAAGACGCTGATAAACTTGTTTAAAGCGTGAAGAAACAAACTCACCCAAAGCAACAGTCATCGCAACAGGACTAAAAACAAAGGTCGCACTAGATACCACAGAAGTTGCAACAGTCCATTTGATTTGCTCTTTATCCAATACCTTCAAAGGATTTGGGAAATAACCAGACCAACTTTTTACCTCTGGTGCGATCGACAACTGATTTACAGCATGGCGTCGCATTTTTTTACGCCCCAATGGCGAGCTCACCATAAATAGATCCGCAATTAATGGCCCAATCGCAATTCCGAGAAAATAACTAATCGCAAGTTTAGTTTCAAAAATAGCGGTAAAACTTTGCAAAGCAATAATCAATACTACAAAAGGAATCAACAATAATGTCGATGCCAGTTTACCCGGTGAAAAATAGGTAATAATGACTGCAGCTAAAGCAAAAATCCAAGGTGCAAAAGCTTTAATGACATCACCAAATGGTGCTAACAAAGAAGCAAACAAAACAGCTGCAGGTACGGCTATAAATGCAGAAACAATTGCACCTGAAATCATCTTACGTAAAGCGATATGCGGCGCACCGAGTTTTCGCATTGCTTCACACTCAGCCATTAAGGGTGTAGCCAGCGTATCACCGGGTATCCCTAAGAGTGCTGTTGGAATTGCATGGGTCATATGCTTGGCGACAACAGCAGCCATCCAAAAGGTAAATACACCTACAGGTGGTGCGCCCAATAAAATAATTAACAACGTTAAAGGTGCAATGGTCGTGGTTTCATCTGTGCCCGAAATCAGACCTATGGCAGCAAATAACACTGCACCAAATAAGCCAAAACCAAAAGCCACCAAAACTTGATCAAACAATAATTCCATTTATTTAGCCTCATCGTGTTGATGCTTTTGTGCATGAGCTAAAAAAGCATCATACAAATTCAATTCCTTTAATTCTTGAACAATTTTTTCAGGTAGCTCGTCAAGCTCACCAATGGATTTTCCTTCCTTTTCCCATTGTTCTATGAGCAGATCAAACCACTCCATCGATTGATTTTCAGACTCAAGTATTTCTCGTTTTGGCTTAAACAAAATTGAACAGACGAAACCCGCAATAAGACATCCAACTAAGCCACACAACATGCTGTATGCATGTGCAAGCGTTTGGTTTTCAACAATTTTAGTTAAAACCAATTGCGAGGCATAAAAAAACGATACGCTGAATATAGCTCCAATCAGTATCGACTTGATCAGTGCGCTCAAGCTAACCGTATCCCCCCAAACCTCGACCAGTTCTTCGTTGTTCTCAGCTGTTGCCTGTTGCCCAGACGTTTGCTGGGCATGAGCTATATTTTGTTGCTGCGTTGCATGATCCATTGCCATTTACTCCACGTACTTGTCATTATTAAAGCAAGCGTCTTAACTACGTAATTCTCGCAGTAATTCTAAAGCTCTATCATTTCGAACATCATGTTCTGCAACCATTTTTTCTACAATCACATCCACTTCGTCAGCACTGGCACCAGCCACAACCGCAATATTTCGTGCATGCAATGCCATATGGCCGCGTTGAATCCCCTCAGTTGCCAGCGCACGCATCGCAGCCATGTTTTGAGCTAAGCCTACAGCAGCGATGACTTCTCCTAACTCGCTTGCAGACTCAATATTGAGCATTTGGATGGACAATTGTGCCAAGGGATGGGTTTTGGTCGCTCCTCCAACAAGCCCTACAGCCATTGGCAATTCAATGCGACCGACCAAGTTGCCTTGTGCATCTTTTTCCCAAGTTGTCAGTGAAGTGTAGTGTCCATTTTTGACCGCATAAACATGGGCACCGGCCTCTATCGCACGCCAGTCATTTCCAGTTGCAACAATCACAGGATCGATACCATTCATAATCCCTTTGTTATGTGTTGCGGCACGGTATGGATCAATCACTGCAAACTCATATGCTTCAAGCATCCGATCAATCACTTCTTCGCCTGATAGCGTTTCTTGTTTTAACTGCTCAGGACGTACCGTCAGTTCTGCACGTGCTAAACGTAAGTCAGCAAGGTTAGATAAAATTCGTAGACGAACTTGGCCACCTGTAAGCTTCTCCACCAATGGGGTCACCGTCTCAGCCATTGTATTGACTGTGTTTGCCCCCATTGCATCGCATACATTGACCACGAGATGCATTACAGCCATTGGCCCAACTTTGCTTGATTCAAACAAATGAACTTCAATATCCTGACAACCTCCGCCTAAACTAATCAGAAACTTATCTTTGCTATTAGCAAGTTGGATAATGTCTTGTTTATGGGCCAATAAAACTTCTTTGGCTTTCTGAGCAGATTCAATATTTAAAATTTGTACTTGGGCGCGCATTAAAGGTGCTGTACTTGACGTTTTAAAGCCCCCATTTTCACGTACAATTTTTGCCATATAAGATGCTGCTGCAACCACCGAAGGCTCTTCAACGACCATAGGAATTAAATGATCTTTACCATTAATTTGAAAGTTTGCTGCAACACCAAAAGGTAATTCAAATTTGCCAATCACATTTTCGATCATGCCATTGGCTAAATCACAAGCCAAAGCACCATCATTTTCCAATAACTGCTGTTGCTCTTGATTTAAACCTGCTATTTTTGCAATTTCCTTGAGACGCTCTGAAACTGTTAATTTACGAAAATTAGGTAGTTTAGAGTTCATGTTTGCTATCCTATGCATTATCTGTTCATAGGCACAATTTAAGTGTTCACTTGATGACTCTCAAGGTACAGTTTTTGCGGACAGTTTCTTTTAAGGATGATTTAAAGCATATTATGGAATCAAATTCAGTACATTTAGTCGATCAGATTTTTCAGATTTTAAAACATCAAATCAAATCGCAACTATATAAAAACAATGAAAAAATTCCATCTATTCGCAAACTATGCAGCCAATATAATGTCTCTAAAAACACCGTAATTTATGCATTAGAGCGCTTGGTCGACGAAGGTCTAATCTATTCTAAGCCTGCCTCTGGTTTTTTTGTGATGGAACAAAAAAATCCACCCAAGTTTCAACAAGCTCATATTGAAATGCATAATATCGATGAACTCTGGTTAATGCGTCGTCAGTTAGAAACGTTCAATGGTGTTATTAATGTAGGAGATGGTTTTCCAGATTCTTCATGGTTTGAGCTTTTACCACTCAATAAACTGCTGCAAAAATCACTTCAAGAAAATAATACTAAATTATTACGTTATGGTTCCAAATATGGTTATGAGGCCTTAAGAGAAACCTTATCCTTACGCTTAAGCCAGATTAATATTCAAGCCATCCCTGAAAATATCTTACTGACCAATGGTGTAAATGATGCTATCGATTTAATTATCAGATACTTTGTCGAAGCTGATAATACTGTGTTGGTCGATTCACCAGTTTATTATCCCTTACTCAAAAAACTACAACTTACTCGATGTAAGGTAAGCGAAGTTCCACGTTTAATCGATGGGCCAGATTGCCAAGTACTAGAAGATCGCTTAAAAACACTCAAGCCCAAACTTTTCTTTACTCAAAGTGTCGCGCACAATCCTACAGGCACCACAATTAGTCTTGAAAAGATTAAAATGATTAATCGATTATGCAAAGAGCACAATTGTTTGGTGATCGAGAATGATGTCTTTTCAGAGTACACAGACTATAAACATCGTTTAAGCTCTTATAGTGATTTTTCACATCATTTATATATTGGTGGATTTTCTAAAATTATTAGCCCATCAATCCGAGTCGGATACATTGTTGGTGAGTATCACCTCATCGATCAACTTGCAGACTTTAAAGCAATATTGCATGTCAATAGTTCTGAATATGCAGAACAATTTATCTGTACTATTTTACAAAATAAGGTCTATGAGCAACATCTACAATTTTTTAAAGAGAGTCTAAAACAAAGTAGCCAACTGGCTTTGGCCAATATTAAAAAACTCGGTGGGCAGGTATTTTACGAGGCAAGAGATTCTTTATATTATTGGACAACTTTTGAAAATCTAGATCTCTCCCAAGAGATGATGAAAAAGTCATTAGAAAATAAATTGGTACTTGCACCAGGTTATATTTTTAGTTTAGATGGTCAGCAGTACGGTCAATGGACTCGGCTGAATGTCAGCCTGGCATCTACAACCCGTTTTTATGAAAAATTTAATGCTTTTTTAAACCACTGAATATCTGTTTAAAAACCCCACCTTTTTCATAGTAAACAATGCGTTGTAACTAATAGAAGCCCATATATTTCATCTACTGGGTCTAGATGAAATATATGGGAAATAACGAAAATTTATTTATAAACTTGACTTCAATTTTACGCGTCATTTATTGAAAAATCGTCTAAGAGTTTACTCTTCATTGACTCTAGCAAACTCTTGTTCTGGTGTCCCTTGAACCAGATGGTGACGACTATGAAAATAATAATATAAGATAAACGCAATATAAATCGCTGCAGATATCAACCACATTGTAGGATTAACCATCAGACCAGCAACAACAGCGATTAAGGACAAAACCAATGCAACACCTGATGTATAAACTCCGCCAGGTGTTTTATAGGGGCGCTGAAATTCTGGGCGAGAAATACGTAATTTTATGTGGGATAGCATCATCAGCACATAAGAGAGCGTTGCACCAAAGACAGCCATTAAAATGAGTAGATCACCTTCTCCTGTTAAAGAAAGAAAAAAACCAATCACACCAGGAATAATAATGGCCAAATAAGGTGCCTGATTTTTATTGGTTAAAGAAAGTTGTTTTGAGAGATAGCCTGCACGTGATAAAGCAAAAATCTGACGCGAATAGGCATAAATGATGGAGAAGAAGCTGGCAATCAGCCCAGCTAAACCAACAAAGTTTACAAAAGTTGCTAACCAAGTGTGTGGCCCATAAACTTTAATCAAGGCATCGACTAAGGGTGCACCTGAGTTTTTCAAGGTATCTGCACCTGCTGCACCAGCACCTAAAAATAAAATCAACATGGCGAAAGTAGCTAATATTAGCATGGCACCTATTAATGCACGTGGTAAAGATCGGGCTGGGTCTTTTGCCTCTTCAGCCGCTAAAGGGACACCCTCTACAGCAAGGAAAAACCAAATTGCATAAGGTACAGCAGCCCAAATTCCGATATATCCAAAAGGTAAAAACTGACTTGCACCCACATTTTCTGACACGGCGATATCAAACAGGTTTTGACTATTAAAATAAGGAACCATTGCGACAATAAATACAAACAACGCCACACAGGCAACAGCTGTGATCACAAACATTATTTTTAGCGCTTCACCCGCTCCTTTTAGATGTATGCCCATAAAAACCAGATAGCAAATTAAGTAAATCACCCAGCCACCAATTCCAAATAATGACTGACAATATGCACCAATAAACACTGCAATTGCTGCAGGGGCTATAGAGTATTCAATTAAAATTGCTGTGCCTGTTAAAAAGCCACCTAAAGGGCCAAATGCAGCGCGTGCAAAACTATACCCGCCCCCTGCTGTTGGCAACATTGTTGCCATTTCTGACATCGATAAGCTAATACACAAGTACATTAAGGCAACCACCATTAGGGCAATAAACAAACCGCCCCAGCCACCTTGCGCTAAGCCAAAATTCCAGCCTGCAAAATCACCTGAAATCACATAAGAGACACCTAGACCGATCAGTAAAATCCATCCCACTGCACCTTTTTTCAACTGCCTTTTAGCAAAGTATTCTTCAGTATCAATTATTTGTTTCATCGAATCCATTCTCCGAGCTTTTCCTGATTTATTCTAAATCTTGCTTAAAAAGACATTTCAAAACTTGACCATAAAGGCCGAATCAACTGAGTTGAAGTCAAGTTGCGAAATTTTATTCAGCAAGCTTCGTACAACAAGCAGAAAAACAATGAGATAAATCCAGAACATCACCGAAGAAAATCTAAATTTAAGCAAAAGGCCAGGTTTGAATACATAAAACATTTAATAATCGTGTCGTTTATCTCGAAATTGCATCAAAAATTATGTTCCCCTGACTTTGATCAGTAGGTGGAGACAAATTTTAACTCCCTGGGTATTTAACAGTACTGCTGTTCTGTCCAAGGCTGTGATTTTTTTTGCTGTAAAGTCGTTGTAAAACGCGAGATTAAGCATGATCTCCATGCTGCTAAAACAGGACTTCTTACATTGGCCAAACAGTTATGTTGATAAAGCTGCTGCGCATGCTGAATTTGTCCTGAGTCCAAGGCGTGTTCAATCTTTAAAAAATCAGCTTCAACATGAAGTAATAGTTGATATGACCGCGGCTTAATACAACCTCTCAAAATACGTTTGATTTTGCCCATTTCGGCTTTAAGCGTATCTATACGAGTTTTACGCTCCCCATACAAAGCATGATGCAACTGGTTCAGTTCTATACCCTGCGGATGCATCGCTAAAATACAAATAATCTCTTTTTGTTGAGGTGTAATTTGTAAGGCTTCATTGTTTAAAAATATTTTTATCTCAGATCGGGTATCGATTTTTAGACAGTGTTGTCGTTGATCGCGTATTTCATTCTCAATCATGATTGCACATTGTTCAACTGCTAAAGTACCTAAGACATTATGTTGCTCGGATCGAATCGAAAGATTGATGATGCCAATTAGAGTTTGAGAGATTGGATCAATAATAGGTGCGGCATAACAAATCCAATCACGTAATGCACTCAACTGATGTTCATTTCCCATGACACAGACCGATTTTAGTTTTTCTTTCGCTTGTGCAAAGGCATTGGTTCCTATCGTTTCCTCAAGCCACTGAGCGCCCAACATAAAATGTAAAGGCCTTTGTTTAGATTGCATTAGAGGAGTCGATGCTGTCCAAACGATTGTGCTTGAAATATCAGCCACTGCAATTTCTAAATCAGACTGTTGAGCAATATGCGCTAACTTCTCTGCACACTGTTGTACAGCAAACATTAATCTGCTGACCGGCTGATACTTTAGAGGACGTATAAAGGGTACAACTAAATAATACTCTGCCTGCTGAAAGTTCAATGCTCTTTGTTGAAGCAGCGGGCTCAGAATTTTGGCACCGTGATACTGCCCTTTATCACTAGGACATAATGCATAATTAACTATCAACTCATATTGATGTTGTTTGAAATATTCAGCGATAATTTTTTGCACTTGCATTTCTCAGTCTCCCTTCACACTTTAGCAATAACACCCTCTTTTAAAAGCAGCATTTCAACAACTCTTTTTGATAAACATCTGATGATGAGTGGATAAAGAGCAATGCCTGCTGTTGAATTTATTGTGTTCGAAACGGCACGGATAAACTTGACACTAGCCCTTTGCGAAAGCAATTTGAAGTCAAGTCAATTTATTTTTTCTTTTATATGATCAGTTTTTCACATCATGAAAGATGATCAAAATATCAAAGGAGAAATGGTATGACAGCATTGCAGAATGAGTCTCTAGACCATAAACAACTGATGTGTCTTGCAGAACAAGCGATGGCATTGTATCCAAAACAATATCGCGGAACGATTCAGCTACTTTGCCAATCTGAAAATGCAACATTTCTAATTCGCACTGAAAAAGATCGTTATGCGCTGCGTATCCATCGTCCGAATTACCACAGTCAACAAGATATCGAAAGTGAACTACGCTGGCTGGATGCTTTAACTGAACAAGGCATCGCAGTACCACAGGCCATACACGATGAACATGGTCACCGTGTAGTACGTCTACAACTTGAACCCAATATACAACGCTATGCCGTATTATTTAATTGGGTTGAAGGTGATATGCCAACCATCAATGTTAATCCTACAGCTTTTCAAAAGCTTGGCAGAATCACAGCAAAACTACACCAGCATAGTAAAAGTTGGGAAATGGACAATAGTTTTCAGCGTATTGTCTGGGACCATGAAACGATGCTTGGTAAAAATGGACATTGGGGAGACTGGCGTAATGCTCCTCATCTAAGCACCAAAGACCATATCATTATTGAAGAAGCCATTGCACGGATTGGACATGAACTCACTGATTTTGGCAAATCTAAACAACGTTATGGCCTGATCCATGCAGATTTACGTCTGACTAATTTACTGTTACAAAATGAGCAAATTGGTGTAATCGACTTTGATGACTGCGGTATGAGCTGGTTTATGCATGATTTGGCGGCAGCTATTAGTTTTAATGAACACCTTAGCAATGTACAACAATGGGTTGACCAGTGGATTAAAGGTTATGAAACAATTGGGCATATAAGTGATGCAGAATATGAGCTCATCCCCACGTTTATTATGCAACGACGCTTACAGATGATGGCATGGAATGGCTCACACGCTCAGACAGAAATGGCCTTAAGTTTGGGAGACCAATGGTCAAATGAAACGGTACGACTGTGTAAAAAGTATTTAAACAACAAAATACCTGTCGGAGCATAAGTCTCTAAGCATTGCGCATATTGCAGATCATTGGGAGGTTTTGCCCTAATCCTCCCCCATGATCCTCTGTACTATAGCTGTGTAGATGTGTTACAAAATTGACTTTAAATAGTGTTACTAGGCTTCTAAAGTCAAGTACGCTATTTTATTATTTCTTATGATTTGAATAGGCTGCAAAGCGATTTTCGCTATTGAATGTTGAGTACAAAATTCAGTTGATCAAGTTTTAAATCGGGGTATATTTTGTCATTGCAGTTATACATTCTATGCGAAGAGCGAATATTTAATGGTCGTGTTATCGTCTATCAATGATTTGAGCTCTAAAAGTTCAATAGCCTCAGTCATCAAATATTATACTTTCGAGGGAATCGAAACAAAAAGAACAAGATAATATATTGATTTTAATAAAATATTATCTTATCAGAATGTAATAAAAGGATTTATTATGATTCATATCGCAGCCAGTGGAACCCAACATGTTTTCGAAGAAATGCATAATCAAGGTGTGTTGTCTGCCGCAGCTTCAGGACTCAGTGATTTTATTACAAAGAAAGGCGCTGATGTAGAGCATATATTTGATATTAGTGGAATTAATCCAGAACTTCTGATCAGCCCGACTTTAAGCTTACAACTCCCCAACTACTGTAAAGTGTTAGAACATGCTGCCATTATCTCCAATTGTGATAATTTTGGTCTGCATTATGGTCAACAATTTCAACCAAAATCCCTAGGTTTAATTGGTTATATCGCACTCTGCTCCCCAACTTTAGAAAGTGCGTTAAAAAATATGACCCATTATTTTTATCTGCACCAGAAAAACACTTTAACGCGTATGGTTGATCTTGGGGAATGTTGGCGGATCGATTATCAAGTTCAACATGGTGCCATTCTCACTCGTCGTCAAGATGCTGAACTAACGATTGGTATGTTCATGAATGTTATTCGACAAGTACTCGGACATCATTATTCTGCGCGTGAGATTCATTTTGAACACCCTCGACCGGATTTTTGGCAAGAACACAGTAAACTCCTCAACACCTCAGTTTATTTTGACCAGCCCTTTAATTCACTGGTCATTGTGAAAAAAGATATGCAACGCAGTATGCCGACAAGTGACCCTCTGCTACTCACCATGATGTTAGATAACCTACGATTGCTTAATTTATCTGTGCAATCCCAAGGCCTAAGTGATCAAGTTAGATCACATATTCAGCTTAAACTCGGAAATGGCGAACCAAACTTAGAAATGATCGCAACAGACCTTGGCATTAGTAGTTATAGCTTAACTCGACATTTAAAATCTGAAGGATTAACCTTTAGCAGCTTAGTTGATGCTGTGCGCTGCGAACTGGCAGAGTATTATATTAAACAAAAGAACATTCCTATTTCAGAGATGGCTTTCTTACTTGGCTACTCTGAATCAAGTGCATTTTCACGTGCATTTAAACGCTGGTTTGGCATCAACCCAAGACAATTTAGACATTAACGCACTTTGATATTTAATTAAATGCTCTAGTCCGTGAAATCATTTAATGCCCTATAGCAGCGGCACGTCTCAGTACATTCAAAAAACCATTCTATCTTTGGCTGAGTGATTGCTTGGTATTTTTTTATAAAATCATTATTTATTGTGTTCTAACTCAATGACCTATATGCCACCAAAATATCAACAACATCTTTTGATTTGTTTTGTCATACATAGATCAATTTCAAATATCACGTCACCATTTGACATCC
>NZ_BBRX01000055.1 GCF_000829675.1 Acinetobacter rudis
TTGATACAAAGTATGAATAGTATCTACCATTTCTCCTGTTGGGATCTTTTGATTATTGCGCCAATTTACAGCTTGCAACTCAAATACAGTTTTTTTCATCCCTTGAGGATATTGCTTAACGCGCTGAATCAGCTGCTGGTAAAACTGATTTGAATCACTGACCTGCTCCATATAAGGCATGGCCATGATCGCAGTAAAATCATATTTTTTAAGAGATTGTTCCAGTGACTGTGCATACCAGTTTTCAGCATAAGCAGACAAGGCGACTTGTGCATATAGATTCCTTGCGGTCAGCAAAAATGGCTGATACTGACGTATATCGGCTGCAAGTTCTAAAGCAAAATTATCCAAAGTATCTGTTTTTAAAGCGGTCCATTTTTGTAATAAGGCATCATCATTTCGAATCTTTTCTAGATCATTCGGTAGACCATGCTCAGTATAAAATTGCATTGCGGCAGGACTCGCATCCTCATAATCAGATAGAGTCACATCATCATGAAAGAGAATGCCATTAAATGGTGTAGATTTTGCCAAATCCTGATAAATACCTTTGATCACTTGGCG
The DNA here is from genome assembly GCF_000829675.1 of Acinetobacter rudis. Lineage (GTDB taxonomy): Bacteria > Pseudomonadota > Gammaproteobacteria > Pseudomonadales > Moraxellaceae > Acinetobacter > Acinetobacter rudis. Next base: position 565 of record NZ_BBRX01000055.1, read on the forward strand.
TGCATCTGCTGAATAAGGGCTTAAACGGATATACCCCATATTTAAATGTTCACCCTTACCACTCGGTTGGGTCTCGACTAAATCTTTTGCAACAGGGTTACTCTTCGGTAACTCCCAAGCTAACAATGGCATCCAAGCATAAATACGTGTGACTTGGGTACGTGTCGCCACTTGCCATGCAACACGATTAAATAAATCTGCACGCATTGGAATATAACGGTTGGGGAAATACACCATATCCGCAGAACCATTTGCATCTGGATCTGAAAATGTTTGTAAATAAACCGTATTTACATTCATCTCACGAATGCGATCAAGTAATAAACCTAAATTACGCTCTTGTTGAACTGGATCGGGATCATAAATATAATCGAGATCGACATGCATAATCTTCTGAGGACGATTGTTATCCCCCAGATTCATTTGTCGATTTTGAATTTCTTGGGCCAAACTATCCGTACTCATATCACCTTCAACTAAAATACGGTTGAGCTGTCCCAATGACTTTTTAATATGATCTGGACCATCGTCTAAACTAATGGCGACAGGCATACCCAGTTTTTTAGCAATACGGACAGTTTCCATATTGTACCGACCATAAGGCCAAACCATGACACGTGGTGACCGTAAACCGTGTGCAGTCAAAACACTATTATTCTTTTTCAAATCTTGGCTAATTCTTTTGACATAATCTGCATCTGATTCATAACGATTATTTTTACTGTCAAAGATTCGCGTAATTGCAGCAGGTTCAGAGTTTCCTTGCGGATTACCCGTTACACCGCGATGTAAATTATAACTATGACTACCGATTTCAACCAATCCACTGTCTTGCATAGTCTTGAGTTCTTTCCAGCTTAATAGTCGATCGCGTGCTAGCTGTTCATCACCAAACTGCACCATCGTCCCTGCTTTGGGTTCTAGCCATGAACCGACCACAGAAAGTACCACAGGAATTTTACGTGCCTTAATAATTGGATAGGCATCTTTATAAAATGATTGATAACCATCATCTACGGTGAGTAAAACAGGCTTTAAGGGCAGCTGATATTTTCCCTCATTCGCTTTAAGCAATTGATCCACAGTAATAAAATGGTAGCCATTTTTTTGCAACCAATCTAAATGTAGTTCAAATTGTTTTGTTGTCACCGCATAATCGGGAATAATCGCATTCTTCTGCGAGACAATTTCATGATACCCAATAACGGTTAGTGTACTTAAATCAACGGGAGGTAACTCAGATTCTGGAATGTCCTCAGCAAAAGTAAAAGTTGCTGCAAGTGCTAAACACAAGCTCATCCCAATTTTTAGAACAGAAAACTCATAACGATTCAGCATGAATTATTTACTCGTACACCACTATTAATCACTGCTCTTATATAAAAAAGAGGTCAGCACACTATTTAATTAGAGTTAAAGATCTAATTAATGATTGTTTTTTAAACAATGTCTATTCGGAACAAATAGGTGACGATATTAAGACTCAGAATTTTTTTTTACAAAGAGAGATATGTTAAATTAAGTAGTTAATAATGTAATTATTCAAACAATAAACGCACTTTGATGACAGTATTTCATTTTAGCTTTTATTCTAATTATTTGTTTTTTAAATAGGCTCGTATGGATTTTTTTACTCTTCATTATTAAAACTTATTAATCAATAATCTATTTTCTATAAATAAGCATATGAATGTTCAGTAGTTAGTTAAAATATCATTTTGAATCTAGCTGATTCATTTATTATTTTAAAGTATTCGTTAAAATCTAAACTGATAATGACGCTTGCCCACCCTGTGCTAAGATGAAAAAAATTCAACTGCATGTTTACAGTAAAAATTACAAATGAAGCATGCAGTCATGTCATGTGGTCTGCAACAAACCACATGGCCTTTTAATTCAACTTACTCATCACGAGTTTTAACATCAAACAATTCAATTTCAAAAATTAAATTTGAGTTTGCAGGAATGACATTACCCATTTTACGTTCACCATACGCCAAATGTGCAGGTACGATCAGCTTACGCTTACCTCCCACTTTCATTCCAATAATTCCTTGGTCCCAACCTTTAATCACTCGTCCAGTACCAATTACACATTCAAAATAACGACCACGGTCAAGTGATGAATCAAACTGAGTACCATCTTCTAACCAACCCGTATAATGCGTGGTAATCAAAGCCCCTTTTACTGCTTCTTTCCCAGTACCTTCTTTCAATTCAATAATTTCTAAAGTTGCGCTCATAAGCCACCCTTCTATATTTACGATTAGTTTTCAACTCAATAACTTTTTTGCTCAGCATATATTTGTCTAGACAGCATTATTTTAATTGCGTCCACTCAATATGTGCTTGACCTTGGTCTGCAATAAGATCCCACTCACCATCCATAATATTTAGCTGTAACTGCATCGTACGTTGACATAATTCAGCAGCAGCTTGAGTACTACTTTCTGCAATTTTCCATACAGTAACATTAGATAATGTCTTTAACTTCGGAGATTTTTTAAACCATTCATCTACAGCACCACCATAACTGACGACTGCAACTTGCTGACAACGAGGGCTCGCTTTTTTCACTTTATCCTCATCAGGACAACCCACCTCAATCCATTGCATCATTTGCCCAGTCAAATCTTTTTCCCATAGCGCAGGTTCACTTGTCTCAAATAAGTCTTGAGTAAACTGTAAATCTTCAGTGGCATAACGGGCAAAAGCCAATAATCGCACCATCAGACGTTCAATGGTTTCAGATGGATGCAAAGCCATGGTCAGTTGATAATCCTGATACTGGTGTTGATCCATATTGGCAATGTTTAAATTGACTTTGTAAATCGTTGCTTTTAACGCCATGTGGGGATACTCCTATTTGGCGCTAAGCATATAAGATTTTTTTTCAGAAAGCATGATCAAATCAACACTCTTTGCTTTTCACTGATTTTTCTTAATAAAGTTTTCAATCTTGCTTTGTTTGACAAGCCAACAGTAAGGCTTCTATATGCCCCCAATCTAATGTTGTCTGACTAATAATTTCAATACGATTATCTAAGTTTTCAGGCTGAGTCTGATAATTAAACTGCGCAGGATTAAAATTAAAACTTTTCCATCCTTGGTTGGTATTAAATATAGCTTTAATCCTCAGCCAACCATCTAAATCAGTTAAGGTGTCTAATAACAAATAAAAATCAAAACACCAATGTTTTGGCAAACGCCATCCTGCGATTTGATACTGATCATTATGTTGAATATAGTGATAAGGCAGTGCTTTTATTTCAACACTTTCCTCACCTTGAGCAATGGGTTTCTGCAGATGAATTAATGGTTTTAATTGGCGTTGCATCGTACGTAGGCCAATATCAAGTTGTGCTAGTGCAAGTCTACCTTGCTCTGCCAATATCCAATGATCTACTCGTCCCCAATAATGTTCTTTAAGCGATTGTAAAGCCTGCTTATCTGAATCTTGCATCAAATCACAATGTGAAATAACGACAATTTGCGCTGCTTGTAACTGTTCTTGATAAAGATTCTGTGCAGTCCACGAGGCATCATGTAGACGAGAGCCATCAACTAAAATCACCAATGCACGTAAATCTATATGGCCGTGCCAATGCGGCTCAGACAATTGTTCTAATAATTGGTATGGATGACCTAGACCAGTTGGTTCTATAAATAATCGATCAGGCTGTTGCTCTTGAATCAATCGAGACAATGCCAATTGCATCGGAAGTTGACTGGTACAGCACAGACAGCCTCCCAACAACTCTTTTACCACATAACCCTCTTGTGAAGGGAGTAATCGTTGATCTACTCCAATTTGACCAAACTCATTCATTAAAACTGCCCAGCGCTCATTTTCAGGCTTTTGCTTCAATAAATGCTGTAATAAAGTCGTTTTACCAGCACCTAAAAAACCTGAAATTATATGCGTTTTGACCGCCTTGATGATTTTCAATTCTATAACCCTATTTAATCCACTTAATTTACACTATTAAAAATAGAAGTAAGTCATGAGACAACTGATAAATAAAAAACCCTCAGTTCAAACTAAGGGTTTCTACTGCACAATGATGTTTGTGCAACCTATAAAGATACTAGATCATAATATGATCAGACCACTTATGACAGCGAATCAGTTTTTAGTCTTCTTTATAAATACGGCAAGACTGATGATTAATCTCAGCTAAACGGATAGATTTACGTTGTTCAGCCGCATCAAAACGACAACGTTTCCAATCAGTATCAAGTACTAATGCTGGAATTTGTTTTGGCTTACCATCATCATTGACTGCAACCATAGTAAAGTAACAACTATTAGTATGACGTACAGTACGTTTTTGAATATTCTGCGCTTCAACACGAATGCCAATTTCCATTGAAGTACGACCAACATGGTTAACACTTGCCAAGAATGTAACCAGCTCACCCACATGAATTGGTTCTTTAAAAGTTACTTTATCCACAGATAAAGTCACCACATAAGAACCTGAATAGCGGCTAGCACAAGCGTATGCGACCTGATCTAACAGTTTTAAAATCGTGCCCCCGTGGACATTTCCGGAAAAGTTAGCCATTTCTGGGGTCATCAGTACTGACATGGTTAATTCTGATTGATCATCTTCAATGGGAACAATAGGATCCAGTGGTGGCATTCTAAAACTCTCAAAATATATTTACGAAGCCTCTATTATACGGTTAGCGATTATAAAAGTATTGAAATAAATAATACTTTAAATACTTTATCTGTATTTAAATGAGATTGACTAGCATTTAGCGAACCAATTAGGCTCATTTATTTTATATGGTGTGATTATGGTTAAAAAATAGATAATTTAATTCATCGGTATTGATCATCTATTCCAATTTAAATAGAGACATTCATGAATAAGCTCAGTACCCAATATCATCTCGACTGAATTACTGTTCTTGTGATGCATTTAAATTGGCATTACGCTGCAAAACCACCTTGATCTGTTTCATTTTTAATTGAGTTGCAATTTCACCTGCATGCATAGTTGTTTCACGACCTTTCATATCAAATATATGAAGTTTTTCTCTTAAATCAGGTTGAATTACGACATCAGCATTTTTTAATTCTTCAGCAGCAAGTGTATTTTGCATGATATTAATATTTTGATTAAATAAACCCCACATATTGGTAGTTTCGGTATATTTTGGCTGAGCCAGTATGTCTACAGCAATAACAACATCAGCACCTAAATCACGTGCAATATTTACGGGTACAGGACTCACCAGTCCCCCATCAACATATTCTTTACCCGCAATTAATGTGGGTGCAAACATACTCGGTATGGTGACTGAGGCACGTACAGCTAAACCAGTATTCCCCTGATTGAAAATCACCTTTTCACCACTCTTCAATTGAGTCGCTACCACATACATCGGGATTTTTAGACTTTCTAAACTTTGCCCATCAACGAGTTTATTAATATATTCTTCGACTTTCTTTCCATCAAAGAAACCTTGTTTACCTACTTTAAAATCGCGTACATCGTTGACACGTAGATCTAAAGCAATTTGATGTAATTGCTCTGCTGTTTTACCACTGGCATACAATGCACCGACAATACTTCCTGCACTCGTTCCTACGATAAAGTCAGGTTTAACCCCCTGCTGTTCTAATGCCTCAAGCACCCCTATATGCGCATACCCTCGTGCTCCACCACTCCCCAGCACTAAAGCAACCACAGGTTTTTCAGTATTTTTTTTAAGTAATGCAATACGTGAATCTTCCTGAAGACTAACAGGAGGAGGATTCGTAGTGAGTTGTTCTGCCAGAACAGAATGACTCAAGCCCAAAGTCCAAACTGTCACCAAAGATAACCAAAAGGATTTACAACGCTGCATGGCATCAATACATCAAATAAACATGTCAACGATCTAAACATATTTGACAATTAATTACTGTTATCTTTCTTAAAACCGTCATACTCCCCATATAAAATAGATCGGTTGATCTCTATAAAATGAAAAAAGCCCGATGTTTCACATCAGGCTTTAAATCATACATAAGGTGCTTATCTGCACCTTATAACACGTTATAACTTATACAATAAACTTCAAAATCATTTGAATCACAGTTGCATTAATCAAGTCTACAAAGAATGCACCACACAAAGGTACAATCAAAAATGCTTTATGTGATGGGCCATACATATTAGTAATGGCCTGCATGTTTGCAACAGCCGTAGGTGTTGCCCCCATACCAAAGCCACAATGCCCCGCTGAAAGCACTGCTGCATCATAGTTTTTACCCATTACACGGAATGTCACAAATGCTGCATATAAACCCATAGTTAAGGTTTGTGCAGTCAAGATCACAACCAATGGTCCTGCAAGGTCTGCCAGTTGCCATAATTTAAGTGAAAGCAGAGCCATAGCAAGGTATAGCGAAAGTGATGCATTACCAAATACATCAATTGCACGGTCAAAAATGTTAACTTTAAATACGCCTTCTAAGACGTTACGTAGAATTACACCACCTGCTAAAGTCCAAACAAAGGTTGGTAATTCAAACCAAGTCCCTTTACTAAATGCTGTCATGAATTCTGCAAAGGCTAAACAAGCAGCAAACATACCTAAAGTAGTAATTGCATTGTCTGCAGTAATTAAACGTACTTGATGAGGATTTTCAAATGCAACAAACTCTTGCTCATTAGCAACGTGGTTATCATCTTGATTATTACGTGCACCAGCATTGGTCTCTGTAGCTAACTTATAACGATTAATTAAAAGCTTAGCCAATGGACCGCCAATAATACCACCAATGATCAGACCAAAAGTCGCACTAGCCATACCCAGTGCTAAAGCGCCTTGAATACCATGTTGTGTTTCAAGAATTTCACCCCACGCACCAGCAGTACCGTGACCACCAGTTAAGGTAATTGAACCAGCAATTAAACCAATTAACGGATCTAAACCAAGTAATGATGCTAAGCCCATACCCACTGAGTTTTGCACGACAATAAACGTAGAAACACAGCCAAGGAAAATAACAAGACCAATACCGCCTTCTTTAAGTTTGGCAAAGTTAGCACTTAAACCAATAGAGGCAAAGAAGATCAGCATAAAACTAGTTTGTAATTCGGCACTTGTTGATATGCTATATCCCCAGATGTTATGAACAAGCAAAGAAATAAATGCAGCAACCAAACCACCCGCAACTGGCTCAGGAATATTATAGCGACGCAGAAAATCAATCTTGTTAACCAGAAAACGTCCAAGTAAAAGTACGATAACTGCCGCTATGAGCGTGTAAAACGCGTTAAATTTAAAATCCATGATCAAATCCATCAATTTTGATTCAATATTTCTTGTTTGGACACCCACGCAAGGCGAGTTCCCTTCTGCTCAAAATAGGTGGTGAATCCTGTCTAGAGGTTATAGGAACAATACAAACAAAAAGACCTGGTAAAACCACATATCTCCTAAAACGGCTAGACCCAAAAAAGGTTTTGCTTGTTGGGGAGATCAGTATTTGTATTAAATGTCTGTAGATTAATAATAAAAGTTGAATTAGCTGACATCACAGCTTAAAAAACACTCAACTCTTTTTAACTGACTTCTCGAGGAAATATGGAGTTTCTACTACACATCCTATTCATCGATATTGGGTTCAAAGAATCTGGGGGTAAATTAAGATGAATGATCAAGCAACTTAATTCTAACTAAACCCATATTTGAACGGAATATTTTTGAAGGACACATTATGCAGAAATTTTGTCATTTTACTTCACATTGTTACAATTTTTTGTATTTATGGGTATTTTTTACTCTACTTTTTTGATGAAAAACATGATATTTCACTATATTTATCGAAAATAATAAATTTTATAACATGTTACTTTTACTTTGCTTACTCACAAGAATTACAACTTTTCGGATTTACTTCACAACAGCAAAACGCTCAAACAATGACAAAAAAACCGAGTGATTTACATCACTCGGTTTAATCTCTGTCACTACACTTGTTTTACATCGTGTAGCTCACAGCAAAATTTTATTAGAAATCGTATTTAGCCATCACACCGATACGGCTATCACGTCCTACACGATCAATATCATTTGACGTTGTTAAACTACGCTCACCATAAACATATTCAGCACCTAAAGTGACTGGCTGGATTGGGTTATACATCACGTTTAACCAACCTTGCTGTAGTTTGTCGTTTTGCCCCTTAGCTTGTTTGTCATAGAAAATTGCGCCATAGCCCAAGTTTGTACGCCACTGTGGATTAAAACGATAAGTTGCGCCAACACTTACTGCATCTTGATCAATTAACTCTAGATCTGACTTACTTGTGTTAAAAGCCATGTCTTTGTCATAAAGTAAGTAAGTTTTGTCACCTTTTAAGTGAGTATAATCAGCGGTCACTGAAATTTGATCAGTAAACTTATATTTAGCACCAGCTGCTACGCCCCAACTAAACTCAGTTTGATCATTATTCTTGTTTGCTGGAGTAATCACTTTACCATTAGCATCTTTAACTTCATTAGGTGTACGTAAACGCGCTTCCTGAATCAATGCACGTGCAGTGATTAAGCCCTGATCACCGTTGAACTTATGCGATACTTTAGCCGTTGCTGTTGGCAGACGGTTAGCGTTATCCCCTTGTTCTAGACCTACAGCATAGCTTGTCGTTGCATTGATCTTGTCACTATAACGAACCATTGGAGTACGGAAAGTCCCTATACCCAATGCAGCATTAAAGTCCAACATTTCTGGTTGAGTATCTCCAGACAAGAACGATGATGTCGTTTGACCCACTAACCAATTGTTATAAGTCATGTAAGCATGACGAATACGCACTGTGTCGCTGTTGCTACCACCACGGAAATCAAGTTCGATTTTACCGCCTACGTCAGCACCTTGTACTGGTGCAACAAAGTCCAAACCGACACGAGAAGTAGTTACTGTGCTATAAAAACGATCTTTATTAAATTCAGAATCACCATTTAGCTCAACCGCATTAATTCGGTTGAACATGCCATCACCACCTTTGAATTGATACTCGGCATCGGCGCGGACAGAACCATAAAGTTTAACATTGGCACCCATTTTAGATTTCAATGAGGCTAATGGAGATGCTGAGCTTGCAACAGGCGCAGCGACCGCTGTTACTTGTGTAGGTGTTGCAACAACCACAGCAGCACGACGTGATTGCTCAATCTGTACTTGTTGGTTTTGTTGAACTTGTTGTTGCTGTTGGATCAAAGCTTTTAGCGCTTGCACTTCTTCACGAAGTTGTTTGATTTCATCCTTATCAGATGCAGCATGTACCGAAGTCACCATCAATCCAGCAACAGTAACTGCAAGTGCCTTTTTCAAAAATGCCGTACGGCGTTGAAATTGACTCATTAATATCTCCAAACCCTATTCATTGACATCCATCTATGTCTAATTATGTAGAACAGTTGATCATTTAACCCAGTTCATCCTTTAAAAGATCAACAATAGCTCCATGAAACCATGTCATTACTTATATGCGTCTTAATATTTAAAGAAACTAACCAATCACCAAGTAACAAAATATATTTAGCATGGCGCTAATTTAACAATTAATTTAGAAATTTAAAATCTATTTTCACTAAATTTTCTAACTACTTAACATCATTTTATGATAAGTAATTATTTATATCATAAATAACAATATGTTAAATCCTTATGTTTTATATAGCACTATGCTCCCACTCGACTAAGGTATAAAGATATACCCAAAATGAGATATACAAAAGCATAAAAAAACACTTCTTTACTTAATAAAATCAAGCATTATTTGATCATATTGATTAAATTATAAACAATCAATTAGTTAGTTTTAATTAATAATAACTTTATTCTCTTCATTCTATATTCTAAATTTTAAAAGCCTGATCGAAGTGCTACTCGCCAATTTTTCTATCCTCTAAATTACATTGATGAAATGTTTGTGTAAAAATAAAATAAGTAAGAGTTGAATTTTTGTTCAATTAAACAAAAAGCACTGAGTACCATCTGAGTTTGCTATTCACACTTATGCTTTTAAAGTATTCTGAGCACTTAGGACATTTAATTTTAATCATTCCACGCTAAAATACCGCTCTCCACATGACAAGATCAGGCAAGTTGCCCTGACCTTAATCGACCTCAGATTAAGCCAATCAAGTCCTGTAAGAAGTATTTGAAAGTGAAAATCACTGCTCTGCGTTGTAATAAATTGAAGTAAAAGGATAAAAGCTTGAGTACCTGGCTGACCAAACTAAAACAAGTAACCTATAAAAGCTCATTCATGTACGCCATACGCATGATCATTGCTTTTGCAGGTACTGCTTTTCTTCCTTACTATTTAGATCAGCAAATTTTAACAATTCCACTCACCTTAGGTGTGGTTGCGGCAGGTTTAAGTGACATCGATGATCGCTTCTCTGTGCGTATCCTGAATTTGTTTTATACTTATATCGGTTTCTTTGTTACAGCAGCTTCTGTACAACTTCTCTTTCCACACCCTTTTTTCTTTGCCATTGGTCTAATCATTTCATGTATTGGCCTGATTTTATTGGGTTCATTAGGTCGACGTTACGCAACCATCTCTTATGGCTGCCTAGTCGTTTCAGTATATACCATGCTAGGTACCGAACTTTTTGATACTTGGTATGAACAACCATTATTGTTGGTTGCAGGTGCTGCTTGGTATGGTTTGATTGCCACGATTAGCTTCTTATTATTTCCCGTACGCCAAGTACAGGACAAGTTATCTCAATGTTATGCATCTTTAGGTGATTTTCTCTTTGCAAAGTCCAACTTATTTGATGTAGACATGACAGCTGAAAGTTATCAGCAAAGCGTAATCGGTATTTCTCTAGAAAACGGTCGCTTAATTGGTATTTTTAACGACATGCGGACTGCTCTTCTCACCCGCTTGAAGGGTGACCGTGGACAGCGCGATACTCGTACCAGTTTACATTATTATTTTGTTGCTCAAGACATTCATGAACGTGCGGACTCAGCCCATATCGACTATCAAAAGTTAGCCAAAATTTTTGAACATAGTGATATTTTATTTCGCTTTCAGCGTATCCTTTCGCTACAAGGCAAAGCTTGCCGAGACCTTGCAGCAAGCATTTTAAATCGTCAACAGTATACGCATAACCTTCGTTTTGAACATGCATTTAAAAACCTTCGACATTCTTTAGAAGAAATGCAAAAAAACCAAGAATACGATCAAATCTGGATCAATGCCCTTACTGCGTTATATCAAAACCTTAAATCGATAGATGTTCAGTTACGCAACTTAGAAACTGAACGTCATATTCAACTTGAAAAGCACAAGCATATCGAGCAACAACTGCGTGATGATGATTTAAAAGGTTGGGATGATATTCGCATTCGAATTAAACAAAACCTCACACCAGAGTCAGTACTCTTTCGTCATGCTATACGTGTTTCTATCGTTTTACTCATCGGTTATGGTTTTATTCAGATTGCCCAAATTGATTATGGTTACTGGATTTTACTCACAGCATTATTTGTAAGCCAACCTAACTTTAACGCCACTAAACGTCGTTTACGACTGAGAATTTGGGGAACGCTAGCGGGAGTAATTTTAGGTTTTGCCATTTTATATTTTATTCCCTCTACCGAAGGTCAATTACTGCTGCTCATTTTAAGCGGCGTGCTCTTCTTTGATCTGCGTTCTAAACAGTATGCTCAGGCGACTGCTTTTATGACCATACTGGCGCTGATTAATTTTAATTTAGGGGGTATGGGCTTTGATGCATTGGTACCAAGGATTACCGATACATTAATTGGCTGTGCTCTCGCTTGGTTTGGTGTGAGTTTTATTTTTCCTGACTGGAAATTTAGACGTTTACCACGCACCATTCGACGAGCACTTGAAGCTCAATGCCAATATTTAGCAGAAGTGGTTTCACAGTACCAAGAAGGCCGGAATAACAGTCTTAATTATCGAATTGTACGCCGAGCAGCACATAATACAGATGCTGAGGTTGCATCATTAATTTCAACCTTAGTTACTGAACCTGATTTTGATCCTACACAAAAACAATTGGCATTTGAGTTCCTCTGTCTAAATCATACTTTTATTAGTTATATCGCCGCCTTGGGCGCACACCGAGAAAAAATTGAGGATCAAGAGATTTTAGAGCTCCTCCAACAGGCACTTGATGATATACAAGGTGCATTATTGCGTGATGAGGTACCCAATTTAACCACACAAAATATGTTAAAGAATATACGCAGTCGTCTAACTCAGGAAGGATCTACTCCGAGTAAATCTTTAATCATTTTGCAGCAGCTATCATTGATGTTTTCGGTATTACAGCAATTTAGCAACCTAAAACAGAATCTCAGTCATGATGTAAATGAACAAAATGATGAATTTGCGCCATTATAAACAGCATATACGTGTTAAAATCTATCCACGGATACACTGCATTAATGCTAAACTTAACTAAGCTTCACTTATATTTATTGTTGATCTTATGACTGCTAAGAATATTTACGCCTACACCTTACAACCTGTCGCTTATGAAATATCTGAAGCTGAACAACGCAATGCTCAACTGATGATTTGGCGCAGCACCAATAAAATTAGTCTGAAAATTTGGATTATTTGTGCAGCTGTTCTGCTTATTTCTGTGCTTGGTCTTATCTTCATTCAAAACTACTCAACGATTATTTTCTGGGTAGCAATTGTCTGTGTGGCTATATTTTTATTAGGACGTACCTTTGGTCTTGAATGGTATGTCAAACGCAAAATGAATGAATTCCCAGTACAAGAAATCAAAGGCATTCGACTTGGCATTCAACCACATGGTATTACCATGATCCAAAAAATGGGTCTACAAGAAGGTCGTGGTACGGTCTCTTGGAAAGAAATCTATGAGTGGTACAACACACCTGATTTCGTGTTAGTTAACTTTAAAGTTAAAGAACAACAAGGTGCTTATATTTTACCTAAGCGAATGAATAGTAAGAATTTCTCTTTTGAAACTTTGTGCAAACACCTCAATGAAACTGTAGGTAGTGCAAAAAACATCTAATTCGATAGATCGTATACCCCCACCCCATAACTTAAATAGAGTTGTGGGGTGTTTTTTATTCACGACATCATTTATATTAAATTCATTCAGAGCCGCTGCAAGCCATCGGATCAATTAAAAATGATAATGATAATACTTATTGTCTACATTAATTTCAGTTATAATCTCGCCAATTAATTTCACTCACCATCTTAATCGGTATGATCAAAAAAATATTTTTCCAAATCCACTGGTTTCTTGGGATTACTGCCGGGTTAATCCTTTCCATCATTGGTGTGACTGGTGCGATCTATTCGTATGATCAACATATTTTAAAATGGATTAACCAAGAAAGTTATACTGTTCAAGTAGAATCAAATACTAAACTTACGCCAGAACAAATCTATTTGCACTTCAAAGAAAAACAACCAGAAATGCAAATCAACAGTATTAATATTGCACAGGCAGCAGATGCAAGTTCAAGCATAAATATTGTCAAAGAAGGTGCTCGTCGTGGCAAAACGGTATTAATCAATCCGTATAATGCTCAAATCCTGCCCGAGATTAAAGGCCAAGAGTTTTTCCAGCTCATTCAACGAATCCATCGTTACCTCACTTTAGGCGATGTCGGTAAACAAATTACAGGCGCCAGTACACTCACCCTAATTTTCTTCGTACTCAGTGGTATCTATCTGCGTTGGCCTAAAAAACACTCTTTACGCCAATGGTTTGCAGTAAAAACTCAACTCAAAGGTCGTAATTTTATTTGGGACTTACATGCAGTTGTCGGGACCTGGATGGTTGTATTTTATTTAACGATGGCCATGACTGGACTATTTTGGTCATATGATTGGTGGCGTAGTGGCATGTATCGTGTACTTAATGTCACACCACCAGCACAGGTCAACGCCAATAATCGAAATAACGATAAAGCCAAAGACAAACAAGATCAGAAAAAAATAACTGCGGAACAAACCGCAGCAGCATTAGCAACAGCTTGGACAGGATTTAATGCACAAGTTCAACGTCCATATTCGAGCGTCTCATTTACTTTACCTAAAAAAGCAGATGGCATGCTTGAACTTTCATTTGTTGATGCAACACCACAACATGAACGTGCACGTAACAAAGCAAACTACAACTACCAAAGCAATCAACTTGAAAATGTAGAGCTCTATCAAGATAAAAAGCTCAACGAAAAAATTATGAGCAGCATGCTCCCTGTACACCGTGGTAGTTTCTTTGGCTCAATCGCACAGTTCTTATTTATGATTGCTGCACTGTTGATGCCACTTTTCTTCATTACAGGTTTGATGCTTTATCTCAAACGTCGTAAACAAAAGAAATTGGTTTTAGCTGCAAAAAATGCATTACAAACAACTCAGACTGATGAACATGCTGGCAATTGGTTGATTATATATGCTTCACAAACAGGTGTTGCCGAACAATTGGCATGGGCAACAGCAAATAGCTTAAAACAAAGCAAACAAAGAATTGATATTTGCAGTATTCAACATGTTAAAGCACAAGATATACAAGCAGCAGAAAATGTTTTAATCATTGCAAGTACCTATGGTACGGGTGAAGCGCCTGATGCCGCACAGTCATTCGTAAAAAATATCATGTCAACGTCTCAGCAGTTGAGCACAGTTAAGTTTGCTGTATTGGCATTAGGCTCTAAAGAATATGCTGAAAGTTATTGTGCATTTGGCCAACAGCTTCATGCATGGTTTGAACAAAATGCTGCGACTGCCCTGTTCCCACTCATTGAAGTGAATAATGCAGATCCTGACGATGTACAACGCTGGAATCAAGCTCTCAGTAAAATCACTGCAACTGAGCTACAACACATTGAGATTAAGAAACATTGGAGTGACTGGAAACTTATCCATCGCCAACATCTTAATCCAAACAGTTTAGGTACAGCGGTCTATCATATTGAACTTGAAGCCCAAACTGCGCAAAACTGGCAAGCTGGTGATATTGCAGAGCTCCAACCACAAAATAGTGCAGCACGCATCCAAGCCTTTTTAACTGAGCACAACTTAGATTTAAGTGAAAATTTAACGGACTTAAAGCAACGCCTAAGTGATCGTGATCTTACTGTTCAGGTGAAGCACAGTACCGATTTTGAACAGCTACTGGCTCAACTACCGCAATTACCTTCACGCGACTACTCTATTGCCAGCATTCCTTCACAGCACACTTTACAGCTGATTGTACGCCAACAATATGACCAACATGAACAGCTTGGTCTTGGTTCTGGTTGGTTAACTGAACACTGCGCAATAAACGATACTTTACAACTACAGTTACGCAGCAATCCAAGCTTCCATTTAATCACAGGGCAACGTCCAATTATCTGTATTGGAAATGGTACAGGTATCGCAGGGTTGATGAGCCTACTCAATGAGCGCATACAAGATCATGCTTACGAAAACTGGCTGATTTTTGGCGAACGTGAACGTCACTGTGATTTTTATTATCAAGAGAAACTCGAAGATTGGCTAGAGACTGGCAAATTAAAACACTTAGATGTCGCCTTCTCACGCGATCAAGTTGAAAAATATTATGTACACCATCTACTGCGTGAACAATCGGATCGCCTCAAAGAATGGATTGAGCGTGGTGCTGTGCTCTATGTCTGCGGTAGCCTACAAAGTATGGCACGTGATGTAGATCAAGCTTTAGCTGATATTTTAGGTGCAGAAAAACTTGAACAGTTACGTCAAAATGATGCCTATCGTCGAGATGTCTACTAACTATGGCTGATGCTTAAGCCATCACGTAAAAATCAAACATTAAAACTGAGTCCTTGTGACTCAGTTTTTTCATGCAAGGAAAGCCTAAAGTGTTATCCTGCATGTGCCGATCAGCCAAAGACATTACAAATCTAACCATGAGCCAAATACATCACACTGCTTCTCTACTCTTACGTAGCATCGTCTTTACTCTTGGCTTAGTGCTGTTCTTAGATGGCCTGATCTTAATCCTGAATGGAAAAATTCATTTGGGTATTATTCTTCCTATTTTGATTGGCATAGGACTCTGTATTTATGTTTTATATGATCAAAAAATTCAATATAAACTCAAAAATCATCAAAGTATTGCTCGGCTTTATCGTTATGCAAAAACTGGCTTTATGCTCTGGCTATGCAGTGTAATAATCTTTTTTCTTTATTTAGCCAAAAATATTGAACACGTTCAACCTCACAAAGAAATCAAAGCAATGTTAGTTTTGGGCAGTGGTATCATCAACAACCAACCCACACCCGCACTCGCTGCACGATTAGATCAAGCTGCTCAGTTACACCAACAATACCCTCAGGCATTGATCATTGTCACAGGAGGTGTTGGTTATGCTAAACAATACAGTGAGGCAGAAGTGATGTCCGACTATCTACAACACAAACATCACATTGCTGCACAACACATTGCACTTGAAGCGCAGAGCACCAGTACCGAACTTAATCTTAAAAATAGCCAAGCCATCTTAAAACAACATCAACTCAGCCCCAGTTCAAACATTGCAATTGTGACTAGCGATTTTCACACGTTACGGGCTGCTGCAATTGCACGCAAGCAAGGCTATCAAGATATCCATGTTGTCAGCGCCCCCACCCCTTTATCGATCCGCTATAACGCTTGGTTAAGAGAATACTTTGCCTATCTAAGTGGCTGGATACTAAATGAGTATTGATCATACAACACAGCAGCGCTGCCTAGCTAAAGCGATCTTGCAAGGCGTGGCATATTACAAATACATCGAATCAAATATATACAAAAATAAACGCAAAAAAATCGATATATAATCGATTGGATTTTCAAAAACTGTGGATTTATGAGAGGGGGATATGGTGGGCGCTGACGGGATCGAACCGCCGACATTCTGCTTGTAAGGCAGACGCTCTACCAACTGAGCTAAGCGCCCTGATCAAATAACAGGGTTATTTTGTTTTATCTTGTGATAAGAGTCAAGAGAGATCTTACAACAAAATGGCGCAGCGGACGGGACTCGAACCCGCGACCCCCGGCGTGACAGGCCGGTATTCTAACCAACTGAACTACCGCTGCATCATGTACTTAATCAAATTAATGATATAAGTAAGGTCACTAATTGTGGTGGGCGCTGACGGGATCGAACCGCCGACATTCTGCTTGTAAGGCAGACGCTCTACCAACTGAGCTAAGCGCCCTCAAAGGTGTATCTAGAAAGTGGCGCAGCGGACGGGACTCGAACCCGCGACCCCCGGCGTGACAGGCCGGTATTCTAACCAACTGAACTACCGCTGCACTTTCACAATTCACGATTGTGGCAAACGAGTGTTAAAACATATTAAGTGGCGCAGCGGACGGGACTCGAACCCGCGACCCCCGGCGTGACAGGCCGGTATTCTAACCAACTGAACTACCGCTGCACTTAAAGGTTTTAACGAGAAGGATTGGTGGGCGCTGACGGGATCGAACCGCCGACATTCTGCTTGTAAGGCAGACGCTCTACCAACTGAGCTAAGCGCCCCAACGACTTCATCGTTTGTGAGGTGCATTATAGAGAATCTTTGGGGAGTGTCAAATGCTTTTAACCTATAATTCAACTTTTTAGATTCAAACGATTAAAAAATAGGTGATTTATGTGTTTTTAAGCTTTTTTTGTATATTTTTTGACTCAACACAGCATATTTTAACAATTTAAATTTAGTCTAAGTCCGTATTTTTACTCGATAATATGCTGCTATTTTGTACAGTCGATTGATTATTTTTAACTTCAGGTCTTAACCACAGCCAAATTGCTACGATCAACATGATGCCATCTGTAAAAATCTTTACCCAGAGTGGTGCATTTGTGAACAACATAATGATTCCACTAATGAGCATCATTACACTTGCCAACCATTTGGCTTTACGCGGAACTGTACCCTGTTCACGCCAAGCTTTTAAGGTTGGCCCATATTTGGGATGATTGAGTAACCAAGCATCCATTTGAGGCCACCCCTTAGAAGCGGCCCAAGCCGCGAGAATCAAGAAAACTGTTGTCGGCATACCAGGTAATAGTGCGCCAATAAATCCTAAGATTAGAAATAGCACAACTAAACTACGCCAAAACAAGATTTTCATGTTACAACTCAACATTAAGGTGTTCGATAGTATATCGGGTTTTAATGCTTCTCATCTGCATGACCTCATGCGGTAATTTCAATCGTGGTTATTCGTAAAATGAGTGTCGATTAAAATCTTTGTCATTCAATTGCATTTTCACCTCAGTAGACCGATAGGAAATAATGCCTGTGAAATATCGATACTCCCCTAGTCCAATGAGCAGTTTATATGTCCGTTTATTTTGAGCCTTGGCTACAGTTTCAACACACACTTGTTCGTCAACTGGCGTTTTGCATTGCTAGCCCTAATTTGCTACGAGAAACACCTCTAGAACTAGAAACACCACATCATTTTTCATGGCACAGTGATGCCATTTGGCAACAACATTTTCAAAATTATTTACCACGCCTTGTTGAACTTGATCAAAACCCCGCTCTACTACTCACGTTTATCAATCAATTAAAAAGTACTCGACTGGGTTTACGTTTTGAATATTTAATTTGGTTTTGGTTATTAGATCGCGATTACCACCCCTATCAATTGCTTGCACACAGCCTGCAAATCATTGAAGGTAAAAACACTTTAGGTGAACTTGATTTTTTAATTTTCAATCAAGAAAAACAGCGTATTGAACATTGGGAAGTGGCTCTAAAATACTATTTGGCAGAGGATAATGTTCAACTACGTGATTGGTACGGTTTAAATCGCCAAGATACTCTGTACCGTAAGCTTGGGCACTTTGCTCGTCAACAATTTAAATTTAATGAAGCACTTGGACACCCAATTACTCAACGATTTGCAGTGATGAAAGGGCAACTTTACTTGCCTCACCTACATGACCAAACTGATTTACCGAGCTGGCTTAACCCCACACGACGTTTGGGCTACTGGGGTACTCACATCTATACGCAAGACTATTTTCGGGTTGCTCGTAGCCAATGGTTATGTCTAGATTATGAACAAGATCAAATAGATGCAGTATGGTGGTGTGATGGTCTATATTATCATCGCCACAACCACTGTCACTATATGTATAGACACCCAGTCCGTCCGAACCCACCTCTACTTCAATAAATTAAAAATCAGTCTTTACAGCACTATGCCATTTAGTGTTTAATTAACATACAATTATGTAATAACAACGCACTAAAACTTCATTCAATGAAATGCGTGGTCTTAAGATCTAAGCATTCATCGGAATTAATAACTATCTGGAGAAGATGATGAAAAAAATCCTAGCCGCTTCAATCGTATTTGCTTTTGTTTTAACTGGTTGCAACACAGTAAAAGGTGTTGGTAAAGACGTTTCTTCAGCGGGTAGTGCTGTGACTAAGACAGCAGAGAAAACTCAAAACAAGATGTAATAACCAGTAATTAATTTAATAAAAAAGCCTGATCATCCTCTAAGTGTCAGGCTTTTTTATGCACTGTACTTTGTTAATCCTTATTTTCAATTTTCATTCGTTTAGATCTTCATTTATGATAAGCCGCAAGTTGCTTTATAGATTATCTATTCCTCATGAATTCATCCGAAACCCTCGCTTTAAGCCTAGAGCTACTGCGTCAGCCTTCTGTTACTCCTATTGATCACAATTGCCAAAACATCATGGCTGACCGACTTGCCAAAGTAGGTTTTAATATTGAAAACATGCGTTTCGATGATGTCGACAATCTGTGGGCAAGACGCGGTACTCAAGCACCTGTATTTTGTTTTGCAGGCCATACCGATGTCGTACCGACTGGAAATTTAGATGCATGGCAAACAGATCCATTCCAGCCTGAAATCATCGATGGAAAACTCTATGGTCGTGGCAGTGCAGATATGAAAACAGCACTTGCAGCAATGGTCGTTGCTACAGAGCGTTTTGTTGCAAAACACCCAAACCATAAAGGTTCTATTGCTTACCTGATTACCTCTGACGAAGAAGGTCCATCGATCAATGGTACAGTCAAGGTGGTAGAAACCTTAGAAGCACGTCAAGAGAAAATGACTTGGTGTCTTGTTGGTGAACCATCAAGCACCAATACACTAGGTGATGTGATCAAAAATGGCCGTCGTGGTTCTTTAAATGCTGTCCTTACAGTCAAAGGTAAACAAGGTCATGTTGCTTATCCGCATTTAGCAGCCAATCCAATCCACCTTGCTGCTTTAGCATTACATGAGCTGAGCACTACGGTTTGGGATCAAGGCAACGAATACTTCCCTGCAACAACGTTCCAAATTTCTAATATTCATGCAGGCACAGGTGCGACCAATATTGTTCCTGGGCATCTAGATGTTGTATTTAACTTCCGCTATTCAACTGAAGTGACTGCAGAAATTTTACAACAACGCGTACTTGCAATCTTAGATGCGCATGGCTTGGATTATGATATTCAATGGACTTTTTCGGGCCTGCCTTTTTTAACACCAGTCGGTGAACTGGTGAATGCGGCAAAGCATGCCATTAAACAAGTCAATGGAGTAGAAGCAGAGTTATCGACGAGTGGCGGTACATCAGATGGTCGCTTTATCGCACCTACTGGCGCACAAGTACTTGAATTAGGTGTACTTAATGCAACGATCCACCAAGTGAATGAACACGTTAATATCGATGACTTAGAGCCACTCGCTGAAATTTATGAAGAAATTTTAGTTCAGTTACTGGCTTAGTTTTCAAACATAGAGAGCGCAAGTTAAACCTATGAAGATAACTTGCGCTCTACAGTGATTTTAGTTTTTCAGTGATCGTTCATTGGTATTTTAATCTACAGTCTCATTACTGGGAGCTTGCTGTAAATATTGTTCAATGACACTTAATAGCTCAGCTTCCTCGATGGGTTTAATCAAATAGGCTTTTGCACCCTGACGCATTCCCCATGCGCGATCTGTGTCTTGATCTTTACTACTTAACATCACGATCGGAATATCTTGAGTTGACTCGGTACGACAAAGATGTCGTGTTGCTTGAAAACCATTGACGCCTGGCATCACAACATCCATTAAAATTAAATCGGGCA
The DNA here is from genome assembly GCF_000829675.1 of Acinetobacter rudis. GTDB lineage: Bacteria > Pseudomonadota > Gammaproteobacteria > Pseudomonadales > Moraxellaceae > Acinetobacter > Acinetobacter rudis. Next base: position 21,697 of record NZ_BBRX01000055.1, read on the forward strand.
GTTCGGCCTGTGCTACAGCAGCACCTTCTGCACCGTTGTTGGCTTCCAATACATCATAACCATGATTGAGTAAGATCTCTCTAAAACGAAACATTTCAGTTTGTGAATCTTCAACGATCAATATTCGTGCCATGGATGCATACCTTTTTATGCTGCGGTTAAGTTATTTTAGGAAATTTAAATTGTTTGTATTTATCAAACAAAATAATAGCTATTCCAACGAATTGATTACCTAAATTTCAGCATGGTTCACTGATAACTTGAACAGTATAACGCCTTGGCATTTTACTGAATACACAAAAATGTTGTGTATGCTTAATCCCCTCCTAGTCAGACTTTACTGTCCACATGCAAAATTTATCAAATTATTGGTTAGCCCCTATGAGCAGTTGCATTGATGGACTCATGATGATTTGTCTATCAGCTCTAGGCTCAAAGTGTAAATTCATGCAATAATGTCGAACTAAAATTCAGCCAGCTGTAAGCAATGCATACAGCACGGTCGATTTCATTTTTAACATCATCGTTACTCACTAGGAAAGATTCCATGCGCGCGAGTCGCTTTTTATTTGCAACGTTAAGAGAAACCCCAAGCGACGCTGAGGTTATTTCACATCAGCTTATGTTACGTGCGGGTATGATCCGCAAGTTGGCTTCAGGCCTATACACTTGGCTGCCGACGGGTAAACGTGTGTTAAATAAAGTTGAAGCAATTATTCGTGAAGAATTGGATCGTGCCGGTTCCCTTGAAGTGCTTATGCCTGTAACACAGCCAGCAAGCTTATGGGAAGAATCTGGCCGTTATGTTGAATATGGTCCTGAATTACTTCGTTTTAACGACCGTCATAATAACAACTTCGTATTGGGCCCTACCCATGAAGAAGTGATTACAGATATGGCGCGCAATGAGCTTAAAAGCTACAAACAATTGCCTGCCAACTTCTATCAAATTCAAACTAAATTCCGTGACGAAGTTCGTCCACGTTTTGGTGTGATGCGTTCACGTGAATTTATAATGAAAGATGCCTACTCTTTCCATATTGACCAAGCATCTTTACAAGAAACCTATGATGTCATGTATGACACGTATTGCCGTATTTTTTCGCGTCTCGGCTTAGATTTTCGTCCTGTGCAAGCAGATACTGGCTCAATTGGTGGTTCAGGTTCTCATGAGTTTCATGTATTGGCTTCAAGTGGTGAAGACGATATCGTTTTCTCAAGTGAATCAGATTACGCAGCTAACGTTGAAAAAGCTGAAGCTCTATTGGTGGGTGAACGTGCTGCTGCGACCCAAGCGTTAACTCTTGTTGCAACACCTGATCAAAAAACCATTGCAGCAGTGAGCGCTTTCTTAAATACAGATGCTAAAAACTCTGTTAAAGCATTACTGGTTCAAGGTGTAACTGATGAAAAAGGTCACACCCCTATCGTTGCACTATTTCTTCGTGGCGATCATGAACTAAACGAAATTAAAGCGGAGAAACATCCACAGATTGCTGCACCACTAAGCTTTGCAACTGAAGCACAAATGGCTGAAGCAGGTTTAATTTCTGGCTTTATTGGCCCACAAGGTTTAGTTGAAAAAGGCATTACTGTTATTGTAGACCGTGCTGCTTCTGTATTGTCTGACTTTGTTGCTGGCGCCAACCAAGCTGATCAACATGCGACGGGTGTCAACTGGGAACGTGATGCTCAGTACACAGAAGTTGCCGACCTACGCAACGTCGTAGATGGCGACCCATCTCCTGATGGTCAAGGTGTGCTGCAAATTAAACGTGGTATTGAAGTCGGTCATATCTTCCAATTGGGCCAAAAATACTCTGAAGCTTTGGGCTGTAAAGTTCTAGGTGAAGATGGTAAACCTTGTGTCGTAACCATGGGGTGCTACGGCATTGGGGTTACGCGTGTGGTTGCAGCAGCTATTGAACAAAACTTCGATGACAAAGGTATTATTTGGCCAGCTGCAATTGCGCCATTCGATGTTGCGATTGTACCTATGAATGCACACAAGTCACCTCGTACACTTGAAGCAGCTGAAGCGCTATATGCTGAATTACAAGCTGCTGGTTATGATGTGTTGCTTGAAGACCGTAATGAACGTCCAGGCGTGAAATTCTCAGACCTTGAGTTAATGGGTATTCCTCACCGTATTGTCATCGGTGAGAAAGGCTTAGACGCTGGCACGTTTGAGTATAAAGGCCGTCGTGATGCTGAAGCCACTCAACTTGATAAAGCACAATTACTCGCTGTCTTAGCGAAGTAATTTCTGCATTAAAAAATCCCGCTCTGTAAATACACGGCGGGATTTTTTTATGCGCGATTCAATCTAAAACTTAAATGGGGTATCTCTAGGGGTAATACTCATTTGGGTATCTAAACGCCCACCAGTAATTGCGAATTCACCTAAACGCTGTGGATTACCCACTGTAGTTGCGCCATTGACTATATTTGCAGGGTACAAATTAATATCTTTCGCTCGTAACACCGCATCAGGTGTTTTTTTCGGGTTAAACACAAAACTCGTTCCTACATGAATACTGTCTTTACTCAGCGCAAGGTTATTATCAAAAGCAATCGAACCAGACAGATTGTCTAGGCCCAGCGTTGAACCATCCGTATCAACCAGCTGTATTGCATTGTTCATATTCGAACTTGCATTTAAGTTGAGTATGCCGATAAAACCGAGTTGACTGGCAGGAAGACCATTACTACCACTCGGCACATTGCTGCGGGGGATCAAAGCAAAGTTCATCCCACCAGCAAGGCGAATCTTTATGCCTGCTAATACATCGTTGTTACGCGTAAAACTGTCTGATGGAGCATAGCAACCACCTACACTTGGACAGCTTCTATACTTAGCACCAGGCAGATACCCTGCTGCCAATTGCGCAGCAACCACTAAACGCAGATCAGGCATACTCACATTCACCTGACCATTTTCTAAACCGACACTGCCGTAACCATTAAAGAGCATATTAATATTACGAATACCTAAGTAATAATCTGTCGGTGTCACCATACCATTGGCATAGTTGTTGTTGTCTGAGCCATCGATCAATAATAAAGAGGTGGTTTTAGAGCCATCGTTATTCACCCCTTGCGTGCTCACAGCAGCACTAAAGCCAAGACGTTCTGAGCCTTTAACGGTATTTACAACAGGGACATTATTGGTGTCTTTGGCAACAATATAATCATTTATACCATCTGAAGTTTTACCATATACAGCAATGTTGGCATTGAGATTATGAATCGGAATACCTAACCCCCACTTGGTGGGTTCCGTTGAAGGGAGTTGATCTTTGGCTGTAATATCAGGTGTTGCGATAAAGCGCCCGCGTCTGGACATCGCCATTAAATCAACCTGACGTAAAGCGAGTACTGCGCTATAAGGATTCACTGCTGTATTGGCTAAGATTTGTTGATAATCCGAAGCTTGTACAAGTTTAGAAGCTTTTGGACCACTATTGGTGCCCAAATAAATATTATTTAAAGCAGTATTTTCAGGAAGCTTAATCATCGAACTATCAACGAGATTAAAATAAATACCATCCATACTTATGCCTGAACGCTCTTGGCCTAAGGCTAAATCTCCACGCTCACTTCCTGCAACATTGGTACGAGTACGTAACGAAGTAATATTTTCAAAACGTAGACCATAAGCATAC
>NZ_BBRX01000054.1 GCF_000829675.1 Acinetobacter rudis
AGTTGTTTTACGTGGTTGTTTTTTCTTTACTGCCTGCTGAGGCTTAGCTTGAGTTGTACTGGTAATTTTACGACATGGTGTCGCAACACGATGTAGTTCAGTGTGAGGTACTCCAAAATATGCACCATCTAAATCCAATGGATCGAGTAAATAGCTTTGCATAAGCGCGTCTAGTGTTTGACCTGTCGCCTTTTCTAGCACGCCCCCCACCAACCAGCCAAAAGTTAAAGCTTGATAAGCAGTATCTGTACCTGCTTTAAACCGTGGTTCAGCTTGTTCTAGATGCTTTAACATGGCTTGCCAATCTGCCATATCACTTGCTTTTTCAATGATATTTCGAATGTCAAATAAACCGCTTTGATGACTGAGTACATGACGTAAGGTTATTTCATTTTTATTATTCTGGGCAAACTCAGGCCAGTACTTTGCAATTGGACTATCATAGTCCAATGCGCCTTGACTGACTAAAATATGCGCCAATGTTGCCAATACCCCTTTACCAGTAGAATAACAAACAGACATCGTATCTGCCTCCCACTGTTCAGTATTGGATTTTTTCCCTGTATAAATATCGACTACTTTTTCACCTTGAAAATATACAGCGAGGGCTGCCCCTCCTTGCTCATTGCTGGCTTGCAATAAACGACTAAACTGCTTGGCAAGATCCTCAAAACGCGGATCAACCACACCCTGAAAATGTTGGGTATCAGCAAAAATAAGCTCTGTTAATCCACTCATGATTTTCCCTTTTTTTGTTTTAAACGTTGAAGCAGTATTGTTGTTGAACTGCTATGAAAGCAAATAAATACGCTGTTCTGCTATAGCTTGTCAACAATAAAAAAACCTAAGTCGTTGGTAAATTTAGCTTGGACCATAACACAAGACCAAGATAAAAAACCGTGACTTAGGTTTTATTTATCGTCAAATATCCTCAGCGCCTTATAAGGCTGCGACATTGCCGCTAACATGAGGTTTTTTACTTTTATGGTTCTGAATCAAAAATGCAGTGTCTTTACCTTGCTCTGCTTTTAAAAACTCAACTTCAGAAGGCAAAAATAAAGGAAGTTTAAACCAAACATCAGCATAATATGCATCAGCCAAATTTAAACTGGCTAAAGCACGTGCCTTAGTCCACATCCCATGTGCAATGGCTTGCTTAAAGCCAAAAGCTTTGGCTGTTAATGCATGAATATGAATCAAGTTTAAGTCACCAGAAATCTTAGCATAGCGACGACCTGTATTTTCTTGCACTTTCCATAGATCTTGTAATTGATAATCAATGTGTTCAGCTGTAGTTTTGCTTTTGGCCTTTTCGGTGCTCTTTTGACGTGTCAAATATGTCGTCACACCTTCAACAACAATTTCATTGGCGACTTTTACAGTCGTAATAAAATCAAACTCCAAACCTTTTTCATGTGGTCTTAATTCACCAAACTGACAAGATAAACTTAAAGTTTCATTACTTCCCACTTTACGTTTCTGCGTGATTTGATTACGGATATGAACCAAACCCAATAATGCGAAAGGAAAAGCTTCCTGAGTCATCATCTGCATTTGCAGGCTTTGTGAGAGTACTGCCAAATAAATTGCAGGAATATAGCCATTATGTTTAAAACCGCAAATATCGTTGTACGCCTTTAAATGTTGTTGATCGACTTTTAGAGTGTCAACGACATACTCAACTTCTGGTAAGACTTGGGCAATTTTTGCTTTTTTAAAAACCAAGCCTTGTACCACTTTGGCATAAGCTAAATAAGGCTTCGGTAACTGACTAAAATGACGTGTGTTCATTGATTTTAATCCTATATTTTTTAATTAATCATCACAACAATGATCTAAAAACATATCTCAAGCAAGCAAAAGGGATGCCATAGCATCCCCTCGTTTTTATAGATCAATTAAGCGCCTAATAGGCTTTGACCACAAACACGAACTACATTGCCGTTTAAACCTGTTGAAGTTGGTGCTGCAAATAATGCAATGGTTTCAGCAACATCGACAGGTAATCCACCTTGACTCATTGAGTTCATACGACGACCTGCTTCACGAATCGCAAAAGGAATTGCAGCAGTCATTTGTGTTTCAATGAAACCTGGCGCAACTGCATTAATGGTCACCCCATCTTTTAAAGTTGCAGCGGTATATTTCACCACGCCAATTACACCAGCTTTAGATACAGCATAGTTGGTTTGACCTAAGTTACCTGCGATCCCTGAAATCGAAGAGACACAGATAATACGTCCGTTATCATTTAAACCTTTTTCAGCTAATAAATAGCGGTTCACTCGTTCAATCGCAGACAGGTTAATGTTAAGTACCAAGTCCCATAACTCAGGCTTCATATTCGCCAAAGTCTTATCACGCGTGATGCCTGCATTATGCACAATAATATCAAGTCCGCCCAAAGCCACTGCTGCAGCTTTGATCTTTTCACCTGCATCTTCAGCGGTAATGTCGATGGCCAATGTAGATCCAGAAATTTCAGCAGCAACACGATCAAGATCAGCTTGTTGTTGCGGCACATCTAAACAAATCACATGTGCGCCATCACGTGCCAAAACATGAGCAATCGCTTCACCAATACCACGACTCGCACCTGTTACTACTGCAGTTTTTCCTGCCAATGGCTTAGACCAATCGACATCAACAACAGCAGCTTGGCTAACACGTAGTACTTGACCTGAAACATAGGCTGAACGTGGTGAAAGAAGGAAACGTAAACTTGATTCTAAGTTTGCTTCGGCACCTTTGTCGACATAGACCAATTGCGCCGTGATGCCCTTTTTAAATTCTTTGCCCACCGATTTCACAAAACCCTCTAAAGCGCGCTGTGCAATCGCTTGTTGTACAGAACCCGCTGTATCAGGATTGAGACCTACGACGATCACGCGACCAGAAGTCTGAATTTGACGTGCAATCGGATGGAAAAAGTCATATAGACTGCGAAGCTGCTCTGAACTCTCGATACCTGAAGCATCAAAAATGACTGCCTTAAACTTTGATGCTGTATCTGTCGTATTAAATGCACTTAAATTGAGTCCAACTTTTGCCGCAGCTTGTTGTAACTCAGGTTGATTGCCTGCATAGGTGTTTGCATGAACATTGGCCAAGACTTGTGCAACAGCGCTAGATACTTCATTTGCCACAGCAGCACCGAACAAAACTGCACCCTGAATAACAGGAGTCGCCGCTTGGAAACGATCAAGGGTGATTGGTGATGGCAAACCTAAATTTTTAATCACAAACTTACCAACAGGTGTTTTAGCAAATACTTGGTATTGATCGCTCATACTTATAATCTCTTCACAAGTTAATTTTATATAAATCGTTGCAAGCATTTAGGCTGATTATTTCTGGCAGTTCTGCAAGCTGACAAAATAAACAAGCGCCTTGACCGCTTCATTAATATTGTCCAAATCATACTTGAGTTAAGCCATTGATGTCTTGACCTGAACGCCTTGTCAGATGTCATTATAGTCAATTCACCCCACTGTTAATTATGCTAATGTTGACAGTATTCATGACACTAATATTTGTGGAATAAGCTTAATGAGTAAATCAACTACGGACAATCCTGCAGCTGATCAAAGCAGTGAAGCAGCAGTGTCAAAGACAGCGAAACCACGTGCAACGGCAAGAAAAACAGCAAATACAACGTCAACTCCAGCCAAACCACGTCGTGCGCCAGTGAGAAAAAATACCGCGAGCAACACAACAAGTGCCGCCGCAAAAGCTACTAAATCAACCCAACCTTCTGTTCCTCAGGAAAAAAACATGAGCCAAAATACTGTTCGTCGCGTTGCTATCATCGGTGGTAACCGCATTCCATTTGCTCGTTCAAATGGTGCTTATTTCAACGCCTCTAATATGGATATGTTTACGGCTGCCTTAAATGGTTTGGTTGAGCGTTATCAATTACAAGGTCAACGCTTAGGTGAAGTCGTTGCAGGTGCTGTGCTTAAACATAGCCGTGACTTCAATATGACACGCGAATGTGTACTCAATACTCAATTGGCACCTGAAACACCTGCTTTTGATTTACAACAAGCCTGTGGTACAGGTCTACAGGCCGCTTTCCTTGTTGCGAATAAAATCGCACTGGGTCAAATCGAAGTGGGTATAGCTGGTGGTGTGGATACAACATCTGATGCCCCGATTGCTTTTGGTGATGGACTTCGCAAAGCATTGCTTGAACTCAATATTGCTAAAACTGCAAAAGCTCGTTTAAAAGCACTGACTAAAATCAACATTAAAGATTTGCTTGATGCACCAAAAAATGGTGAACCACGTACAGGTCTTTCTATGGGTGAGCATCAAGCCATCACTGCACTTGAATGGGGTATTTCACGCGAGTCACAAGATGAACTTGCAGCCTCTTCACATCAAAAAATGGCAAAAGCGTATGACGAAGGTTTCTTTGATGACCTCATCACTCCGTTTATGGGCCTAGAGAAAGACAATAACTTACGTGCAGATTCAACAGCAGAAAAATTAGCAAAATTACGCCCAGCTTTTGGTAAAGGCGAAGCTGCAACCATGACTGCGGGTAACTCAACTCCTTTGACTGATGGTGCTTCTGCAGTTTTACTCGCTTCTGAAGAGTGGGCAAAAGCCAATGGCCATGAAATCTTAGCCTATATCAGTTTCTATGAAACAGCAGCTGTAGACTTCGTAAACAAAAAAGAAGGCTTATTAATGGCACCTGCTTATGCTGTGCCACGTATGTTAGATCGTGCGGGTCTTAAACTTCAAGATTTTGACTTCTATGAAATCCATGAAGCATTTGCTTCACAAGTTCTGTCTACACTTAAAGCATGGGAAGATCCAAACTTCTGTAAGAACCGTTTAGGTCTTGAAGCACCACTCGGTTCAATCGATCGCAGCAAACTCAACGTAAAAGGCTCTTCACTGGCAGCAGGACATCCATTTGCTGCTACAGGTGGACGTATTTTGGCAACTGCTGCAAAACTACTGAACCAAAAAGGTTCAGGTCGTGCGCTGATTTCGATCTGTGCAGCAGGTGGTCAAGGTGTAACAGCAATTATTGAAAAATAATTCCTCACCTTGAAATCAAAAAACCGTAGCTTAACTTAAGCTACGGTTTTTTATTGATATTCTTTATAAAGACGGTATGTTCGAATTGATATAAGAACTAATCGAAAATTAAACTTCAGCACTATCCATACGATGTGGGAAGTAGCGATTTTCGAGGATGTCATAGCACCACTGGAATATAAAGGTATAAACCAAAATACAGGTAGTCATCGACAAATCAAGCAAGATCGCCTGAAACAATGTCATGTCCATTGCATAAGCCACCATCGGAATGGTCAGCAACATTAAACCACCTTCGAAACCAATCGCATGTAAAATTCGAACTTTAATTGTTCGCTTAAACTTACGCTTATGCTCCAGTTTTTCAAAGTAGTGGTTAAAAATCATGTTCCAGATCACTGAGGTCACGGCCATTGCGACACCTAAACCACCTGTGACATCTAAAGGAACTTCAAAGATAAAACTCAAAGCGATTGCAATGATCACCAATAGAATAATTTCATAGCTTAATGCATGAACTATTCGTCTCTTGGAAATCAACATTTTTAAATACTCATTGTGAATTGAATGCTTATTTTAGTGTATTATTCTGATCAATCGAGTCAGATACTTTCAATATTATTGATAGATGAATATTAACCAAGAACAATTAAACATTTTTAAGACTGTCATGGAAGTCGGTTCTTTCTCTGCTGCTGCCCGAAAATTAGGCAAGGTCCCCTCTACAGTGAGTATGTCGATCGCCAACTTAGAAATTGATTTACAACTTGAGCTATTTCAACGTAAAGGACGTGAACCTGTACCCACGGCACAAGCTCATGTACTGTATGAACGAACCGAACAATTGCTCATAGAAATGAACCAGTGGAAGCAACAAGCCCTAGCGCTCAGTGCTGGATTAGAGTCTGCGTTGAATATTGTTGTTGTCTCAGAGCTTTCACATAGCAACTGGACTGATTATATTTCGATCTTAGAAAGGCAGTTCCCCTTACTACAGATCAATATTTTTTCTGCGCCACAGGAAGATGCCTTACAGCTGTTAATGAATCGCTCTGCACATTTGGCCATTTTATTTGAACGTGAACAACTTGACAGTAGTGATCAATTTGTAGAGCTGAAAAAAGAAGTTTTGGTTGCAGTATCAGCAAAAGACTTCCAACTCGCACAGTATCAACAAGTCAGTTTTGAACAGGTTTTACAGAGTAGACAAATCGTTGTGGCCAGTCGTAATCGTTCAATTAAACCAGAATTGGTCTACTCTAAAAATATCTGGCGGACAGATAGCCATCACTCTGCTTGTACCATGATTTTACAAGGTTTTGGCTGGGGGATCTTACCTTTAGAAATGTTAAATGAAAATCCAAAACTGGCAGAGCAATTAAAAATACTCGACTTTATCGATTTCACCTCCCGCTTTGAATACTACGTGGACTTAGTCTGGAGTCGTGAAAACCAACTCGGTATAGCTGCACAATTTTTAATAAAACACATTCAGAAACTAAGACAGCAAGAAAATTAATCATTTTCCCGATATATCCACTCCTGTAGGCCAAAGCTTGTGATATAACTAGGTTTCACGTTTTTTTTATTTTAAGAATCGAAGATAATGACACAATCTGCATTGAAGCAACTACAAGCACTAACCACGATTGTCGCAGATACGGGTGACTTAAAAGCAATTCAACAATTTCGCCCATTGGATGCGACAACAAATCCGTCACTCATTACAGCAGCGGCCAAACAAGCTGAGAATAAGGCACTGATCGTCGAAGCCTACCAACAAGCTAAACGTGAAGCCTACCAAGGCGCTGCTCTGATTGAACGTACCATTGATATTTTAACCGTGAAACTTGGTGTAGAAATCTTAAAAAGTATAGACGGTCGTGTTTCTACAGAAGTCGATGCAGCACTGTCTTATGACACCGCTGCAACTATAGCCAAAGCCAAAGAGTTACTGGCACTTTATCAAGCGTATGGTGTAGACCAACAACGTATTTTGATTAAAATTGCCTCTACTTGGCAAGGGATTCAAGCCGCTAAACAACTCGAATCTGAGGGTGTTCATTGCAACCTCACGTTATTATTTGGCATGCACCAAGCCAAAGCCTGTGCTGATGCAAAAGTAACCTTAATTTCGCCATTCGTTGGTCGAATTTTAGATTGGTATAAAAAAGCTGAACAAGTTGATCATTACCCTATTGCTCAAGATCCGGGTGTATTATCCGTTAAACAAATTTACCAATACTATAAACAGCACCAGATTAAAACAGAGGTTATGGGGGCAAGTTTCCGCAGTATTGAACAAGTACTCGGTCTTGCTGGTTGTGACTTACTTACAGTTGCACCAAGCCTGTTGGCAGAATTAGATCAGGATCATCGTACAGTCACAGCCGTACTCAATGCTGATCAGATTGAAATAGTGAGCGAAACGCCCGAAGTACTCATTGAGGCACAGTTCGAACAACAATTAAAAGACGATCCAATGGCTTCACAATTGTTAACTTCAGGCATTGACGGCTTTGTACAAGCGCGTCAACAACTTCATGTTTTATTAGAACAATCCTTTGAAGTTTCTGTCTAAAATCAGGCATAATACTAGCACTTCATCCTATGCTGTAATCCAATGAGGTTACAGTATCGGGATGAAACTTCATCCTTTGACCACACAGCACGTCAGATCTTCATGGTCTTGTTCACATGCGAGTAATTTATGTTCGGCATCACCGATATTTGGACCTATATCATCGGCGCAATTTTTATCATTATATTGCCGGGACCAAATTCAATTTATGTGATGTCTGTAGCCTCACGATTTGGTGTTAAAACAGGTTATCAAGCCGCTTTTGGTGTGTTTGTAGGTGACTTGATATTAATTTTAGCAACGGTTCTTGGTGCTGCCTCTTTACTCAAAGCCTTTCCTTGGATTTTTATATTACTTAAAGTAGTCGGTGCAGGTTATTTATCTTATCTGGGTATTCGACTGTGTATTGCTGCTTATAAAACTTGGAATAACGCAACAAAAAATATTCAGGGCCAAAGTAAACAACAAGAATTACAAAGTTTTCATCCGTTTCGTAGTGCTCTTACGATTAGCTTAATCAATCCTAAAGCCATACTATTTTATTTATCTTTTTTTATTCAGTTTGTAGATCCTGCTTATGCTCACCCTGCAATCAGTTTCACCCTATTGGCCACGATATTACAATTCCTCAGTATGACCTATTTAACCTTACTCATATTTTCAGGAATTAAACTCGCACATTACTTTAATCGCTATTATAAACTTGCAGCAGTGGGAATTACTGTAGTAGGTATTTCATTTTGTATTTTTGGTTTTAAACTCGCAACTTCTAGTTTAAGTTAAGTCCACTTAATGATTCAGCCAAGCTTATGAGTAGATTAAATAGACCATCAACTTTTAACATTCCCAAATTAATACTAGGTGACTGCAACAGTTATCGGTATGATCTTTAACAGACCAATTCATCATCAATTTGCTTTAAACCATGAATAAACTTATCCAAGATTTTTCTATTACTGCAGTATTTGCCGGTTTTATTACCTTCCTTGTCGGTATCAGTGTTTCATCTGTACTTGTTATACAAGCTGCACAAAACCTAGGTGCAAACACTGCACAAATTAGTTCATGGTTCTGGGCACTCGGTACTGGAATTGGGTTATGTGCATTATTACTATCATGGAAATTTAAATACCCCGTCGTTACCTCATGGTCAACCGCAGGCCTCGCATTGATTATTGCCAGTGGAAGTGGTTATAGCCTCAATGAAGCCCTTGGTGCTTTTATGGTCTGCGGCTTACTGACGATTATATTGGCATATCTTGGTATTTTTGAACGTATCTTATCCTTTATTCCACAAAGCTTAACTAGTGCTATGTTGGCAGGGGTGCTACTGAAGTTTGGTATTGATGTATTTGCGCAACTGCAACATGGCTTTGGTTTTGTCCTTGCAGTACTGGCCAGTTATATTATATCTAAGCGCCTTTGGCCACGTTATAGCATTGTCATTACAGTTATAGCCAGCTTTGCACTCAGTCCTGTATTTATGCATATACCAGCGCTTAACCTTAACTGGAGCATTAGTCAGCCGATTTGGACTACTCCAGATTTTAGTGTTGCTGCTTTATTGGGTCTGGCTTTGCCACTTTTAGTCATTAATATGGCCTCACAGTATTTGCCTGGAATTGCCATGATTAAAAGCTATGGTTATCAACCGCATATTAAACCATTAATCGGCTGGACAGGTTTTGCTCAAACGGTATTGGCACCATTTGGCTGTTTTAGTGTAAATATTGCTGCGATTAGTGCTGCAATTAGTTTAGACGACCAAGTTCATAGTGATCCAAGCAAGCGTTATATAGCCGGTATGAGCTGTGGCATATTTTATCTACTCATGGGTTTATTTGCTGCAACACTTACCAGCTTATTATTGTCATTTCCTACACTATTTATTGTGACTTTGGCTGGAATCGCATTATTTGCAACCATTGGACATAATATTGTGGTTGCTTTTGCCGATGTCGATCAACGTGAAGCTGCTTTGATGACATTCTTATTTAGTGCCTCTGGCGTACAGTTTTTTGGAATTGGTTCAGCATTTTGGGGACTGGTTTTTGGATGTATTGTTTCTTGGATTTATAAAAAGCGTCGTTAATATACACGTAACACGTAAATCATATAACTAAGTTTGAATACTCAGCTCGATTCAAAATAAATACCATGAAAATATAACCCACGACTACAAAGCAGTAGTCAGTGGGTAAGATGTTAAAAGCCTATATCGTTTTAAATGTCAGGATACTCACCCGTACCTTCAGGCCAAGGTGTGAGTAGCTCAAAACCAGTTTCTGTTACTGCAACCATATGTTCCCACTGCGCAGAAAGTGAATGATCCGCTGTAATCACTGTCCAACCATCCGCTAACTCTTTAACACGCGCTTTACCCATATTTACCATAGGTTCAATGGTAAATACCATTCCAGGCTTTAGGGTTAAACCATATCCAGGTTTGCCGAAGTGTAATACATCGGGCTGTTCATGATAAACCTGCCCAATGCCATGACCACAATATTCTTTAACGATGCTATAACCTTCTTTTTCAGCCAAAGACTGAATTGCAAAACCAATATCACCTAAAGTTGCATTTGGTTTAACCGCGTAAATCCCTGCACGCATTGCTAAGTAAGTTGTATCGATTAATTTTTTCGCTGCTGCACTTACCTGTCCTACGCTATACATTCGGCTAGTATCACCAAAATAACCATCTTTTTTAATCGCCACATCAATATTGACAATATCACCGTCTTTTAAAATGACTTGATTTGATGGAATGCCGTGGCACACCACGTGATTAGGAGAGATACAGGTTGTTTTCGTAAAGCCAGCATACCCCACATTCGCAGGGATGACTTTAAGCGTGTTCACAATATAATCATTACAAATATCATCCAGATATTCTGTCGTCACGCCAGGTTTTACATAAGGAGTAATCATCTGCAAAACTTTAGCCGCTAAACGCCCCGACTCACGTAACTTTTCTAAATCATAAGCGCTCTTAATTTTAATCTGTGAAACTCGCATTTATCCCACCCATGGTTGAAATTGCTTATTATCTTACACCATATCAATTAAATAGGTGTGAAAGTGATCTTCCTCCCTCATAGATCATGTAGATACTTTCTGGCCAGTTATTTTGCATTAATCACTCCACTTAAATAGTTTTTCATAAAATTCAATAGGATTGATTATTCAAACTTTACAATAAAAAAATAAAATACACTTCAAATCAGATTTCCACTAGAATCTACGCTTTTGTAATATTCCGCAGTTGTATGACCACTCTCAAATCAAGAGATATCCTTGCTCTTGGCTTTATGACCTTTGCATTATTTATTGGTGCGGGAAATATCATTTTCCCCCCTATTGTTGCCCAACAAGCTGGAGAACACGTCTGGCTTGCTGCTTTTGGTTTCTTGATTACAGCCGTCGGCCTCCCAGTATTAACAATCGTTGCTCTTTCGCGTACTCAAGGCTCAATTGCGATTTTAAGTTCGCCTTTGGGTAAAATAGCCAGTTTAGTTTTAACCATCGTATGTTATCTATCGGTTGGTCCTTTATTTGCTATTCCACGTACAGCAACCGTTTCCTATGAAATTGGTTTTGCTTCATACATGGAAGGCACTGAACACAGTATGCTGATTTATAGCTTAATTTATTTTGCTGTAGTCACTATTGTTTCGCTCTATCCAAATAAATTATTAGATACGATTGGTAATGTCTTGGCTCCACTAAAGATCTTATCTTTAGCAATCCTTGGAATAGCGGCATTCTTTATTCCAAGTCAAATGGTTCCTGCGCCAATCAACAACTATATTAGCTCACCTATTTCTGAAGGTTTTGTCAGTGGTTATCTCACCATGGATACCTTAGGTGCTTTAGTATTTGGTATTGTCATTATTCATGCGATTCATTCACGTGGTGTAACTGACAATAAGCTTGTCATTCGATATTCAATTATTGCTGCAATTATTTCAGGTGTTGGCCTTACGCTTGTTTATTTAAGCTTATTTAAACTCGGTTTAGGTAGTCACGAAGTCGCTCCTAATGCGAGCAATGGCGCGATTATTTTACATGCTTATGTTGAACATGCTTTTGGAGATCGTGGAGCATTATTCTTATCTGCAATGATTTTCTTGGCTTGTATGGTTACAGCTATTGGCTTGACCTGTGCATGTGCTGATTATTTTTCACAAATCACGCGCATCTCATACAAAGCTTATGTGTTTATCTTTATCTTGTTTTCACTGGTGATTTCAAATTTAGGTTTAACCAAGCTTATTGCCTTTTCAGTACCTGTCTTAAGCGCCATTTATCCACCTGCAATTGTGGTGATTCTACTAAGTTTCTTCTCTAAGAAATTTAACAACCCACAAAGTGTCATTCAACCCGTTACAGCGATTGCCTTCCTGTTTGGTATTTTTGAAGGTATTCGAGTATCACCGTTTAAAGATGCCCTACCCGAGCTTTTAAACCGATTGCCACTCACTGAGCAAAACCTCGCTTGGTTGATTCCATCATTAGTGCTACTCATCCTCTGTACTGTGATTGACCGTGTTAAAGGCCCCCATCCGAAAAGCCAAACATAAATAAAAAGTAAATGCCGATCTTTACGCTAAATTAAGTTTTACCCAAATTTAATTTGGTATCGCAATAATCGTTGTATTTTATCCAAGTACACGTTTATTGACTTTTATCGGCAATGACTTTTTCCATTTATTATTTAAAACAAAATTTAATTTACCGTTACACTCGGGATTCACCCTATTTTCTAATATTTCAATATTTTAATATTTTTCAATAACTTAGTTTAAAATTAAACCAAACTCATTGATTTTTATTCAGTTTAAAAAACTTAATTTTTATTCAATTTGTCATAATTCTTTAACAATACTATGATCCCTGACTTGCTTTTTCTTTCTAAGCCATGTACAAATAAGCCCTTAACAGACTAAAACAACATGAGTGTTTGTCGCGTATGACAGGAGGGATGGAGATGTTTTCAACACATTTCAACAAGCAAGTCTTCATTAATTCTTTGAAGACAAATCAAAATATGACGACCTTTTTGAGCACAACAATCGCACTGATTGTGACTATGTTCATTCACGGTCTCATACAAGGCCAACTTAAACCCGTTTACTTTATCTATGCTATCGTCGTATCTTTAGCCTTTGTGCTATGGGCCATCATTGACCAACGTTTCCGCCCTTACCAAGATGTAGATTAGAAGATGGATGACTTTGTCATCCATCTTCATAGTCAACGATCCTTCAAGTTCCCCCCAACGATCTCTCTTCATCGTAATCTTCTATCTCAACTAGCTCACCCAAACAAATTAAGACCCGCTCCTAGCAATAATGCAGCAGTTGCCCCTAACTCAGCAACGACCAAAGACCACATTGCAATTTTCATCATCCAAGGTGCAATTGATCGACTACCCAATTGATGTGGTTGTCTAAATTGATTTTGCGTATCTTGTAAAAAGCCATGTAATACATAACTTAAAATAGAAAAACTAAAGAAAAACAAATTCAGCAGTACAAAAATTAGGTTTAATTGATCTGACCAAACTGAGAAGTATGCCAATACAGCCAGAATTAATGTTGCAGGTGCATAAAGCAAACTACTTCGATGTGCGATATCGACATAATAATGAGCTCGTGCCTGTGGTGACTTTTGAATCTGCCAATACTTCCAGATTCCAGTTAACATCCCTACCCATAAGTAGATCCCACTAAATAGAACACTCAAACTTACTGCCAGTGAAATTTTTTCCAATACCACGTTGTATCATCCTTAATAAAATCACTACATTACTCATGCTATAACATTATTTAATCGTGCGATCTAACATGAAATGAATGCGTTAATGAAAACTCTGCTTTAATCGATTCAATCCAGAACTTACTGATATATTTCCTGAGATATATTTAATTACAGGATTCAATAAATTTATTATCTAAAAAAACCTTTGAACTACCTTAGCTTATATTCCTGATTTACATAGGGATAATTAGATAATTTTTCGCATAAAAATCTTATAAACTATATATGACTTTTTAGACGACAACTTAGTCAACAAAGGCCACATTTTCACAAGTTTTTTTCGTCCTAAAATATGCTGTTGCCCAATTCAAAACCTATAAAGTATTGGCAGCATTTATATCCTGATCAGTTCGCTGTAATTTAGACGGATGATTATTGATTCAAGATAGATCCAAAAATTTAACTTTTTTGTTTTAACCTGAGATTATTTAGGTTTTTCTACTTAGATAAAGTATCTCCCATACATGAAGCTAAATCACAGTAATAATGTTCGATGATTTTAGGAAAACACTGCAAAGCACATCTTAGTCCTTATTTTAATTAGCCTTTCTGTTTTTTCTTAAAATAGCCGAACAAGACTTGAATCTAAATAATAATATCATCTTAGTTTGATGATAATTAAAAAACAGGGCACAATAAATGACCAAAAAATTTGCAAAATTTTTACCCGCAACGGAAAATTTCAACTTTGAAAACTTCCCCTTTTATTGGATTACTCAAGTACATTCTCAATATGTACATAACGTCGATCAAGCGTTAAAAAAATATGGTGTAGACAATTCACGCCGACGCTTACTCACCATTTTAGAAACCCGCCCGCACGCCAGTGTTTCTGAATTATCAGAATCTATTGTCTCTAAAATGTCGACAACAACAAAAATTGTTTATCGTTTAAAAGATGAAGGTTATGTAGAAACTTATTCATGTGAAAATGATGCGCGAATAACGCGTGTGTATCTCACGGATGCTGGATTAGAAATGACTCAAAAAATAAATGATTTAATGGCGATCGTACTCGAACAGTCTTTTGAAGGACTTACTCCTTTACAAGTTGAAAAAATGACTGAGCATCTCAAACATATCTTTAAAAATCTTGCGAGATAATCAAGTTTATCTCAGACAAAATAAAGACCCAATCTTGGGTCTTTATTTCTATCTAAAATAGTAGCTCAATCAATAAGCGCGATCTTGCTAATACTTAGACCACAGGCACAGACTTTTTTTGCTGAGCATTTTTACGAATTGTGATCATAATTAATTGTACAGCCGCAGGTGTTACTCCTGGAATACGACTTGCCTGAGCAAGTGTTTCTGGAAGTACGCCTTTTAATTTCTGGGTAATTTCACGCGATAAACCTGAAACAATATCGTAGTCAAAATCAGCAGGAATGCGAGTTTCTTCCAAACGTTTTAGCTGTGCAACATCTTCATGTTGGCGGTTAATATAACCTTCGTATTTCACAGCGATTTCAATTTGATCACCCACTTGAGCTGAAACTTCAGAACCCGTTAACTCTGCAATTTGCGCAAAACTAATATTCGGACGTTTCAATAAATCGATCGCACTGCATTCTTTACTGAGATCAGCACCAGTCATTTCGACAAACTTTTTACCCATTGGGTTATTTGGTGCAGCCCATAAATGCTGTAAACGACCTGTTTCACGCTCTACTGCTTCCATTTTTTCGCTATAAGCAGCCCAACGTTCATCATCGACCAGACCAAGTTCACGTCCAATCGAGGTTAAACGTTGATCGGCGTTGTCTTCACGCAACATCAAACGATATTCCGCACGAGAGGTAAACATACGATACGGTTCTTTAGTCCCTAAAGTAATTAAGTCGTCAACCAACACACCGATATACGCTTCATCACGTTTTGGTGTCCATTGTTCCTGATCCCAAGCACGACGAGCAGCATTTAGACCTGCAAGCAGACCTTGTGCACCAGCTTCTTCATAACCTGTCGTACCATTAATTTGGCCTGCGAAATACAAGTTTTGAATCGCTTTCGTTTCCAAAGTAAATTTCAACGCTTGCGGATTAAAGTAATCGTATTCAATTGCATAACCCGGGCGAAGAATATGTGCATTTTCCATACCGCGAATTGAACGGACCAATTCAAATTGAACGTCAAATGGTAAAGAAGTCGAAATACCATTGGGGTAGAGCTCATGAGTATCCAAACCTTCAGGCTCTAGGAATACTTGGTGTGAATCTTTATCTGAAAAACGATGAATTTTATCTTCAATCGATGGACAGTAACGTGGCCCTACACCTTCAATCACACCGGTATACATCGGTGAACGATCTAAACCACCACGAATAATTTCATGAGTACGCTCATTGGTATGAGTAATATAGCAATTCACTTGCTCAGGATGCATAGAAGCATCGCCCATAAACGACATCGTCGGTGATGGGAAATCGCCTGGTTGTGGGATCATCACCGAAAAATCAACTGAACGTGCATCGATACGTGGTGGTGTACCTGTTTTTAAACGCCCTACTGGCAGGTTTAATTCACGTAAACGGTCTGCCAATGCAATTGATGGTGGATCACCAGCACGACCACCTTGAGATTTTTCTAAACCAACATGGATTACGCCACCTAAGAACGTTCCTGTGGTCAGTACCACTGTTTTACAATCAAAACGAATACCCATCTGGGTAACGACACCCTTTACAGTATCGCCTTCAACGATCAGATCATCTGCTGCTTGTTGAAAAATATCGAGATTCGCTTGATTTTCCAAGGTATGACGGATTGCTGCTTTATAACGCACTCGGTCAGCCTGAGCACGTGTTGCTCGAACTGCTGCACCTTTGCGAGAGTTTAAAATACGGAATTGAATACCGCCTTTATCGGCAGCTAGTGCCATCGCACCACCAAGCGCATCGATCTCACGCACTAGATGTGATTTACCAATACCACCGATCGCTGGGTTACAACTCATTTGCCCCAAAGTTTCGATATTATGCGTCAGAAGTAATGTCTGTCGTCCCATGCGCGCAGCTGCAAGGGCAGCCTCTGTACCCGCGTGACCGCCACCAATAACAATGACATCGTAAACTTTAGGATAAAACATAATAGTATGTGACAAAAAAGAAAGACGAAAAATTATAGCAAATCTTTAAAATGATGTAGAGCCGATCAACGAAATTAATTGAACAACTTTGTTTTAATCCTGTGATTTATTTTTTTACTTTAAGTTTTGTCAGCATTTTTTTGCAACAAATCAGCTTTTTATTGCCAATCTGCACACATAGACATTATTTTCGTTACAATGTCTTTTTCACGAATTATTTAGGTTTTCATAGTGAAGTGGTTACAAATTCATATTACAGTTGATCAAGCTCAGGTTGAATATACAGAAACATTGCTAAGCTCTTTAGGCGCAGTCAGTGTGACCTTAGATGATGCTGAGAATCAAGACTTATTAGAACCCTTACCTGGCGAAACTCCACTATGGAATAAAGTGATTGTCACTGGCATCTATGCGCAAGAAGAAGGTGAAAGTTTAGATGTAGAAGCACTCGAAACTTTTATTAAAACGCAATTGCCTGATGCCCCACTACAAAGTGAATTCCTAGAAGACCAAGTATGGGAACGTACTTGGATGGATTATTATGAGCCTATTCAAATTGGTGAAAAATTTTGGATTGTACCAGAGTGGCTTACTCCGCCAGATCCTGAAGCAGTGAATCTAAAACTTGATCCAGGTCTAGCTTTTGGTACAGGCAACCATGCAAGTACTTTCTTATGTTTACAATGGTTAGGCAAAACAGAGCTTAAAGATAAAATTGTGATCGACTATGGCTGTGGTTCTGGCATTTTAGCTGTAGCTGCTCTATTACTTGGTGCTAAAAAAGTCTATGCCACTGATATTGATCCCCAAGCAGTATTGGCCACCAAGCAAAATGCTGAGCTTAATGGTGTCTTAGATGGTCTTTATGTCGATCTACCTGAAGCTTTTGAACAACACTTTAAACCACAACAAGCAGATGTTTTGGTTGCCAATATATTAGCTGGCCCATTAATGTCTTTGGTTGAAGAGTTTGCTGAACTTACCAAACCACAAGCTGAATTTGCCTTAGCAGGTATTATTGAAGAACAAGTAGAAGATGTAAGCAAAACCTACCAAGCCTTCTTTGATGTGACAGATCGTGCGCAACGTGAAGAAACTTGGTATCGACTTTCAGGAAAACGTCACTAATACTGCGTATTGATTAGGTTAAGCCTATGAACACCAAACAGACCCGCTGCCCAAACTGTCTTAGCTTATATAAAGTGACAGTGCCACAATTAACCGTGGCTCAGGGCATGGTCTGTTGTCCTAAATGTGCTGAGAACTTCAATGCTCTATTACATTTACAACAATCCAATTTAAATTTACCTGAAGATCAAGTGCCGCGTCAGCATGAACAACGCAGCTTTTTCACTCGCAGTAAAAGCACAGCAAGTGATAATGCACTGGGGCTAGACATCTTATCGCGCACAGTAGACCAGTCCAATCTTGACTTACATCATTATTTAAACAACCTAAATTATTATCATCGCAATAACGTTTATTACTATCCTGCACCGAGTTTATCGCAAAGTAGAGAAATGGCTTTTCAACGAAAGAAAAGACCTCAATTTGCTTATTACCTGATGTGGGGAGTTATTAATCTCTCATTATTTTTACTTTTTGTCTTTCAAATCTTATGGTTCAACCCACAGCTGTTAGAGCAATCCAAGGTTTTAAATGCCTTCTTTAATCAGGCGTGTACATTAGTAAGATGTGAAACACTTGATCAGCGTTATAAAAAGCTTAATGTTGAACATTTTAAAGTTGAACGTACGCTTGATAATCACACTCAGATCTCTGGCGTTTTAATGAATTACAACGCGGAAAGTCTAAAACTGCCCCACTTCAAAGTGATTATGCAAAAAGATCAGCAGTACTTAGAGCGGGTTATTTCCCCTGCTGAATATCTGGTACAGAGCTTAAATGGTATGACTCGAATTCCAGCACGCCATCCATATGCCTTTAAATTCACTTTATTACAGCATTATGACCAAAATTGGCAGTATAAAATCGAAATTATGCGCCCTTAACAAACTTAATTAAAAAAATAATAAAAAAATTGTAGTTAACTTGCTCATTTTTTCTAAGACAATGCTATTATATGCGCCACGAAAGCTATGCTTCGTCAACATTTGCAAAATCCCACAACAAAATGTCTAGTTTTGTGCAATATTTATCAATATTGCGCAGCTGGTTTTTTTGTCTGTGAAATAGCGTGGTTACAATTATTAATTTATTGTTACGCTTATTTTGCAACCAATTTGACGAAATATGGCAAGCTAATTGTTACCAATATCGGGCGCGCGATTTAAGATCTAAATCGACACTCAAGTTTTATACCACATTTATACTGCTTTACCCGGGCAGTATTTGTTTTTTTATTCGGATAAATACGCATGAATAGTAAGTCTCCCATTTTTACTGCACAATCTGATGTCGCTCTTCGTATCCATGTAGATCGCGCTGTTCGTCACTACTTTGCTCAATTGCAAGGCGAACAACCATCTCAAGTTTACGATATGGTATTGGCAGAAATGGAGAAACCTCTTTTGTCTGTTGTCTTAGAATATACTCGCGGCAACCAAACACGTGCTGCAGAGATTCTAGGATTAAATCGTGGAACTTTGCGTAAAAAGTTAAAAGCTCACGGCCTAATGAGTGAATAAAATGCTAAAATGCTCACGTCTGTGGGCATTTTTTATGCCCATCTGTTTTTAATCTGTAGACTTCAACACAACAGCTGACTGAAAATCATGACTATTAAACGCGCTTTGATCTCTGTTTCTGACAAAACAGGAATTGTCGAATTTGCTCAACAACTTGCAAATTTAGGGGTAGAAATTCTTTCTACAGGTGGTACTTATAAGCTATTGAAAGAAAGTAATATCTCTGTCGTAGAGGTGTCTGAGCATACTGGCTTTCCTGAAATGATGGATGGTCGCGTCAAAACCTTACATCCTAAAATCCATGGTGGCATCTTGGCACGCCGTGGTCTAGATGAAGCAGTAATGCAAGAACATCAGATCGATCCAATCGACTTAGTCGTGGTTAACCTCTATCCTTTTGCTGCAACTGTTGCAAAGCCGAACTGTAGCCTTGCTGATGCGATCGAAAATATCGACATCGGTGGACCAACTATGGTTCGTGCCGCTGCTAAGAACCATGCTTCAGTGGGTATTGTAGTGAATGCTTCAGATTATGCTGACATCATTAGTGAACTCACAACAGATGGCGCACTTTCTCACGCTACGCGTTTTGACCTTGCTGTAAAAGCATTCGAACACACTGCTCAATATGATGGCATGATTGCTTCTTACCTCGGTGCACGCGTCGGTAAAGTAGAACCAGAAGCAGATCAGTTTGCACGCACATTCAATACTCAGCTTAATAAAGCTCAAGATTTACGTTACGGTGAAAACCCACATCAAGCAGCTGCTTTTTATGTGGAATCAACTGCGCAAGAAGCTTCTGTTTCAACTGCAACTCAGTTACAAGGCAAAGAATTGTCTTATAACAATATTGCTGACACAGATGCTGCACTTGAATGTGTAAAAACTTTTGTTAAACCTGCTTGTGTTATCGTTAAACATGCTAACCCGTGCGGTGTTGCTGTATCGTTAGATGGCATTCATGCCGCTTATGACCTTGCCTATGCAACAGATCCAGAATCAGCGTTTGGTGGCATCATTGCATTTAACCGTGAATTAGATGTTGCGACTGCTCAAGCCATCGTAGATCGTCAATTTGTTGAAGTGATTATTGCACCAAGTATTGCTGATGGTGTACTTGAAGTGACTGGCGCGAAGAAAAACGTTCGTGTATTAGTTTGCGGCGAATTACCAGCTCCTGAAGCTCGTCAAGCGCAATATGACTACAAACGCGTCAATGGCGGTTTATTAGTTCAAGATCAAGACTTAGGTATGATCAGTAAAGACGACCTTAAAGTTGTGACTAAAATTGCCCCGACTGACCAGCAAATTGATGACCTTATCTTTGCTTGGAAAGTTGCAAAATACGTTAAATCAAATGCAATCGTTTATGCGAAAAACCGTCAAACCATTGGTGTAGGTGCTGGTCAAATGAGCCGCGTCAACTCTGCACGTATCGCTGCAATCAAAGCAGAACATGCAGGTCTTGTGGTTGAAGGTGCAGTTATGGCATCAGATGCATTCTTCCCATTCCGTGATGGTATTGATAATGCTGCTAAAGCAGGCATTAAATGTATCATTCAACCGGGTGGTTCTATGCGTGATGAAGAAACTATTGCTGCTGCCGATGAGCATGGGATTGCGATGGTCTTTACCGGTATGCGTCATTTCCGTCATTAATCTTTAATGCACAATTCCCCGACTAGGGGGATTGTGCACATATATTTGATTATTTCGATATTTATGCCTAAAGTCCTCTTTTTTAGAGGACTTTATGTCATTGCGATTCATGGAGTTTGTGGCAATGAATATTTTAGTTCTAGGTGGCGGTGGTCGTGAGCATGCTTTGGCATGGAAAATTGCCCAAGATGAAAAAGTGAGTAAAGTTTTTGTTGCACCTGGCAATGCCGGTACAGCCACAGAAGCAAAATGCGAAAATGTAGCAGTCGATATTTTGGATAATCCTGCAATCATTGAGTTTGCTAAGCAAAACAATGTAGATCTCATTGTTGTAGGTCCTGAAGCACCTTTGGTTAATGGTGTTGTCGATGCTTGTCGTGCAGCAGATTTGAAAATCTGGGGCCCAACACAATTTGCAGCTCAACTCGAAGGCTCTAAAGCTTTTGCTAAACACTTCTTAAAACGCCACAACATTCCAACTGCATTTTATGATGTCTTCACGGAAGTTGCTGCAGCTAAAGCCTATGTTGAACAACATGGCGCTCCTATCGTAATCAAAGCTGATGGTCTAGCTGCAGGTAAAGGCGTAATCGTGGCAATGACCAATGATGAAGCTTTTGCAGCAATTGACGATATGCTAGCTGGCAATAAGTTTGGTGATGCTGGATCACGTGTAGTGATTGAGCAGTTCCTTGATGGTGAAGAAGCCTCTTTCATTTGTATGATCGATGGTGACAACATTTTGCCTATGGCAACGTCACAAGACCATAAACGGATCTTTGAAGCAGACCAAGGCCCGAACACTGGTGGTATGGGTGCTTATTCCCCTGCTCCTGTTGTCACTCAAGAAGTATTTGAGCGTGTCATGCAAGAAGTGATGCGTCCTACTGTTGAGGGTATGGCAAAAGATGGTCATGTTTATACTGGCTTCTTATATGCAGGCCTGATGATTGACACTGCTGGTCAGCCTCGTGTCATCGAATTTAACTGTCGTTTTGGCGACCCTGAAACTCAACCGATTATGATGCGTTTACAATCTTCTCTGGTTGAACTGATTGAAGCAGGTATTGAAGGTCAACTTCCTGCTGAAGCCGCGTGGGATGAGCGTAAGACAGTCGGTATTGTTTTAGCTGCTGAGGGTTATCCTGAAACTGTACGTAAGGGTGATGTTATCCAAGGTCTAGATGTAGCGACAGAAGGTACAAAAGTATTCCATGCTGGTACTGCTCTAAATGATCAAGGCCAAGTCATCACGTCTGGTGGACGTGTATTATGTGTGACAGCTATTGGTGACAGCATCCAAGAAGCTCAAGCTAAAGCACTTGAACTTTGCCAACAAGTAAGCTTTACCGGTGTACAGTATCGTAAAGATATTGGCTACCGCGCTATTGCACGCGAACAAGCTTAAGTCCAATAAGCTGCACTAAATGAACTAGACCACTGCATTCATTTTCATCACCATGATGGAAATGAATGCTTTAATCAAGCCGTATTGACTTTCATCTATGCGCACTGACTTCCTTATATTTTAAATTCATATTGAAGTTCATTTTAATTAATTTAAATACTATAAAAAATAAATATACTCTGTTTTTACTTATCGCCCCCTGTTGAAATCTCATGACTCATTCAGATCAAAGCTCACAGTTTGTATTACCAATCATCGACTTAACTGAAGTAAATGATGCAATGGATATGCACAGCTTTGCAATGAATTTACGTAAAATCTCGCGTGAGTCTGGATTTTTCTATTTACGTGGTCATGGCTTTACAGCAGAGGAACTGGCTGAGGTTCAGCGTTTAGCACATGAGTTTTTTGCTTTAGCACTGACAGAAAAACAAAAAATTGCGATGGTCAATTCTCCACATTTTCGTGGCTATAATCATGTTGCAGCTGAATCAACACAACAAAAGCCTGACTATCGTGAACAAATTGACCTTGGTGCAGAACTACCAGCCTTAGAGCTGGATGACACTAGTCCAAGTTACTATCGTCTGCAAGGCCCAAACCAATGGCCTGAACAGTGGCCAGAGTTTCGTGAAAAAATAAGTGCTTTTCAGCACAAAGCCAGAAAGTTAACAATTGAATTACTTAGACATTTTTTAGCTGCACTCGAACAGCCCGCACATGCGCTTGATGTTTTAATTGATCCCAAGCACCCTGCTGAACTGGTTAAATTACTGCATTACCCAGCCAGTGCTGATCCTCAGCATCGCCAAGGTGTCGGTGCACACAAAGATAGCGGTATCATTACCTTATTGACCCAAGATCCGATCGGTGGCCTACAGGTTTATGCGCAAGATACGTGGAAAGATATACCTTATGTCGAAGATGCTTTAATTGTTATCATTGGAGAAGTATTAGAACTTGCGAGTAATGGCTATCTACATGGTAATATTCACCGTGTAAATGCACCTCAAGCGGGTCAAGATCGTTATTCGATCGCTTATTTTTTAACGCCAAACATTTTTGCTGGCGATATTCCAGTATTGGATTTAAAACCCGAACTCGCTGCTTTAGCATTGGGGCCTGATTATGAACCACACAATCCACTCTATAGGAATGTTGGTTTAAATACTTTAAAGGGTCGTTTACGTTCGCATTTGGATGTCACCGAGCGACATTATCCAAAAGAATATAAGCAACTACAGAACAAGCAACTTCTAGTCGTTGAGACTGAAGCTTGAACTTTTATTGATTCCGATAAGGACGAGAGAAATGAAAAAATATATCAGCCTTTTTTTAAGTCTGTTTGTACTGCTGGCTGCAGCCTGCAGTAAAACACCTGAAGAAAAAAGTGCAAAAAATACTGATGCGGCTAATCCAGCTAAAATCACGATTGCATCAACAGGTTCTGATACTGATGTTTGGCGTTATATTGCAGGCTTAGAGTCAACGAAAGCTGCAGGACTAAATATTGAAGTCAAAAACTTTAATGACTATGTAGCAATGAACAATGCAACTGCAAATAAAGAAGTTGATCTCAATGCATTTCAATCGTATAACTATTTGCTTGCCTACAATGCTGAAAGTAAAGACAAAGTTACTCCAGTTTCAACAACATATATTGAGCCAATGGGTATTTACTCAGATAAAGTAAAATCTGTAGGTGAATTAGCTAACAACGCTAAGATCGCTATTCCGAATGATGCTGCAAACGAATCACGCGCACTGTCATTATTACAATCAGCAGGTTTAATTAAGCTCAAAGCTGATTTTGATCCGATCAAAGGCACTACACGTGATGTCGTTGAAAACCCTAAAAACCTACAGTTAAAAACTATTCCAATGGCTACTGCTGTACGTGTTAAAGGTGAAGTTGATGCCATCGTATTAGGTAATACACTTGCGATGGAAGGCGGGTTAAATGTAATTAAAGATGCGATTTATTATGAAAAAATCGATCAAAGTACTAAACTCTATGTCAATATTTTAGCAACTGCTGCAGGCCGTGAAAACGATGCAACTTTGCAAAAAGTGGGTGAGCTTTATCACAGTGCTGAAGTGAAAAAATATGTCGATGAGCATTTTGCTGGTACAAAAATCGATGTAAACAAACCTGTGACATACCTGACTGAAAACAAATAATTTACTCAGTCTATCCACACAATTAAATACAGCAGGTAGTGCGCTACCTGCTTTTTCTTTTAGGTTATTTGATGTAGACAAACAGCGATGATTGAATTTAAGAATATTTCCAAACACTATGTGCAAAAGGGTCAAACCTATCAGGCACTCAATCAAATTAATCTAGAAATTCCACAAGGCAGTATCTTTGGTATTATCGGCTATAGTGGTGCAGGTAAAAGTACCTTAATACGCTTAATCAATTTACTTGAGCGTCCAACATCAGGTCAGGTATTTATTCAACAAAAAGATCTTACAGCCTATAGTCCACAACAACTACGTCAGGAACGTGCCAATATTGGCATGATTTTTCAACATTTTAATTTGCTTGAAACAAAAACTGTTGCAGCAAATATTGAAATGCCTTTATTACTATTGGGCTACAGTAAAGCTGAACGCCAAGCTCGTGTAGATGAATTACTCGACTTCATTGATTTAAAAAACAAAAAGAATGCTTTTCCTGATGAACTTTCTGGTGGGCAAAAACAACGTGTCGGTATTGCTCGTGCACTGGCCAATCGTCCTAAAATTTTGCTTTGTGATGAAGCCACCTCCGCGCTTGATCCACAAACCACACGCTCTGTATTGGCTTTATTAAAAAAAATCAATCAAGAACAGAATATTACCATCGTAATGGTCACTCATGAGATGGATGTGATCGAGTCAGTCTGCGATTATGTTGCGGTCATGGAAGCTGGCCAAGTGGTAGAAACGGGCAGCACTTTAGAGATCTTCAGTCATCCTCAACATCCAACTACACAAAGCTTTATCCAAACTGTACTTCAACAACAACTCCCATTAAGTATCTTAGAACGTTTGGAAAATCAAAATCATCACAGTATTTATAGTCTGCAATTTTTAGGTAAGTCTGCACAAGAGACAGTGATTCAAAAAACCATTGGTCAATTTGATCTTCAACTTAATATTTTATTTGCCAATATGACTGAAATTCAAGGTCATGTCATTGGACAAATGTTTGTACAACTACTTGGAACACATGATCAAATCAATGCAGCGATTGCTTATCTAGAAGCCAATCAAGTCATGGTTAAAAAAGCAGGAGTTATCGCATGAGAGATTTAATCGTTCAATTCCTGACAACTGTGACCCAACCCTTTTGGCAAAGCATCGTCACTATGGATGAATTCGTTACTGCAATGCAGGAAACGATCTATATGCTTTTTCTTGCCATGCTTTTGGGTACGCTCTGGGGCTTTATCCAAGCCGTAACGCTTTGGTTGACCCGTCCACAAGGGATTTTATCCAATCGTCTGATTTATAATAGCTTGGGCCCAGTCGTCAATGCGCTGCGTTCGCTACCTTTTATTATATTATTGATTGCACTGATCCCATTAACCAAAATCTTAACAGGTACGAACATTGGTGTTTGGGCTGCAATTGTTCCGCTTACCTTCTATATTGGCCCTTATATCGGACGTTTACTAGAAATTTCTTTACTTGAAGTTAACCCTGGTATTGTTGAGTCAGCTCAAGCAATGGGTGCAACACCAAGCCAAATTATTTTTAAATTTGTCATTCCTGAAGCACGTAGTTCATTAATTTTAAACTTAACCAGTGCCTCTATCAGTTTACTTGGTGCTACAGCAATGGCAGGTGCAGTCGGTGCTGGTGGAATCGGCGCTTTAGCAATTGACTATGGCTATAACCGTTTTGATGGCAGTGTTGTGACTCTAACCGTGATTATCTTACTGATTATGGTACAAATTATTCAAATGATTGGTGAGCGTTTGTCACGTCTACGCTAAACTCAATATCATGTAGTGCTTGATTGACATCCTCACCTCCTAAACATAGGTATCTACACATCTCGGTGTGAATACCTATACTTTGAACGGTGAGGTTTTACGCTCGATTGGATAAAAATATAGTCCCTGTTCTAACGCCACTGCTGATCAATTGCAGTAATCAAACGATCATTGAGTTGCTGCTGCTCAACCTGCCAAAGCTTTACATCTGCTTCAGACGGTTCACTTTGACCATCTCCTGCACTCAACATACGTTTTAAGAGACTCTTATAACGATATGCAGAAACATCACCTGTAATATCCGCGCCAATTAAACGACCCGCACAGGCATCAATCAGATCCAGCAAATTCTGTTCAACAAAATTGCCTTGA
>NZ_BBRX01000053.1 GCF_000829675.1 Acinetobacter rudis
CCAAGGCAATTTTGTTGAACAGAATTTGCTGGATCTGATTGATGCCTGTGCGGGGCGTTTAATTGGCGCGGATATTACAGGCGATGTTTCTGCATATCGTTATAAGAGTCTCTTAAAACGTATGTTGAGTGCAGGAGATGGTCAAAGTGAACCGTCTGAAGCAGATGTAAAGCTTTGGCAAGTAGAGCAGCAGCAACTCAATGATCGTTTGATTACTGCAATTGATCAGCAGTGGCGTTAAGTGCGATTCTAGGGGTTTAAGTTAAAAGAGCAAGGTTGATACTTGCTCTTTTTTTATGTGGCTAAAACAAGCGAATAAAGCTGTTTAAAGCGAAGTAAAGATTGTTTTACGGCTAATTGTGGTTAATTGGGGTGAGTTGGCGCGATTTCCACTGTTTTGGCCAAAGCTTAGCAAGATATGCATCCATACACCAAAGTGGGCCTATAAGTAAAAATTGAAGGTCTTTAAAGAACGATGGTTTTTTACCTTCAACTTTATGGCCATAAAATTGCCCAATCCACGCAACTACAAATAAAGCGATATAGAAACCACTGTTAAAGGGCAGGATTAGGATCAGCCAAGCCATGAGCACCAGTAAAATGGACATGGCAATTGCAAGTACGATGTCAAGTCGTGCATAAAAAACTAAAATGAGCACCAAAATCAAAGCAGTTATTGTGGCACTCCATTGAGCAAGTATGCCAATGATTGAAAATAAGATCGTAGGAACGCAGACCCAATGGATCATTTTATTGGTTTGATTTTGATGACTATCACTGTACTCTTCAAACCACTCACTAATGGACTTCATCTTGTACTCCATGGTTTTCATCTTGTTTTGTTAAAATCGATTTTAAAAATATCCTATAGATTTTATCTTAATGTCTTTTTATTTTTTTGGGAATCTTAAAAGCTGACTCACATGTTTAGCCTGACTGCAAATAAAATGAAAAAAGCCACTCAATGTGGCTTTTTAACGTTAAACGTAGCTGACCGAGTTAGGAATTAGGGCCATCAACACGTTCAATATTGACTTTTGCTGTACCAGAGTTAGTAATGCCTAAACGTTTAGCTGCACCATAAGATAAATCGACAACACGATTACCATGGAATGGGCCACGATCATTTACCTTAACAACAACGCTTTTACCATTTTCTTTGTTGGTTACGCGAATATAGCAGTTAAGAGGAAGGCTACGGTGAGCAGCTGTTAATTGGTTCATATCGAAAGTATCACCACTAGCCGTTTTACGACCATGGAACTGACGACCATACCAAGATGCTACACCCGTTTGACTGAACTTACGAACAGTATTAGAGGCAACGTTGTTCAATTTATCAATGACTGAAGGTTCGTCAGCAGGAATTGCAATTTTAGCTGCAATAGTTTGGCGACGGATTTGATCGCCTGAAGTTTCAGTAATTGCCAAACTGTTAAGGTTTGAGAAGTGTGAGTTGAAGCCAGCTGCATCTTTGCTCACAACACGTGAAGCTAAACTTGAAGTATCAGCGGTATTATTTAGATAAGATGATTGAACCATCTCAGCATTTGCTTGTGTAAGACCAATACTAGTGGCCAATGCAAGCGCATATTTCAGCGATGTATGCATCTTTTAACTCCTTGGAACCCCAGGAAAAACCTTCAAAACAACTGAAAATTTAAACGACAGGTCTGTAAATTTAATGGTGCGACTACATTTAACGGTAGGAGATAATATTCATGCTACCGTTAAGCTGTCTAGCATTATTTAAAAAACCTGACTAAAAAATACAAAAAAAGTGCAATATTGGTTAAAAAATAATCTAAATTGTAACAAGTTCTTTTAAAATGCCAAAATTTGATTGATTCCATAATAAAAAATCTTGACATTTTATGAAACTTGAATTTTAAAAATTATCTATTGGCGATTTCTGTGCCTAATAACCATACCGCAGTTGCATATAAACGGCTGCGGTTGTATTCAGTAATCACTTGGTAATTTGGATAAGTAATATAATATACTGGACCAAATTTCTCTTGTAATTGAATGACATTGACCATATCTAGGTCATCAACTTTAACCATTGAGTTAATTGGAGTTACACCTAATTTGCGTAGTGCGCCATAAGGTGTGGGTTGTTTTAAATCTTTGGCAATCACTTCGTCTGGTTGGCTACCACTGTAGCGTGCTTGAAAACCGATAGGTTGATTTTTTTGCCAACCATGTTGAACCATGTAGTTTGCAATAGAACCAATCGCATCTACTGCTGAATTACGCAGGTCAATATGACCATTACCATCGTAATCCACACCAAATTTAGTAATATTACTTGGCATAAATTGAGGATAACCAATCGCACCAGCATATGATCCAACGACTGAATTTGTTGGACTGCCATCTTTATACGTCCAAGCAATTAATGCTGCTAGCTCATCTTTGAAGTATTCAGCACGGCGTGGGAAACCAAAGCCTAGAGTTGCCAGCGCATCACGTGTAATAAAGCCACCTTTGTTGGATCCAAAGCCTGTTTCCACACCTAAAATGCCTAAAATGACAGCTTGTGGGACGCCATATTCTTGTTCAGCACGACGTAGAGTATCTGCATACTGATTTTTAAAATTAACACCTTTACGGATTGTACCTTCGGTCAGAAACATGGCCTTATAGTCGTACCAAGGTTTACTTTCGCCTGGTCGATTCATAATATTAATAATGTTGGGTAAGTTTTTTGACCCATTCATTGCTTGGTCAACTTGTATCGCTGTCAACCCATAGGTTTGCATCGTTTTTTGTTTAAATGCTTCATAGTCTGGATGCTGCGAAAAGTCATTGGCTTGGCAAAAACTGGTGAAAGAAAGCGCAGCACTACACAAACCTATATTACGAATTTTTTTCCATAACTCTTGATTAAACATATATTAATATTCCAGATTAACGATGTGTATGAATGGACATGACGATTCCAAAGGTTGCCATTAATGTAATGATTGCTGTTCCGCCATAACTCATAAAGGGTAATGGGACACCTACGACAGGTAAAATGCCGCTGACCATCCCCGCATTGACGAAGACATAAACAAAAAAGGATAAACCAAAGGCGCCAGCAACGAGGCGTCCAAAATTGTGAAAGCTTTGTAGACTAATTTGAAAGGTTCTAACGATCATGCAAAAGTATAATGTAATCAGTATAATGATTCCAATCAACCCAAACTCTTCTGAATAAGCTGCGATTACAAAGTCAGTATGGCCTTCAGGTAAAAAGTGTAGATGTGCTTGTGTGCCATCTAGAAAGCCTTTACCACTCCATCCCCCAGAACCAATTGCTGTTTTGGATTGAATAATATTCCAGCCAGTCCCTAATGCATCCGCTTCAGGATTGAGTAGGGTGAGTACGCGTTGTCGCTGATAATCATGTAAAAGGAACATCCACGCAGGGGGGATAATCAAGCCTAAACCCGCCAGTGCAGCACCAATCATTTTCCAAGATAATCCGCTGAGAAATAAGACAAACATCCCACTGGCGAGAATTAATAATGAGGTACCTAGATCGGGTTGTTTGGCGATCATAACAAAAGGTATGCCAATCAAAAGGAGTGAGATTGCTACATTTTTTAAGCTGGGAGGTAAGGGCCTGAGCGCTAAAAACCATGCGATCATTAGTGGCATACCAATTTTCATAAACTCACTGGGTTGCACACTACCAAAACCAGGAATATCAATCCAACGCCGCGCGCCCATACGAACCTCACCAATGAGCATGACTGCGAGTAAGCACAGCACCCCAAAAGCATAAAAGTAGGGGGCAAAAGCTTGGTAGACTTTAGGTGGGATTTGCGCCATGGCAATCATCACGGTAAATCCAATCGCAAAGCTAATGGCTTGACGAGTTACCAGCATGGTATCTTGTGCTGAAGCACTATAAAGGACAGTTAGTCCTAGTGCCGCATTGAGAATGAGAAACAGACATAGCCATGGGTCAATATGTAATCGTTGCCAGCGTGTAGGCTGCATCGATGTACTTAAGCCATCACGTGGAGCCTGGCGTAAAAACTTATACTGGGAACTTGGTGACATGAGCTGATTTGTGAGTTATACATTTGTTTTACGCATGCTATCACAAACCACCTTGAAGACAATCTGTAGACTCAAATTGAATTAAAAAAACCGAGCGATTGCTCGGTCTTGCTGATCAAAAATCAAAAATTAGACGTAGAACAATGTGTCGTGGTATTCAGCTAAAGCGTGAAGTTCCTCTTTACTTAAATGAGGAATCAAGCGATCTACTGCTATATGTACAGCTTTAGTGACTGCTGAAGTTGCAAGATCAGCTGCTTTACGCTTGATCATACCGAGATCAAGGGTTTTATTGAAATCTGTCATAAAATGGCGAATCGTGGCATCAGCGAATTGTTTATACAATTCAGACAATGCAGTACGGTTTACATCATTACCTAATAATATTTCAGCGAATTGATTTTTCAATGCACCAGCAAGCTGAGGATCAAGTGCCAAACCCACACGTACATTTTGTTCAGGGTCTTTAAATAGACTTGATTCTGAAAACTCAATTGATTGGCGTACCACTTCGTTCGGCGACTTGCTTAATAACTGCTTCAGTAATACAGCAACAGTAGATTGAATAAAACCAGCAAGTTTTTCGGCTGTTTCCCTTTTGTCACTTACAGGAAAGCGGTGAATAACTTCAATCAAAATTGCATTAATAATCTCGTCATTGATTAACAATGCTGTTTCATCACGCGTTGGATAAAGCGGTTCAGATGAATTTTTTTTCTGTATACCATAATGAATATTATTGATTAAATTTTCAGATGGACTAAAACCAAAAAAAGACATGTATTTTCCTTAATATCTTATTGACGTGCTAGACGTATAGGGGTTGGCATCCATGAGAGATCAGATACACGACAAGGATTAATGTCTAAACCACCACGTCTTGTGTAGGTTGCATACACCATAAGTTGGCTTGGTGCTAAGTTTTTCCAGATGTCTGCAAAAACTTGCTCTACACATTGCTCATGAAAGCCATTATGTTGGCGATAAGAGATAATATAAGCCAAGATACTTTGATAACAAGGTTTTTTACCTTTATACCGAATAAAAATAGTGCCCCAGTCTGGTTGACCAGTGACAGGGCAGTTACTTCTAAGTAAATGTGAATACAGCTGAATCTCTTTATTTGAAGCGTCTTCTTCATCAAACTTGAGTAGACTTGCATCTGGGTGTATAGAAAATCCAGAGGGCTGCAATTGATCTAGACACAGGCCTTGTGGCTGTGAGATGGCTAGATCGTCAACCTGAAAAAGAGTGATGGTGACTTGGGCTTCTGCTGCACGTGATAAATCTTGTTCCACAGTCGCGATAAAATCAGCTTGACTATTAAAACGAGTAAAGTTGAGCCCATTAAAATAAAGCTTGAGAGATTTTGACTCGATCAAGTAGGGTGATGAGGCTGGTAAACTCATTCGCGCAATTGCAACTTGTGGTACAGCATGTTGGTTTAACCAAGATACTTCAAAAATATGCCACCAATCTTGACCCTGATAAATTCCAGCGACATCTTTATATTGTTCACGTGCTGTATCACGTGCGATAGGAAAAAGAATGTCAGGTTGATATTCAGTTGGATAAACGGTGTCTTTACCTAATAAAGAGAGTTCTACGGTCATTCACGCATTCCTGAACTATGTGCAAGTAAGTAATAAGCAATACCATATAAAATGGCACAACAGAATGTGATGACAATGAGCGAAAGACTGACATTGACATCACTATGACCCAAGATGCCATATCGAAAAGCATTTACCATATAGACGATTGGGTTGATCAGCGATAGATTTTGCCAAAAAGGGCTTAGTGCGCTGATCGAGTAGAATACACCACCCAAGTAAGTGAGCGGGGTCAATACAAAGGTTGGAATGATTGAAATATCATCAAACGATTTTGCATAGACAGCATTAATAAAACCACCTAATGAAAATAACAATGAGGTGATAATAATGGTATATACCGTGACAAAGACATTATGTATGGCAAGTTCAGTAAAGAACAAGCTCATCGCAGTGACAATAGCTCCAACCAAAATACCGCGTGTAACACCACCAATCACATAGCCCCACAGGACTAGGTATAAAGGTACTGGACTCATAATCAGTTCTTCGATGCTTTTTTGGAATTTCGCACTAAAAAAACTTGAAGATACGTTGGCATAACTGTTTGTGATTACTGCCATCATAATCAAACCAGGCACAATGAACTGCATATAACTAAAGCCGCTCATTTGTCCGATGCGTGAACCAACTAAGTTGCCAAAAATGACAAAATAAAGGCTCATGGTGATCGCAGGGGGTAATAAGGTCTGAGGCCAAATGCGCATAAAGCGACGAATTTCTTTATGCACTAAAGTAAATAGGGCAACTTTGAGTTGGTTGAAATTCATGCCTGTGCTCCATCTAGATTTTTTTCAACCATTTTTACAAATAGCTCTTCAAGTCGGTTGGATTTGTTGCGCATACTCCGTACTTGAATATTTTGTGCTTGAAAAAGGAGAAAGAGATCATTCAAGGTATGGGCTTTATCCATCGTGACTTGTAATGTCATAGGATCAAGTAATTCAAATTTGAGTCCAACAATATCTATTTTAAATGGTTCAATTGCTTGTTCTAGGTCAAAAATAAATGATTCCTCATTGAGCTGACCCAAGAATGATTTCATCGTGGTATCTTCTTTAATTACGCCACGATCGATGATCGCAATTTTACGACAAAGCATTTCTGCTTCTTCTAAATAGTGGGTAGTTAAGATAATTGATGTACCTTTCTCATTCATTTCAATAAGAAAATCCCACATTGAACGGCGAAGCTCGATATCTACACCTGCTGTCGGCTCATCCAAGATAAGCAATTTGGGTTCGTTCATCATGGCACGTGCAATCATCAGTCGGCGTTTCATACCGCCAGAAAGCATACGTGCTTGCACGTCACGTTTGTCCCAGAGTCCGAGTTTTTCCAGATAATGTTCAGCACGTTGCTGTGCAAGTGCTTTGGGAATACCGTAATAACCTGCTTGAGTAACCAAGATATCTAAGGTTTTCTCAAAATGACCAAAGTTGAATTCTTGTGGTACAACGCCAAGACATTGCTTGGCATGAGACGGTTGTTGATCAAGATCATGGCCAAAGATATTGACTGAGCCAGCAGTTTTTCGTGTCAAAGAACTAATAATACCGATTGTCGTTGACTTGCCTGCACCATTGGGGCCAAGTAGGGCATAAAATTCACCCTCAGGCACAGTCAAGTTAATGCCTTTGAGTGCCTGAAAACCATTTTTATAGGTTTTAGATAAGTCCTTTAATGTCAATGCTGCAGTCATAAACCACCCACTTCGTTTAATGAGAGACTATTGTGAGTGATCTACTGCAATAAACCAAGTATTCTGTAAGTAATATACAGTTGCATATTTGGGACGTTGTATAAAGTATAGACAGCAAAAGCAATGTATTTGGATAATCACTTTACCTAGAGCTTTTTTTTGATATGATGTGCACTACTTTTTGCGCTCATAGCTCAACTGGATAGAGTACAGGTCTCCGAAGCCTGTGGCGTGGGTTCGAGTCCCGCTGAGCGCACCACTTATCTATTATCTCATCTCATTATTACTGTATTACCTATCTTTCTATTATATAAATTTGTCCTATACCGCACCGTTATAATCCATTTTTATAGGTATATTTACAGCAGTACATCAAATAAATTCTAAAATTTACTACTAAATATGGCTAGAACAGTAATTGGCAATCATCTTCAATGCTTAGTAACTTAAAAGCAGGTCAACGTTCAGGCATGTTAATCATTATTGAAGTAGAAGTTTGTGGCAAAGAAAGATTGCTCAGTAAGTTCTAATAATTGTTGGTGGCTGTCGAAAAGGTAGCTAGATCGGCGTGATAAATGTATAAGTACTCTACGAACTTATATGTTATCAGGAAATACAAATACTGGATCGCAATAGCGGTTCTTTCTTTTATCTGCTTGGGGCAGTTAGCTTATACCAATCATTTAGGTGGCGAGCTGATTAAGGCTAAAACCAAGCACAAAACAGAACTGGCCATTTCACAAGCCTTAACCGAAA
Organism: Acinetobacter rudis; assembly: GCF_000829675.1. Taxonomy (GTDB): domain Bacteria; phylum Pseudomonadota; class Gammaproteobacteria; order Pseudomonadales; family Moraxellaceae; genus Acinetobacter; species Acinetobacter rudis. Next base: position 8,128 of record NZ_BBRX01000053.1, read on the forward strand.
AGGCTAAAGTCGAAGCTGAAACCAAAGAAAAACAATGGTATGAACAATTGTTAAAAGCAGAGCAAAATTAAACAATTCATAGCTGATGCTATTCGTGCTCAGTCCACAGCTTTTCGCCTGTCAAAGCAACTCGATACAGCCAAAAGTCGTATGTCCACAGCTCCCTGTTAGATCATCATTAAGTACATCAGCACCAGCTCAGACATACTCAAAGCCTGTATTACTGAATATCGAACGATGTTAGAAACAGCTGATGGACAAACAATTGATGTCGGGCGATTGATTGTTGGATGGCCTGAGTAGATTTTGCGGAGTAAAAGCCTTGATAAAAAATTAAGGCTTTTATTTAGACAGTAATTAATTGATTTAACGAAAATAATTTAGTGTATTGTGTTACTTTTATAATCTTTTAATGTCATAGAACTATCTTCAGAGTTTAATAATCATGAAAATCACGTTATTTCATCTTCAAAATTCTAGATCTCAAAGAATTTTATGGTTACTCGAAGAAATTGGTTGTGATTACGATGTAATAAATGCTTCTGATATAGATAAGCACAAACAAAATTTACCTACAGACATTATGCCTTTAAAGTTCCCAACCATTCATATTCAATATGAATGTGACTCATTTTACATGACAGAAACAAGTGCAATATGTGAGTTTTTATCTAGAAAGTTTCAGATTTTATATTTAGCAACACCAAATGATGTTGATCTTGCTAATTTTTGTTTTTGGAAGAACTATGCAGATGCAAACTTAATGCAATTGCTTGTTTTAAGGCAAGTATTCAAGCAAATAGTGGTCACTACTCCTTTGCTATTTAAACCTGTACCATTCTTATTCAAAGTATTATTCAATAAAATCTATTTAAACAAAGCTTTTGATCAACAACTTAAATATATCGACTCCCACCTGAAAGACAATATGTGGATGTGTGGTAACACCTTTACTATTGCTGATATTCTTATGTGGTTTCCACTTGATGCAGCTCTTTCTTCAATCAATACAGTTCAACATCCATTTATAGAAAAATATTTAAATCAAATCCAAGTACGAAAAAAATTTAGTCAAGCCATGTTAAAAGGAAATTGGTCTAAAGAACAATTTAGAAAGTATTGGAGTAAGTAGGGTTCTGTCACATTAAGCAGTTACGGTTGATGAAATTTTGTGAACTCCTTGTCTTAACTAATCAATTGATATAGTAATCCTACAGACACACTTGATCACATAAAATCAAATTAACCTTTTTCATCGAATGCATAATCTCTATTCCAGATAAAATATTCCAATTAAAAATGGCCAATGAGTTGGTTGTTTTTTGATTTATGAAAGAGATCTAATATCTTTACAAATAATAGGGCTTTTAATTAGAATTGAGTGCTTGTTTCTGAAAATATTATTAAGTGTATTTGGCATAAAGTGTATTATGTTAATTTAAGTTCCTCTTTACGTTTAAACGAATCTATAAATATACTAGAGAGTGTTCTATGAATATAAAAACCGAACCTTGGATTGAGGGTAGTGATCCATTAAAACCCTATTATGGAAAATTAAATAATAAGGAATATACTGATATTTCTAAGATATTTAATTTATGGGTTAATCATCATAACTATATTAATACTTCTATAATTGCTAATAATAACAAAGTAAATTTATTAGATTATTTAGATCATTACAATGAAAAATATAGTCAAAGCCTATATCAGTTGCTATGTCAAACATTGAATAATGCAGATAGTTATCTTTATTGGCTTCCTATAAACAATGTGAAAAATAAAAATATTTTTGCAGCATATTCTCCAGCAATGATTGCCAAAACTCCAATCGAAACTAGGTATTTAGACTATGCTTCACGTTCTTTCTTGCAAATGCAAAACGGAGGCTATGCCATCATTGAGAGTAACCAAAATTTTATAGCTTTAGTTGTTGATGGCTACTATATGCAGGTGGCACTACGTTCAAATTACATGAATGAGCAATTTCAAGAATATCTTGATAATTGGAATGAGATTGAAAAAAACTTGATGAAATTACAGCACAATGCCTTTTAGAAGCTTATTCCATAGAGTAGGCATACTGTATGTAAAGTATTACATTTAAGATAATGGGCGTAATACGAAATGTTTTTGTCATCCCAAAATAGAAATGTCCGTTTTATTCAAAATGAAAAAGGGTATCGGCAATTTACCAAAATAGAATCAGCAAAAATTTAAATAATCCCATCTGTTATTTTTTACTTAATTCATTAAATTAATTTTACGCTGCTTTTTAAAAACTTTTGCTTGTTGTTTTAACCATTGGGTAAATATTTCTACATCGGGATTGTTGCCGCTTGGATATAACAGTTTATAGCTGGCTGTTGAGGGAACCGCTGTTCCAAAAACATTGATTAAACGCCCACTAACCAATTCATCATAAATGAGAGCACTACGTCCCATTGCTACACCTTGATGATTTAAAGCAGCACTAATTGCTAGGCTAGATAGATTAAACTCAATACCATCTAATTGTATTAACCATTCAGGTTTAATCTGTTTTAACCATGTTTGCCATTCAATATAAGCAGGTGCACCGATCCACGGCATTGCGTCATGGAGTAAAGTAATTCCAGCTAAACTTTTTCCTTGAGCAAAATCAGGGTGTTTTGCTAAGTAGGTTGGTGTCGCCACTGCAATTAGGTACTCATCTAATAAAACCTCCGAGAAATCATCAGAGACCTCATTGGGATCAAATCGTATGCCTAAATCAATTTGTTGATTTTGCATGAGCTGACTGTCTAAATTTTGAAACTCGGCTTTGAGCTTAACCACAATACTGGGCTGAGACAGATGAAAATCACTTAGACGTGGCATAAGCCATTGTAATGCTAATGAGGGCAGGCAATTGATATGTAGTTCATTATGTCTACTTTGTAGACGCTTAAGCGTTTGATTGATATCTGAAAAGGAACGGCTGACACTTTCAAATAAGATTTGACCACGTTCAGTTAGTTGTAAGCTACGATTTTGCCTAAGAAATAATGGAAACTCTAGTCGTTGTTCGAGCAGTCGAATCTGCTGACTCACAGCACTTTGCGTAATATTAAGCTGCTGCGCTGCTTGGGTAAAACTTAAGGTTTGAGCGGCCACTTCAAAGGTTTTTAAAGCTTCAAAATTGATATGTTCTAAACGCATATGTATTAGTTTTACTAATGGGTTCCTTAGAAAATATCATTTTTTATAGCCTTTTGCCTAAATTATTATCGGATCTAACTTATCAATTTATGATTTAAGGATGATCTGTATATGTCTGAGAACTCAGCAATGCTTGCTCCAGATTTAATTGAGCAATTACAACAAAAAACAGCAATGCTCTGGTTCAATCCTAATTTAGGGGGGGAGCTTCCTCCTACTGAACTCACAGCAACAGCGATTCAAGTTGCACAGGAACGCCTACAACGCAGCCAAGCACTTTTATGTCATCTCTTCCCCGAATTGATCGAACATCAGGGCATGATTGAGTCGGCACTATTGCCTTTAAACCAAGCAGAGCAGAAGCTTTTTCCACAGCTAGAACTGTCTACTCAGGCCATTTATTTAAAAGCGGACCATGAGCTAGCCATTGCAGGCTCAATTAAAGCTCGTGGTGGTTTTCATGAAGTTATTGCTATCTCTGAGAAAATTGCAATTGAACATCAGTTGATGGCAGCAGATCAGGATCTCATTCGTTTAGCGTCTCCACAGGCTAAGATATTGTTCTCTGAATACACCATTAGTGTGGGAAGCACAGGTAATTTAGGCCTTAGTATTGGCATTATGGCTGCAGCTTTAGGTTTCAAAGCCGTTGTACACATGTCGGTGGAAGCCAAGCAGTGGAAAAAGCAGCGCTTACGTGATCGTGGGGTAGAGGTGATTGAGCATCGGGGTGATTATGCAGCAGCCGTTGCGGGTGGACGTGCTGAAGCAAAGAGGAATCCTAAATGCCATTTTGTCGATGATGAACAATCAGCGTTGTTATTTTTAGGCTATGCCGCATGTGCAGAATATCTAGCAACACAGCTGAAGCAACAACAGCGGGTTATTGATCGTGAACACCCGCTCATGATTTATATCCCCAGCGGTGTTGGCGGCGCACCTGGTGGCATTTGTTATGGCTTAAAAGCTATTTTTGGGGATGCGGTGCATTGTTTCTTTGCTGAACCTGTTGCCTCACCTTGTATGTTGGTGCAATTGGCAGCAGATACAGATCAGCCTGTATCGGTCTATGACATTGGGTTAGATAATAAAACCGAAGCAGATGGACTTGCTGTCGGCTTAGCTTCTAGCTTAGTCAGTCCTTTCATGCGTGCCCAACTCTCTGGTGTGTTTACTGTGGAAGATCCGCAGTTATATGACAACTTATATCAGTTAAAACAGTTTGAAAATATTGAAGTTGAGCCATCCGCGGCGGCTGCTTTGCAGGGCCCTGTCTGGATCAATAGTGCAGAGGCTAAAGCCTATCTTGCAGCTCAGCAGGTTGATATTCAAAAGGCGACCCATGTGATTTGGAGTACGGGTGGCTGCTTAGTACCACAACAAGAAATGCAAAAATTCCAAAAACTTGGCCAAGATATTTATCTCAGTCAACACAGTCATTAGGCCAATTGACCGAATATCGCTTTAAGGAAGAAGCATGATGATGAAACAACAATCTGATTTGTCCCATACTCAATGGGTGGATGCAACCTATAAAAAGGTTGCATTACGTTTTATTCCCTTTTTAATGATTTGCTATGTAGTGGCCTATCTAGACCGTATTAATATTGGGATTGCGAAACTCAATATGTTGTCTGATTTACAGTTTAGTGAGGAAATTTATGGTCTAGGTGCTGGATTATTTTTTATTGGTTATTTTCTCTTTGAAGTGCCTAGCAATATCATCATGCATAAAATTGGCCCTAAAGTGTGGATTGCAAGGATTATGGTGACATGGGGCATTATTTCAGCGCTAATGATTTTTGTGACACAGCCATGGCAATTTTATGTATTGCGCTTCTTTTTAGGGATTGCAGAAGCTGGTTTTTACCCTGGAGTGATTTTATTTTTAACGTATTGGTTTCCAAACCGACGCCGCGGTAAAGTCACTGCATTATTTCAGGCGGGTATTCCTGTCGCTGGGATTATTGGGAGCCCATTATCTGGCTGGTTAATGGCAACTTTTGATCAGGTGAATGGGCATCATGGTTGGCAGTGGATGTTTGTATTAGAGGCGATTCCTACGATTCCATTAGCGATTATTGCACTGTGTTTACTCAATAATAATGTTCAAGATGCCAAATGGTTAAGTACGGCACAACGTGAACTGATTCTTAAAGAAATTCAACAAGATAATCATAATAAAGAACACTTGCCATTTTTAAAAATTTTAGCAGACAAACGTGTTTGGAAAATCATATGTATGACATTCCCCGCTATGGCTGGTCTATATACACTCGGTTTTTATTTGCCAACGCTCATTCGTGATGCAGGAGCAGAGGGCAGTTTAATGATCGGGCTTTTATGTGCCATTCCTTATACTGTCGCGATTGTGAGTATGATTCTAGTGGGGCGTAGTTCAGATCTACGTGTAGAGCGACGTTGGCACTTAGCTATCGTGTTGCTAATGGGGGCAATAGGGTTATTGCTCAGTGTTTGGTTTGGTAAAAATTTAACGATGGTCGTGATTGCACTGTCGATTGCCGCAGCAGGGATTATCAGTTTTTCTCCGATTATGTGGACAATTCCAACGGCATTTTTAGGTGGGATTACCGCTGCTGCAGCGATTGGTGTGATCAACTCATTGGCTAATCTAGGTGGTTTTGTCAGTCCATATTTAATTGGTTTTATTACTGATACATTTCACAGTCCAGAATACGCCATTTATATTATTGCAGCCAGTTTAGTGTGTAGTGCACTACTCGCGCTGAGTTTTGATCCGAAGAAAGTCAACGTGTAAGACAAATTTAACATTAACTTTAAAAGGATTTTAGTGATGCAAACAGCTCAATATCGTTTTGCTATGGCAGGTATTATTCATGAAACCAATACCTATGCTGAGGCGAGTTTTGGACAAACTACACTGAGTGCATTTGAGCAATATCAAGGTCAAGAAATTATTGATGCATTTACTGGTACAAATCATCAAATCGGTGGCTTCATTCAAGGGGCAAAACAACATTTAGTTGATTTACACCCCATCTATCTCGGCCAAGCAACACCTTCAGGTACGATTGCACAATCTGCTTATCTGGAGATGAAAGCGAAAATTTTAAATGGAGTTAAAGCCAGTTTGCCGATTGATGCAATGTTGTTGGCATTGCATGGCGCAGGTGTAGCTGATGGTTTTGAAGATATTGAAGGTGATTTATTAGCTTCACTGCGTAGCTTGCTTGGTCCAGAGATTCCGATAGCGGTAGTTTACGATCTACATGCAAACTGTACCCCCGAAATGTTTGCCAATGCAGATATCAGCTTACCCTGTAAGCTCTATCCACATATTGATTTTGCGGATAGAGCGGTGGAGGCAGTAGATCTGGTTGTTTTGATGCGGCAACAGCAGATTCAACCTGTCAGTGCTGTACGCTATCTACCGATCCTGCCTTATATCGTGACAACTGATCAAGGTTTTATTCCGGCTGAAATTAATGCGCACTGTCAGCGTTTACTCCAAGATTATCCTACCATTATTGATTGCTCTTGGTTTCATGGTTTTCCTTATGCTGATATAGAAGCACCTTGTCCTACGGTTATTTGTACAACAAACAATGATTGTGCATTGGCTGAGCAAATCGCCGAAGAAATTGCCACTTTGATCTGGTCGCAGCGTGAAAGATTTTTACCACAATTCTTTACTCCCCACGATGCGATTCAGATCGCCCTTGAACAGCAAGATTTATCTAAACCTATTGTCATCAATGAATATTCAGATAATCCTGGGGGTGGTACGCCAGGAGACGGTACTTATCTGCTTTCAGCAATTTTGAATGCGCCTAATCGACATAAACGAATTTGTTTTGGAATGATCAATGATGCTGCTGTAGTTCAACAGGCAATGAAGGCAGGAGTAGGACAACAAATTGATATTCAATTAGGCGGAAAATTGGGGCCAATGCAAGGAGCACCAATCGTTTGTCAGGCTTATGTAAAATCGATTACTGATGGTCATTTTGTCAATTGTGATGGTGCTATGTTTGCGGGTGTACATTTTGATCTAGGACCTATGTGTCGTCTGATCATTGCTGGGGTAGATGTGATTGTTGCTTGTCGTGCTGAGCAGGTTTATGACGAAATTCCTTTCTTCATGCATGGAATCGATATTTTGCAATATGACATTGTGGCTTTAAAAGGCGCTAATCATTTTCGTGCGCGTTATAATCATCTTGCCGCAAAAATCATCACTGCTAATGCTGTTGGTTTAAGCTCTGCCGATATCTTAAGCTTTCCACGACGACATTTAAAACGTGCTGTATGGCCTAAAGATGCTGTGAGCGATCTTGATGAGGTTTATCCTTGAGTCATTGCAAAGGGTGAAGATCAGTCAGGGACACTTTGATGGTGTAAATAGCATCTGAATGTGGATGCTAAGAATGCCGCTTACACTCGCGATGACTTCGCTTTAAAAATAAATCTCTCTTAGCCCTTCTTTATTAAAGAGGAGGGCTTTCATTTACAAGTTCGTTTCATTTCGTGCTTGAGTAATATTTTTTTGCTTACATGATGACTTTTACAATGCAGTGCTTTCATTTTCTCTAAAGTAAAGATGAACTATAAACGCTGTGCAAAAAATTACTACAACAAATTGATTTGTAATAATTTACATAAATAAAATAATTAATTTTCTGTTGCACTGTAGTTGTATTGAACAAGAGTCTTTTAACTGACAGGTATGAATGGTTTGCAGGACTTATGCATGGTTTATGCTCACAAGTGCGCAAGGTTCGGGCAGTGTGCCTTTAAAATATTTAATTTTTAAAAATAGGTCAGTCTATTTATATGATTTTTAATATCAAAAATAAAAAATATCACTAAGAAAAAAAGGAATAGCACAAACACTTTTATTCGCTTGAGACATTTTGAGCCAACTCTTAAATTGATTTCATTAACTGGAAAATATAAGAGAATCTGAGTGGATAACCAAGGAATTTCAGAGGCGCTGGGTCTGATTCATCCAATCACTTTAAGCCATGGAAAGAATGCTGAAGTTTGGGATGAAAATCAAAAACGTTATATAGATTTTGTTGGGGGCATCGGTGTTCTTAATTTAGGCCATTGTCATCCTAAAATCGTCGAAGCAATTCAAAAACAAGCAGGATTATTAACACATTATGCTTTTAATGCTGCTCGTCATCAGCCATATATCACGTTTATGAATGAGCTCACTGAGTTTATTCCAATGAATCAACCGCTTGCAGGTATGTTTACGAACAGTGGTGCTGAAGCTACAGAAAATGCACTTAAAGTCGCAAGAATAAATACTGGCAGAACTGGTGTAATTGCTTTTGATGGTGGATTTCATGGACGCACTTTAGCAACCGTAAGTTTAAATGGTAAAACTGCGCCATATAAGGATGGTTTAGGGCCACTACCTGGTCCTGTTTTTCATGTGCCTTATCCTAGCCGAGACAACGGTATTTCAAGTGAAGTGGCTCAAGCTGCTTTGGAACGTCTTTTTCAAGTCGAAGTCGATGTTAAAAATATTGCGGCGATTATTTTTGAGCCTGTGTTAGGTGAAGGTGGTTTTCAATTATTAGATGCTGATTTTGCAAAATATTTAAGAAAATTCTGCGATCAGCATGGCATTTTGATGATTGCTGATGAGATTCAGTCTGGATTTGGCCGTACAGGACAAGCTTTTGCATTTCCACTCTTGGGAATTGAACCTGATCTGTTACTTGTTGCGAAAAGTATTGCAGGTGGTATGCCTTTGGGTGCTGTTATTGCCAAAAAAGCACTAATGGATAAACCCGTAAAAGGTGCACTAGGTGGGACTTATTCAGGTAATCCGATTGCTTGTGCAGCCGGTTTGGCGACTTTAGAAGTGCTTCAGTCACAAGAGGTTAAACAAAGTACAGCACATTATATTGAGCAAATTGAATTGCGTTATCAACAATGGAACGCACAAGGGCTCACGCCGTGGTTAGGCAAGTTAACGGGTGTTGGCGCAATGCGTGGCATTGAAGTCAACCATGAAGAACAAGGTCCCGGCACAGCGGTGATGGCGAAAATACTTAAACGTGCACGTGAACAAGGCCTGTTGTTGATGCCAAGTGGGAAGCATAAAAACATTATTCGTTTATTGCCACCGTTGACCATTACAGCTGAAGTATTAGAAGAAGGGCTAAACATTTTAGAGACGGTATTAGCCGAGACACGGGAAGCATCATATTTTAAGGAAAGCGCTTAATGACTTTAATCAGTTCAAATGAGATTAGATCCAAATTTTCAGCTTTGATGTCTGAAATGTATAAAAATGAAGTACCGCTTTATGGTGATTTACTTGAATTGGTGAAGGATGTAAATCAAACAGCGCTAAGCAAAGACATTCAATTGCAAGATCAATTGAAAATGACAGGTGAATTTAGCCGTCTTTCATTGGAGCGTCATGGTGCAATTCGTTTAGGAACAGCAGATGAATTACACAATATGGCGAGAATTTTTGCAGTCATGGGGATGGAGCCAGTAGGTTATTATGATTTGGTTCCTGCTGGGGTTCCTGTACATGCGACAGCATTTCGTGCAGTGAAAGCACAAGATTTAAATCAAAGCCCATTTCGTATATTTACATCATTACTGCGTTTAGAACTGATCAAAGATGAAAAATTGCGTCAATTGGCCGAGCAGACTTTGGCGAAACGCCAGATTTTTACTGAACAAGCTTTAGCATTAACTAAAAAGTTTGAACAGCAAGAGGGGTTATCTGCTGTTGATGCTGATCAGTTTGTCCATGAGGTTTTAGAAACCTTTCGTTGGCATACTCAAGCACCCATGACCAAAGCATTGTATGACTCTTTACATGAGCAGCATCGTCTAATCGCTGATGTTGTTGCATTTAAAGGTCCACATATTAATCACTTAACACCGCGCACTTTGGATATCGATCAGATTCAATCTGGCATGATGGAACAGGGGATGAGCCCTAAAGCAGTGATTGAAGGGCCACCACGACGTAAATGTCCAATTTTACTGCGTCAAACCAGTTTTAAAGCTTTAGAAGAAAAGGTGGCATTTGCAGCCAATCAAGGCCAAGAACTAGGTACGCATACAGCACGTTTTGGTGAAATCGAGCAGCGTGGTGTGGCGCTTACACCCAAGGGACGTCAGCTTTATGATGAACTGTTAGGTAAAACACGTCAGCAATTGGGTGGTGCACCTACAGAACATAATGCTCAGCAATATATGGAATTATTAGCTAAAAATTTCGAAGATTTTCCTGATAGCTATGCGCAGTTAAGACAGCAGAAACTTGCATATTTTTATTATTTTCCACTGAACTCACATTGTTCTGGTGTGGTTCAGTCAGATGATGAAGCAACGATCGAGACATTGATTGAGCAAGGTTCATTACGCTTTGAACCTATCGTTTATGAAGATTTTTTACCAGTATCCGCTGCAGGAATATTTCAGTCGAACTTAGGTGAAAGTAGTCAAACGGACTATGCCACAATTTCAAATTTGGACATTTTTGAACAAAGTTTGGGACGTAAAGTCGTCGATGAAATTGCACTTTATGAAGCGATTCAGCAAGACTCATTACAGCAAGCGCTTGCCCAGCTCTCGAACTAAAACGTCAATCAATTGAGCAACAAATTATTTTATTCATTTTAAGTCAAGGAAAGAATCATGATTCAAGAAATTTTAAACAAAATTGGCGTGGATGCGGCAAAGTATCAAAATGGCAGTTTGGAAGTGCGTACACCGATTGATGGTAGTGTGATTGGTCAAGTTGTCGTACATACCGCCGAAGAAACTGAACAGCAGATTCAGCAAGCCCAACACGCATTTAAACAGTGGCGTAAAATTCCAGCTCCTCGTCGTGGTGAATTGGTGCGTATTTTTGGTCAGGTTTTACGTGAGTACAAAGAAGAGTTAGGCGCTTTAGTGTCTTGGGAAGCAGGAAAAATTAGCCAAGAAGGTTTAGGTGAAGTACAGGAAATGATTGATATCTGTGACTTTGCTTTAGGACTTTCACGCCAGTTATATGGTTTGACAATTGCTTCAGAACGACCTGGGCATCATATGCGTGAAACTTGGCATCCGCTGGGGATTGTGGGGGTAATTTCTGCATTTAACTTTCCTGTTGCTGTATGGGCATGGAATACGGCATTGGCGCTAGTGTGTGGTAATGCAGTGATTTGGAAACCTTCTGAGAAAACCCCATTAACAGCCCTAGCTTGTCAGGCACTGTTTGAAAAAGCTTTGGCTATTTTTGGTCAGGATGCACCAGCCAATATCTCTCAACTGCTATTAGGTGATGCTGCGATTGGTAACTTATTAGTTACAGATGAACGTATTGCATTAGTCAGTGCAACAGGCAGCACACGCATGGGCAAAATTGTAGGACCGAAAGTCGCTGAACGCTTTGGGAAATCTATTCTTGAGCTCGGTGGTAACAATGCAATGATTCTTGCACCAAGTGCAGACTTAGAATTAGCCATTCGAGGTATTTTGTTCTCAGCTGTAGGTACAGCAGGTCAGCGTTGTACAACACTACGCCGTTTAATCGTGCATAAATCAATTAAAAATGAAGTTGTTGAAAAACTCAAAAAAGCCTATGACACGGTAAGTATTGGTAGTCCACTTGAAGGTCATTTGGTTGGACCGTTAATTGATCAAGTCATCTTCAACCAGATGCAAGAAATGCTTACTCGCGCAAAACAAGCTGGTGCTCAGGTATTTGGGGGACAACGTGTGCTTGAAGACAAGTATCCAAATGCATATTACGTTAAGCCTGCTTTGGTGGAGATGGATGAGCAAAACGAGGTGGTGAAGACTGAAACTTTTGCCCCTATCTTATATGTCATGACTTATGAAGATTTCGATGAGGCAATCGAAATGCAAAATGACGTTCCTCAAGGTCTTTCATCTTGTGTGTTCTCCAACGACATTCGTGAAGCAGAAAAATTCTTAAGCGATGTTGGCAGTGACTGTGGTATTGCAAACGTTAATATTGGTACCAGTGGTGCTGAAATTGGTGGTGCATTCGGGGGTGAAAAAGAAACAGGTGGTGGCCGAGAATCTGGTTCAGATGCTTGGAAGAATTATATGCGTCGTCAAACCAATACAGTCAATTATTCACGTGAATTACCATTAGCTCAAGGGATCAATTTCGGATAGAGCTCAGTCCGTGCATGGAACGCTCATGCACGTTTAACAATGGATTCAGTAGCGGAAAACTCAAACAATAAATGCAGTCATTTAAAGTAAGAACAGTCTTTAGATTAACTGTAACCGCTACTGATAAGATTTTATGCTAAGGGAAGATAAGCTATGGTTAAAGATCAAGTTTTATGGTCTGTTCTCGTTGATGAATGTCCAAAATTTCCTAAAATACACCATGATATTCAGGTTGATGTATGTGTGATTGGTGCGGGATTTACTGGACTTTCAACAGCCATCCATTTAGCGGAAAAAGGTTATAGCGTAGCGATACTTGAAGCGCATCACGTTGGCTCAGGTGGATCGGGTCGAAATGTGGGGCTAGTCAATGCTGGAACTTGGGCACAACCTGACGAACTCAATGTGTTTATGGGTGAAAAAGCAGGTGAGAAACTTACTTCGATATTAGGTGAAGCGCCAAAATTGGTTTTTGATACGATTGATCGCTTTGGCATCAATGCTCAAGAAACTCGAACGGGTAATCTGCACATGGGACATAACCGTGAGGGCGAAGCAGATGTAGATATTCGTTATCAACAGCTGAGTCGCCGTGGTGCGGATGTTGAGGTTTTAACTGGAAGTAGGTGTCATGAATATTGTGGAACGACGACCATCAATAAAGCACTGCTCGACAAGCGGGCAGGGACGGTTAACCCTTATGCTTATGTGACAGGTCTGGCAAAAGCCGCCATACAGTTGGGTGTAAAAATATTCGAAGACTCTTCGGTATCGGGTGTCGTCAAGCAAGATAATCAGTGGTGTGTACAAACTACTCAGCACCATGTTACAGCTGATAAAGTCGTGATTGCGACCAATGCCTATACCGAAGGTGAATGGCACGACATTCTTAAAACCATTTACTTTGTTCAATACTATCAAATTGCATCTGAACCTTTAACAGGTGAAGCGGCTGATAAAATTTTACCGCATAAAAATGGTTCGTGGGATACACGTTTGGCACTTTCGAGTATTCGCCGTGATAAAGAGGGTCGTCTGCTTTTAGGTACTGTAGGTGCTTATCAGGGTAAAGCTGGTTTATATCAGTCTTGGGCTAATTTGATGCAGAAAAAGTATTTTCCAGAACTGGGTCAATTGAATTGGCAATTTCAATGGACAGGTAAGTTTGGTTTTACTCAAGATCACATTATGCGTATTTTTGAACCTGCACCAGGTATTGTTGCTGCAACTGCCTACAACGGTCGTGGAATTACTACAGGGACGATGATGGGCAAAGCCTTTGCAGATTATTTACATAATGATGATCGTGAGCAGTTGCCATTACCCTTTACCACAATCGAAGCAAACACTTTGTCATGCCGTAATGCTCGATCGTTATTTTATGACACAGGTATTGCGCTGTATCACGCAGGACAGTGCTTGCGGATTATTCAATAAATTTTCTCTCTACGGATCAACGCTAAAATTTCTTGTGCATACAATGCGATGTACAAGGATTTTTGTCTCAATTTTTTAGCATGGACTGCTTTATTTCATGAAGAATCATCATTTTCCATCGATAACTCAGCAATTTTTAAATCAGTTAGCTGCTGATTTTGTGGGGGATATTGATTCAACCGAAGCAGTTCGACACGTCTACTCTACCGATAATTCTATTTATCAATTAAAGCCACAAGCTGTGATTTATCCTAAAGATATTAAGGATATTCAACTGGTTTTCAGATTATTAAAATTAGATAAATATCAAGAGGTGATTATCACTGCACGTGGTGGTGGAACAGGAACAAATGGTCAGTCATTAAGTAGTGGAATTGTGGTCGATTTATCTCGACATATGAATCAAATTTTAATGATAGATCCTGTTGCACAAACTGCAATTGTGCAAGCTGGTGTGGTCAAAGATCAACTCAATGCAGCTTTAAAGCCTTATGGATTGTTTTTTGCTCCTGAGCTTTCGACTTCAAACCGCGCAACCATTGGTGGCATGATTAATACCGATGCAAGTGGTCAGGGGAGTTGTCGTTATGGAAAAACCCATCACCATGTTTTAGGTTTAAAAACGGTTATTTTAACTGGAGAAATCTTAGAAACTCGGGCATTAAAACGAATCAACTGGCAAAGCGAGATTAATCATAAGTCTGCCTTACAACAAGATATTTATAATTGTGTTTATCAGCTTACAGCAGATAATCAATCGATCATTCAACAAAGCTTTCCAGAATTAAATCGTTCATTAACGGGTTATGATTTGCCACATGTTTTAGATGATGAAGAATTTAATCTCAATCATCTGCTGTGCGGTAGTGAGGGTACACTCGGGATTATTGCTGAAGCGCAATTGAATTTACTCAACATCCCTCAGCATCGTATGTTGATTAATATTGGTTATGCCAGTTTTCACGATGCACTACTCGATGCCAAGGCCTTGATGGAGTTACAACCTTTATCCATTGAAACGGTGGATTCTAAAGTTCTTAATTTAGCGAAAAAGGATATCGTGTGGCAAAATGTAGCAGCTTATTTTCCTGAATCTGAACAGTCTCAATCCATTGAAGGAATTAACTTGATTGAGATTGATGCAGACGATGAACCGCAATTAATGCAGTTAAAAACTGAATTTTTAGATCATATTCAACGAGATCTGACAGTGGAGCGCCTCACTATTACGACTGCATTGGGTGGATCAGAGATCAACCATATTTATGCCATGCGTAAACGTGCGGTAGGTTTATTGGGAAATGTACAGGGAGAGAAACGTCCTCAGCCATTTGTTGAAGATACAGCTGTACCACCTGAGTATTTAGCCGATTATATTGCAGAGTTTAGGGCCTTGTTGGATCGAGAGCATTTGGACTATGGCATGTTCGGACATGTTGATGCTGGTGTACTACATGTTCGTCCCTTGATGGATATGAAAGACCCTCGTGCTTTAGCACTGATGAAAAAAATCACTGATCAAGTGGTTGAACTCACTCATCGATATCATGGTGTGCTGTGGGGAGAGCATGGCAAAGGGCTACGTTCAGCCTATGCGCCAGTATTTTTTGGAGAGTCTTATCCGCTTATTCAAAAGGTGAAAGCGTTATTTGATCCACATAACCAGCTTAATCCCGGAAAAATTGCGACACCAGCAACGATGCCCAGTGCCAAGTTAATTGAAGTGACCGAAGTTGCATTACGTGGTGATCATGATCGTCAAATTGCACCTTCAGACTGGCAAGCGTTTGGCAGTACCGTGCATTGTAATGGTAATGGTGCATGTTTTAACTATGACTTAAATGACCCGATGTGTCCTTCTTATAAAGTGACACGAGACAGAATACATTCACCCAAAGGACGTGCTACCTTAATTAAGGAATGGTTAATTCGAGAGCAGAGTCAGCAGCAAGATCAAGCGTTTGATCGACAAGTTTATGAGGCTTTACAGGGTTGTTTATCGTGTAAATCTTGTTCAGGACAATGCCCTGTAAAAGTGGATATTCCTGATTCAAAAGCAAAGTTTTTACAACGTTATTATCAGCGCAATAAGCGCCATATTCGTGACCATTTAATGAGTCGATTAGAAATGCTTATCCCCAAGTTAACACCATTGTCGAGCATTTATAATTTTGTACAGAAACTTGCTCCAATTGTATTTTTACAACGCAAACTATTTAAACTTGTTGATGTACCTTTATTTCACCCACAAGCGAAAGCCGATTTAGCAGTACATGGGGCAATATTATTACAGCCTGATTTAAGTCAACTTGAGCAGACGTATTTTGATGGGACTTATCCAGAGCTCAGTAAACGGGTCATTATAGTTCAAGATGCATTTACCCGATATTTTGATACACCAGTCTTGCTTGAGACGCTCGCCTTTTTGAATAAAATCGGGGTAACACCTTATATCTTACCCTTTATGCCCAATGGTAAACCTTTACACGTTCATGGTTTTTTAAATCAATTTGAACAGATTAAACAGCGCAATATTGAGATTTTAAATCGTGCGGCTGCAACAGGTGTTGCATTATTGGGGATAGACCCAGCAATGACTTTGGTATTTAGACAGGAATATCAACAATCTTCCACAGCACAGGGTGAAGCAAGTGGTTTTGAGGTTCTGATGTTGCAAGAGTGGATCAGTCAATATTTAAAAATCTATCCTTTGAATAGAGAGGTATCTCAAAAAGATCCATATTTTCTTGCTTCTCACTGTACAGAACGCACTCAAACGCCAATCTCGATACAACAATGGAAAACTATATTTTCACACTTTGGTTTGCCATTAGAGACCTTGTCATTGGGGTGCTGTGGAATGGCTGGAACTTATGGGCATGAAGCAGAACATCGTGAACTGTCTGTTCAAATCTATGGCCAGTCTTGGCAGAAACACGTAGAGCTTAATCAGGATCGAGTCTTGGCTACGGGTTACTCATGCAGAACTCAGGTAAAGCGAGTAGATCAGAAGCAATTGTTGCATCCAATACAAGTTTTAAATCGCAGTATCTCATAATAACCAAAAGGCCATGATGTTACACATGGCCTTTTGGTTGTAAATAAAATATTAGGCAGACAGTTTAATTGGTGTTTGATGCTCTTCCATTGAGTTTTTTACAAATGTTTTAATCCACTCGACCATAGTACTGACTTTATTGGTGTTGGTCATTGAGGTTGAAAATGTCATGTAATAGGAGTATTGCGTTTGCATTTCATAAGGCCATGCAACCACCAGCTCACCACTTTGTAATTCTTTTTTGACTAAAAATTTTGGAACCAATGCAATACCGCAACCAGACATGGCTGCATGGATACAGGCATAAAATGTATCAAACCGAGGGCCAAATAACGGATGTTCAGTCATGGTTTCTTGCATTTGAAAATATTCCTCCCAAGCTCTTGGTCGAGATTGGGATTGAATTAATACATAATCTTGAAACTCATCCAAGTTTGAGAGAGGCCGTTCGAGTAAATCTGGTTTGCAGACAGCAACACAATATTCTGAAAAGAGTTCGATGCTGGTCATATCTCGCCATACACCTGAGCCATATAAAAAGGCGATGTCTGTAATATTGTTGTCTAAATCAGATGAACAAAGTTGTTCTTGAATATCAAGATGAAAATTTGGATATTGTTTGCAAAATCCTTTTAAGGCTGGAATGAGCCAACGTGCGCAAAGTGTAGGGTGTACCGAAATTTTTAGGGTTTCTGCATCCGAACCATGTGAGAGTAAATTTAAAACAGACTGTTCAATTTGGCCTAAAATCTGTTGAGTTTCTTTGAAAAAAAGTTCACCGCTCGGTGTGAGCTGTAAACCTTGTAAACAACGCTCAAATAACTGAGTTTTTAAACTACATTCTAAGTGTGCCACTTGTTTACTGACTGCACTTTGAGTCATATGCAGTATTTGTGCGGCCTTAGTGAAGCTTAAAAAACGGGCAGAGGCTTCAAAACAACGCAGTGATGTTGTCGAAGGGTAGGTTCTAGCGGTCATTTTTTGCATATCAATCCCTTTAAAACATGGCATTCATAAAAGTAACGCATGCTGTATGCCAAAAATTAACTTTAATCTTGTTCAATGAATATCTTGGAGTAACATCATGGAAAACCCTTTTCTCAATGATGCAAGATTTCATTTTTTAAATTTCATAACTTAAGAGTTTTAACATAGATGTTGCTTTGAAGACATTATCTAAATGTATCATCTTATGTGTTTGAAATTTATTTGCTGTTAAAAAAACCAGCTAAGCTGTATTACAGCCGAGCTGGTTTTTTACGCAGATTAAAATTGATCAAGGAAAACTAAATTGAGCAATCTTTTATGAGGTCACTCTGAAATTAACCAGGATAGGTACCACGTTCTTTACGCGCAATTAAAATTCTTTCGCAAGCAACAATGTAAGCAGCTGTTCGTAAGGAGCAATTTTTAGCTGTCGCTTTTTCCCACACAGCAGTGATGGCATGGCGCATAATTCGGTCCATTCGCTGGTTAATTTCATCTTCACTCCAAAAGAAACTTGCCAAATCTTGAACCCATTCAAAATAACTCACGGTGACACCTCCTGCATTGCAAATCACATCAGGAACTAAAGTAATTTGTCGTTTTGCTAGAATGTCATCTGCTTCAGCGAGAGTAGGGCCGTTGGAGCCTTCAAGAATTAACTGAGTTTGAATTTTTTCTGCGATGTCGACGGTGATAACATTTTCAAGTGCAGCAGGTATAAAAATTTCAGCGGATATTTGCCAAAACTGTGGGGCTTCAATTTCGTC
>NZ_BBRX01000052.1 GCF_000829675.1 Acinetobacter rudis
TAATCAACTAACAACTTAAATAATATTTATAAAGTTAAATTTCATAGTATAAAATTTTCTCACAAAATTACCCTTAACAACTTATTCAGCAATATAACTATTAAATGTATATGTCTGCACTTACAATATATTGGTCAGCTAATAAACCATCGATAACAACTACATTGGCTTGATCGTGGTACACAATAATTGAATTCCTTCCTAATAAACAGGTATGCTCAAGTCAAAACTAATGTTCGAATACAATCACATCATGCAAATTTATAATTAAATCCATATTCCGATTATATTTATACATGATTACTACCTGTGTAATTCATCACTTAGTTTGCATCTAAAAAAAATACACTTTATAGTTTAGAATTGATAACATCAGATTATTCGATTATTTTTATATGACAAAAGTACATTGATATTTTAATTCACGCTCAAAAAACAATGATTGACTTCATCTACCTATCGACTCCACTGGTTTAATATTTTGAGACAATTGGATACTGAAGAAAAATTAATCTGATTATCGCGGTTCATAGTAAAAAGCGTATCCACTTATCAATGTTGAAACAATGCAAATATACGTTCAAATCACTACAAACAGTGTTAGTGACTAGTAAAAATTACTTAATTAAACCCCATAAAATGCACGTGTTTATCCAATCCGTGAGATGAAACTTTAAATTTACAATATATTTAGGCTAGGCAAACCAACGCAAGGACTTTACTAAGGTATATTTATCTCGCATAAAGCAGTGGTTATAATTCTAAGATAGAGTTATTTGAAAGATGTTGCCCATTTATTATCATCGAGTTTTGTTCGAAACCAAAATATCTAGTATCAATCTTGTATACTGTGCTCCTCACATGAAATTTTATAGTTGAAAGTATTAAAGAAAACTTGACAAAGAATACCTTAGAATAATTTCAAATAGTACATAAGATTACTATCAAGTTAGTGGAGATTCGATAGAGGTTTTTAATAATTATAAACTTCATACAAATTTTGGTATAAAATTAGTATATCAAATACCCCCTAAAAGCCAAGTTAATTATTTAACTCAGCTTTAAATAAAATATCATCAACATATTTAGGACAAAGCAACAATAATTTTCATAATTAAAAATTACTATTTATGTTGATATTTTTAGCTTAACTAATTCACTAATAAAATTAGCAGCTTCTGGGTTAAAATAATGACATGAATTCTTAGATAATACTTCATAAATATCTGAATATTTTTCTCCTGACTCTGACAAATCTGCCTCATCATCAAGAGCTTCTTTATTATTTGTTACATATGTAGCAAATGAGAAAAACTCTCCTTTTGAACTTTGTTTAGCCCAATAATATGTATTATTGAATTTTGCTGCACCTGAACTCGAGTAATCTGAAATAAATGCTTCTACACTATTAAAAATGGAAATTTTTTCACCTTCTATTTTTTTATTTTCCCACCAAGTTTTTATTGTATTTTGATCATAAGGACTATCGTTAGGTTCTGAATATTTTTCCAAAATTAATACATCACTATTTTGCTCAATTGATGCTATCTGGATACACTTTGAACCTTCTGGAAATTTGTTTATATACATTTTTTTATATAGTTCAGTAGCAACACTGCTATATATAGGGCTAAAAGCAGGTATCCCATTGAACCTAACAGATAAATCTGGGTCTAGTGTATCTAATACATTTTTCCCAGTTATATCTAAAACCTTATAATTTATTTTTCGGATGAATTTTCCATTCCCATTCAATAATGTTGGCAATATAACCCATTGATTAGTTTTAGATATATCAATTTTTCCTAAATGATCACCATATTGCTGATGTTTTTGGTTACTACCAAAGAGACCTGTAGTGGTGGCATAATTAGGAGTCAATTTTTGTTTCTTTTCTTCCAGATTAAATAGTTCTTTATTTTCGAAAAGATTATTATCATCAATGGTCAGAGTTGATTTTGTTCCTGCCATAATTGTTACTAAACTACTATCATCCATCCCACTATCAGTTGATTTTTCAGTAATACGGAAACTTGTCCATTGTTCAAATACTTTTGGTTCCTGTAGATCAGCATTGCTTGTCTCTTCTGAGCTATCATCATTACAAGCTGTTAACAGTAAAGTAGTCAGCAGTACAATTGTTAGTTTATTTTTTAAAAACATACTTATTCCCCATTAAAAATATCTTAAGAAATTTTTTAATTAAATTAAATTTATCTAATTGAATTCAACAAATAAAAACATTGTATATCAATAAATATAGTTAATAAACTAATTTTAAATTAAGTAAGAAAATACAGTGGTCAACCAAAAGTGGGCAAAGCTTCAAGTACACCTCAAATACCTTAAGTAGTTCATGTTATAACTAAATTCATATGATTATTTTTGATTATAGTATTCATCAAATCTGTATGTGTACTATAATTAATCTTTATTTTTAGGGACTCCCAAGAACCGTATACTGCGCAAGACAGCGATGAAAAATACCATTTTCACATTAAAACCCCTAACTTTAGTATGAAGTTAGCAACTCATGTACCAACTCTCAATTCATTTATTTCTTTGTTATAGTCTTCAATCAAAGTAGTACCAATAATGCATGTAGTATAACCTGATCCTAGTCAAAATAGTGTACATGTATTCCCTCTAAAGATAGCTTAGTTTTAATCTTTGGAGATATATAATGACTAAACGCTTTAGTCCTGAATTCAAATAACAAGCTGTTGAACATACTTTAGCTAGATCACATGAACCTTTGGCTGCTATTGCCAAAGACTTAGGCGTTGGATATTCAACACTTGATAAATGGATGCGGCAAACCAGTGAAACTGGTTCTAGTAAACGCCAATTAAGTTCCGAACAGCAAAAGATCCTTGAACTTGAAAAAGAAATTAGAAAGCTCAAAGAAGCCAATGATATTCTAAAAAAGGCGCATGTGTACTTTCTACTCAAGGATGCCAAGAAAAGTACACAGTAATTCAGAAAATGGTTACTGCGAAAGTTAACTTAAAATCAGCTTGTATACAACTTGGTGTAAGCCGTTCAGGTTATTACGCTTGGTCGAAACGTATTATTCAAACCTAAGCCAAGCTAGCCGATTTAAAGTCGCTTTATTAGACTCATCGAGCTCGTTGTGGCGCACCATCTCTGGTACATGATATGCGTGATTTAGGTTATAAAATGAGTGAACGTACTGCAGGCCGTAGCTTCAATATATGGGTTTACTTAGTAAAATTTCACGTAAATTCAAGTGCGCCAGTGATTCTAAACATAGCTTACCTGCTGCACCCAATTTATTGAATCTGCAGTTCACAGTACTCAAGCCGAATACGATCTGGACGACAGATATAACCTATATTCGTACTCAGCAAGAGTGGCTATATCTATGCGTAATGCTCGATTTATTTAGCCGTAGAGTCGTTAGTTGGCAAACGAGCCACCGCATTGACCGCCAATTAGTTTGCGATACATTTAATTATTCAATGGCACGCCAAGGTTATCCAAAAGGTGTCATGGTGCATTCAGATCAAGGCAGTCAATATTGTAATGGCAGTGTTTATTTAACCCGAAAAGAAGCTCAAACAACTTTGTTTGAATATATTGAGATTTAGTACAATCGGAAACGACGTCACTCAGCAAATGGCTGGGTAAGTCCTGAGGCCTTTGAGCAACAATATTATGAGAATTTAGAGGGAAACATTGTTTGATTAAATGGCTAGGATCAACCCACCTATAAGCAATACAACTTTTTCTGAAACGTTTCCTTAAAATAAGTATTAATTTTATAAATTATCCTTAAAATTCGAAGATCTTAATATGTCTATAAAAGCAACTCAAAACCTGCCTCTTCTAGCCATCTTATCAATAAAATACTTACTAAAGATAGTAAGAGGAATTAAAAATATAAATACTTCCCCATCTACACCAAAGTATATTTTTTAATTAAATAGTTATCTGGGCAAGCAACACTATTCTATAGATTCTTTAATTCGCTCCGTTGTTTTAGTGACCGTACAACTTAATGTCATTAAATATGGACCTCCACCCTGAGACTCCGGAGCAAAGTAGGCCATCAATCCATTGCACTCTTTTTCGCGATAAACTATCCATGCTTTTTGTGATTCATTTAAAGTAGTTTTCCCTTCTTCATCCAAAGATGCATAAAAACCATTATATATTTTGTTTAGTTCTTGTTTATCTTCTTTTAATTTCTATTCATAACAAGCAATGTCAGTATATACATTGCCTGTTTGACATTGAGCATAAGCTGAAAAAGAACTCAAGAGCCCTAATAGAATTAGGAGTATATTTCTCATAATTATTACCTTCTGATCTTCCTTTGGGCCCTACATCCGATTATTTTAGAGGCGTAATTTTAATGTCTTCTATATGATATTGGCCTGTGTATTCCTGCTGACAAAATACACTTCCCTCAACACTTACTCTTTTGCCTTGATATTTACTTAATCCAATCTCATTTAGTGCCATTCTCTCCTGCGTAATCACGCCACAAGCACCCTCGTCCTCAAACTTTATTGGTTTATCTAATTTAAGATAATGAGCTTTAAAACTAGGTTCTACATCTGGTGCTGTTGAAATAACTTCAGTAACCACTCCAGTGAGTTTCATTTTTCTTCCATCTTCATGAATACCGATGGCAGCAAATGTACCGCTCGAGAATAGCATAAGTGTCACTGCAATTATCTTATTGAACATTGTATAAATACTCCTTGAACATTCGTCATCATAAAAAACCACTTTATTTTAACTTTAAATTCATTTAACCAATTTAATTAATTGTATCGTCTTGCTAATTACCATATCTATTACGAAATTTTGATAAATTATTTAATCGAGTATGTATGTAGTGATCAACTAAAAGCGGGCACAGTTTTAAGTTTTTCCTCAGCTACCTGAGCGCTCAAGCCATTAATAAATTGATAATTTTTTGAGGTATCCATTGTTTTTAACCGAAGAATAAACTTTCGATAGAAGTAATTCAGCGTAAAAAAATTAAACGTGACATATCTCTCACCAAATAGGTAAATCACCGAATAAGAACCAAGTTAGACTAATCTAATGCTACCCAAACAACTCAGATTTCAGTGTTGACCCTTGACTATTGTATGCTGCGCTCGATCGGGATACATCGAATGGAATAATCATGCGTAGACTTTGGGGATCATGTTGTCATCTTCACAGAGGTAGCGATTAAGAAAAACTGGATTCAGATTTTGCCATTGTCACAGCCGATATATGACATTTTCAAAATCTATTCTGTAATAAGATGAAGCTTTGGCTTAAGGTGATAATCATGGTACGTAAAAATATTATTCTACCCTCAGTAATATTAATATGTTTTAGTGCATTACTATCTGGTTACTCCCTATTTAAAAAAAATAAAAAATTATCCCAACCATTGAATCTCACAGCTAGACTTTTGATTTCCCAAATAAAGATTTTAATATTATTTATTATAAAATAAATAGCTTGGAGGAATTTCAATCTAATGGACTAAGCTATAAAATAATTTTAAAAGAAATAGATTAGCGAGATGCGAATAGACTGGTTATAACTAAATATAAAGATAAGAAAATTCTAGATAATCATGCATACTATTTACTGATAGTTAAGATAGCAAATATCGTCAAAACATTAGGCTTTTGTATTAATAAAAGTCAGTTTATGTTCAAGAAATCAAAAAGATAATTAAGGGTTTATAAATAGTTGCCACAATTTTAATTCAAAATCATCTTAAAATCAGGTCAGTAGAAAGGGCATTCATCATACAGGTAAGCCCTTAGACAGTTTTAGTATGATGCTATAAGAGGTAAGGATTGGTTCCACCCAAAGGACCGCATCACAACAAAGGTATTGACTTTATATTCGGGTTTTCATTGTAGATTTAATCATGGATCCTCATGCTAGACACTTATTAACATCTGATAAAATTTCTTATAGTCCTTTTCATGTTTTTGACTATTGGAATAATTAATGCATCCCCTGAGAAGTATTTGAACTTTGTAATTAAGAATAATACTTTTCAAGATACTCTTTCGAGCGGCCCCATAATAGTACTGTACTTTTCCTGTAATTTATCTTAATGTTTTCTTATACTTGTTTTTTGTATTTTTAAGTTAAGATCATAATATCTAAAAAATAAATATATATACTTAATAAGTATAATTTTATTAACCAACAATAGCAGAGATATTATATGTTAAAAACTATTCTTACTTCGAGCTGTTCTGTTTTAACTCTCACAATGGTTGGTTGTGCGACTATGTCAAATCCATCTACTGAGCGAAATTTAAATGAATTACAAGGAAAAAACTGGGTTCTTAGTGAAATTTATGGTACAAAAATCGCAACAAATTCAGCACAGTCAGACGTTCCATCCATTCAGTTTGATAATGTAAGTGTAAGTGGTTCAGATGGCTGTAATCGATTTGGTGGCGGATATGCAGTTAAAGGTACTGAGATTAAATTTTCTAACTTCGCTTCATCTGCACAAGCTTGCTTAAATGCAACTGATATTCCTCAAAAATATTCTCAAGCCTTAACTCAAGTAACACATTATGACTCTTCTAAAAACGAACTTAAATTTTTAAATACCGATGGTCAAGTCATTTTAAAATTTAACAATCTTAATTAACTTTGATTTTATTTATTGCTAACTCATTGTTAATTACACCTTATTTAAATCAACACAATATATATTAACTCAATATATTAGTTTATGAAAAAGAAGCTATGACTGATTTGTCATAGCTTCTTTTTCATAGGTGTCGACTAAATTTAATTTTTTTATGAACATAATTTAAATTACTCAAACAAACCATCACTCAATCATCCTACACTAGCTCCACATCCATAATTCATCTAGCTCTCAATTGAGAGCCTTCACACCACACATATTTCACCTGATATTCTCATTATTTAACTACAGTATTCACAGCTCATGCCTTTAATGTGTACTGATACAACAAAAAAGCCTTTTGTCATACAAAAAGTAGTAAATGGTTTTTCGTGTGAAAATAAAGTATCAAGAAACGAAGGAAAAAATTTTCTTAGAAGGTTATTTAGCCTTGATCAGACGAGCATTGTAATTTATTAAATAGCCCCTTCCCCACCTGTAGGCTCTAACAATATTACTATGTATTGCCTAAAACTTAATGTATTTACCAAGACATCAATAGTCCACAACATTAAAGCACTGCCCTGTCCTAATTGTAATTACCTAAGATCAGGACAGGGTACAAGTAGATTAGATAGCATCTCCAACTAGGAGAAACCGGACATTTCTATTTTGAGCTTAAACATGCATTATGCATAAGTACAATTATGTCAAATAGAGAGTAATAAATAACTGATATAACCGTTTACATCAATATTATTAGTAATTATCATTCTCAATAATATTTTATTTGTAATGGAATAATATGCGTTTATCACACTTTAGTCTTTGTCTGCTTACAGTAGCTATTTGTACCCAGCTTTATGCTGACGACACAACAATAAATGACTCTACTACACAAAATACTGAAGTTAAACTTCCTACTATTGTGATGACAGCAACACGGACACCGAAGAGTATTTCTGAAATTGCAGGAACTGTTCAAACCATTTCCGCTGATGAAATTAAGCTACAAGCTGGTCCTGGTCGTAAAGTTGCAGATGTTTTGGCGCAATTAGTTCCATCTTTAGCACCAAGTAGTGGAACGAGTAGTAATTATGGTCAAACAATGCGTGGACGTAATGTACTAATAATGATTGATGGCGTATCACAAACTGGTTCACGTGATGTAGCACGGCAGTTGAATAGTATTAGCCCAAATATGATTGATCACATTGAGGTCGTTTCAGGCGCAACGAGTATCTATGGATCAGGTGCGACAGGTGGAATTATTAATATTATTACTAAACGTGCTGATAAAACTGAGCCCGTTAGCTTTCAAACCAAACTAGGTGTGACATCGGCTGATAAATTCCGAGGTGATGGCCTTGTTTATCAAGTTGGCCAAACAGCTTCATTTGCAAATGATAAACTCGATGGTTTTCTTGGTATAGACTATACCAATAGAGGCTCTCAATTTGATGGCAATGGGGATCGTATTTCATTAAGCCCTTGGCAAGGCAGCACAATGGATACCGACACCATTGATGTGAATGGTCGTTTAAACTTTAATTTAACTGATAATCAAACTATTAGTTTTGGTGCTCAGTACTATAAAGATGAACAAGATACAAAATATGGACCGGATTATTCCTATTTACTCAAAAAAACAGATCCATCTTACAAAGCGGTTAAAGGATGGAGTCTAAATAATCAGCCATTTACTGAACGTTATGCTTTTAATACACAGTACCAGAATCAGGATTTCTTAGATCAAGTCCTGAATGTGGAAGCTTACTATCGCAAGGAGAAGTCACGCTTCGTACCTTATGGTTACTCAGCTGACGGTGTTAGTGTAAAGCAAAGTCAATCAAATGTGGATTACACTGGAATTCGTTCAACTTTAATGTCTGATCTTGTGGTAGCGGATCGTGATTTAAAACTAACTTATGGGTTGGACTATGATTGGGAAAAAGATCAGCAATGGGCTGACTTTTATACACCAAGTAATAATGGCCTTGTTTATATACCAACAGGTGAAATTCAAGGTTCAGGGCCTGATACTGAAATTCAGAATATTGGGGCATTTTTGCAAGGTGACTATGCTTTAACGGATCGCCTAAATATTCAAGCGGGTGTACGTTATCAATACGTACAGGCGGATACTGAAAGCTATTTGACAGCGCGTAAACCTTATACATTAATGGCTGCTGACTCTACAAATTCAGATAAGTTTTTGTTTAACCTAGGTACTGTATATAAACTCACTGATACTCAGCAAATCTATGCCAACTTTTCACAAGGCTACAGTTATCCAGATGTACAACGTGTATTACGTGATGTAGCAGCATATACTTTAACCACGTCTGGTATCGCTCCAATTACAGTGAATAGCTATGAACTAGGCTGGCGCTTAAATCAAGATACAGGTTTAAATTTGGGCTTAACAGGTTTTTATAATAACTCGGATAAAGTTGTTCAATTTAACTCGGATCGATCTGTAAATATTGTCGACACAGATCAGCGAGTTTATGGTGCAGAAGCAACAATAAGTTACCCATTCATGGAAAATTATAAGGTGGGTGGAACTTTGGGTTATACAAGAGGCCAGTATAAGGATGCAGCCAATAATTGGCATGAGCTTAATGCTTTTGTAGTTTCACCCATGAAAGGCACATTGTTTGCGGAATGGAATAATGAAGATGGCTATGGTGTAAGAGCACAAATGCTTGCGATCAAAGGAACTGACAAAGCTTATAAAGATGACCTTGAGTTTAAAGCAACTGGATACAGTGATAGTAACAGCGCGGCCGAAATTAAAGGTTATATGACCATGGATGTATTAGCACATTTTCCAGTAGCGAAAGGCCGTATGGACTTTGGTGTCTATAATCTATGGGGTAATCAATATAAAACTGTTTTTGCTCAACAAGCAGCAGTAACTAATGCTAACTCATTATTAGCGATTCCTGCTGAAGGGAGAACATTTGCGCTAAGTTATACTATAAATTATTAAATTTGGAATTGCTCTAATCTAAATTTTCTAAAATGAATGTAGTGCACATTACCCTAAATAAACTTAATTATTTTAAATCAACCAGTTAAATTATCATTAAAAGCTTTATTCATGTGAATAAGGCTTTTTTTATTCTTTTACATAATTCCACGAACATATTTTAAACAAAGTTTCAAAGCCCTTATAAAGATAATATCAACTACTCAGGCCACCCTTACTCAATCGCCCAACATTAACTACGCATCCATCAGCCGTTTCAGCCATCGTTCGATATTCAGCGATGCACTTTTTCAGTAAGTCTAAGCTGGTATTGATGTATTTAATGATGGTCTCGCGGGGAGCTATGGGCATACGGCTTTTAGCTTTATCGAGTTGCTTTGACAGATGATCAGCATCGGACTGAGCGTTAGCAGCTTCAGCCATGACTTGTTTAATTTAACATTGTAATTTTGCTTCGCTTTTAACATTTGTTCAGCGCATTGTTTTTCTTTAGCTGCAGCTTCGATTTTGGCCTTTTCTTTTGATGCTTGTGAAATAGTCATTTCCCTTTTGTATTTAAGCTTGGCCATAATCAGCTTGCTACCTAAATCATTGATATAAGCCAACAGCCGCCCTAGACAGATAGAAGTTAGGACCGCAATTGCGATCCAGTATCTGTATTTCCAGATGAGCTACCAATTTATTTCATTTTGTATATGCTATTTTGCTTGTAACTCAGAACAGTTATCTCCTTTTTTAACCTTCTAGCCATTAGAGTAAACTGTGATACAAAAACCAATCGTCCAAAAACTAATACCATCATCGTAGGCGTTTAAACAAAGATCTTCAAAACTACAGATTAAATTCACAACTGAGTTTGATGTCGTCATTTGATTAGAGATACTAAGCATTTCACCCACAGCTTGTTGATCAAAAGTAATCAGTTTATCTACAATTTCGACCTATTTTTGAGTCAGCTTGACATCTGAAATAGTCCCTAAAAAATTAAAGATGAATTTCATTTAATGTTCTTTCTATGCTATTGATCTGAACCAGCAAAATAAAAACTAATTACGCCGCAAAACCAGCCAATAACATCACTCAAAAGGATATTCACCAGATCTTTTTTCTCTTTGGGAATATTTTAAAAATAGGCTTAGCAGTAAAAATTGGATAAAAAGTAATACAGAGAACGATAAATGCGTTTTAACTTGCTCACTTGACATTACATTCCGCATCAATCTGTTTCATACGTTCAAGACGATCTCATTGCTACGAAAAATAAAAATTAATCAGTAGACCAAGTACGGCAATACCGACACCAATCCAATTAATTCCCATAAAAAAACCAGCAGCACTTGTCGCACCACCAGTTAATGTTGCTTTTAATTCAATTGCTACTACAGAAACTTCAGCTGCATAGGCTGTTCGGCTATATGATCATTGACATTTCTTGTTGTTCATCCTAATACTTATATGCTGTTCATAACTGTTATCGAACGTGGAAGACAACACGGCGAACTGAGTTGATCCATTGTTGCATTCTAAGTCGGATTCATAATCGAATAGTCTATTGCTCATATTTTTTTCAATAAGAAACCCACCGAGATGGGTGGGTTGTGTTGTAGTTACTGCTAAATTAAAACTCTTACTTTATTACATAACAGGTATTAATTTTATTATTAGATGTTTTGACACAAGTCCAATTACCTTTATCGCTCTTTGTAATTTTCCCTGTTTTATAATCTCTTAAATAATAACTTTCACTATTACCTTTCCCTAAAATTTTATCATTTTTTGATACGCCTATATCACAGCCCTTTGTATCATACTCAGGACACATAGTTGACTCTTCAATATGTACTTTGGACTTTCCATACTGAAGAATTGTATACATACCTCCAGCACCACCACCTGATGAAATTACACATTTTTGTGCTGTTTGTAATTTGTCGTCAACAACATCAGCACATAGTCCTTTAGCATCAGGGAATTCATGTGCATATACTATCCCAGTGATGCATATTGTTGCCAATAAAACTAACTTTTTCATTCCAAAAACCAAATTATTTTTCGCAAATTTATCATTTCAAATCAATTAAATCCACGGCGATAAGTTTAGTTTTCAATTATTTTATTTTAAAAAGCTTTTCCATATTATTGCTACAAAGTTTATTCATATCGGCTGTAAAAGTTGTCACTACTTTAGATTTGGAATCTTTAGATTTTGCGACTGGTATCTCATATGCAATATCCATCATATCTTTTGAATAACGAAGCAACATGTGATTTTCAAAAGTATCCTCTGAAAATTTAGTCATCAAATATTGCATAAAGTCATTCTTATCAACACCCTCTTGTCGTGCTTCCATAACCAAACTAGACAGTGCACCGAAATCCCCACAGATAAAGTCAAAATCCTTTGCAAAAGATTCCATAGTCATGCCCAACGTTAAAAATATCCCACATATGATTCTTTTCATAAATACCCCCTCAAATATCTTTGTAAAATATCACTCGTCAATTTCTAAACTTAGTTCTTCAATACATGTCTCATAACCATAAAGACCAAATTTTTTAATTTCCTCAATCTTATCTTTTTCGTCATCACGAACTGGAACTATGTATGCAGCATCTATCAAAGGGTAAATTGACTCTTTGAGTGTTTTGATGAACATAGGGCTATAAATGTTACTGTATTTTCTGAGCGTCTCATCTAGAGAGTTTCGAAACTTACTCTCTGGAGTTCCATCTTGACGTTCAGCCATAACCATCATTGCAGCATCTTCTACCAATGGGCAGATTGGATCATGGACATATTCTGCTTGTACACTCGTACTCACACCGATTAAGACTAATATACAAATAGCTTTTTTCATCGTAAATCCCCTAAAGTGCTCACAAAATAGCAAAAGGAGAAATAAAAAACCACCCGAGTGAAGTATACCCCACATAAGTTAGAGACAACTTATGGGGGCAGTTCAGGTGGGTACAAGAGTTCGACTTTAGATTTTGTCTTAGTGATCAGAGACTTTGCTACTTTCTACAACTCACTTCTGAACTTTTATTTATAAAATATAGATATATCAGATTTAAATATGGTCCCAACATCCCTGAGATGTCCATTTTGTAATAATACCTTTCTTGTCAGTGATAAAGTTATCTACACATGTGGTGTGGTTCGCTCCATTGTTCATGTACTGCAAATACTTCCATGTGTATTGTCTACCACCATCTGTTCTTTGATGTATTCCCCAAGGACTACCCCAAGATTCAATGAGGTCATCAATTGACTTGCCATACCATTGTGTTCTTTTCTTCCCAAACTGTTCTTGTCTTTCTCTTAGTCTCCGTTGACCATCAGTTTCACCACCTTGAAAATCACGAGCTTGCGCATTTTTATGTTTAGCTCCTGGTACTCCAGTAAGCGCATAAGTAACATCAGAAATGGTATCAATTGCCATTTGCGAGCAACCTGTTAAGGCCACAAATGCAGGTATAATAGCCATAAAACACAGTTTCTTTAACATATTAATAATAACCTTGTACTTACAAATAATTTATAAAATTACTCAAATAGTACAGCATATAGTTGATCTATAGTGAATTTTCACCTTTTCATTATCAAAAGCAGTATCAACCTCATTAAGCGAAACTCGATGATTACCACGAAAAGCACCTGTATCAACAGGATGGCCGTTAACTTTACCCTACAATGTTTCAGCTGCTGTCTTATGAAGTAGTTATTCACTATGCTTAATGATTTCTAATGTAAAATTTGTTGGTGGATTTTTCCAAGACATAACTTCCATCCATTAAAAAAACCCAATAGAGTGGTTTTTTTTAATTAGACTTTAAACAGAGATTTTCTTGGCCCTTAACTTGTTTAAAGCATGTCCAAGCTTTTTCATTTGAATTATTACTGACGACCTTAAATGTATAATCTAAAAAATATTTTTTTGCCTCTATCAAAGAGTGTAAATCCTTACCCATTACAAAATGACAATGGCCTTTATTACAGTTTGTAGATTGCTTTATATAGTAGGTCTTATCTCTAAAATTTAGCTCAAGATATTTACCATGAATACTTGTGCCATATGAAACTACGCATGATTTTAAAGTATTTGCTGTCGAATCAAAACACTGCCTATATCTAGTTGGATCTTCTAGGGCGCATGCTGGTAAGGAAAAAATAAGCAGATTAAATAGCAATATACTCTTCATTTTTTTAATATTTAGATAAATTAATCACATTTAATAATATTTTTAATCCAACTTTCAACTCTTCTTAACAATAATACCCATGTTACATCAGCAGGATCGACACTCACATTCATCGTCTTGAATATGCCCTTTACTGAAGATTTCCCACGCGATAATAAGCTTACAGGCAAACCCAACTATTTTTTCTTCATGTAATAATCATTGAATTACATAACTCTAGAGAAAAGGTATCCCAAGTTGATATAACATGCATCGCCCCATTTAGGAAAAAATGGTTGAAGAGTAAAAACTATTACTCAGTCAAAATATTGATCCTGCCAAATATAAAGTCGAAGAAAAAGAAAAAATCAAACTAGCAGCTGAAACCCCACGTTTAAGGAAGTGGCTTTGGAGTGGTACGAATCGAGAAAAGATAAACGATCGGAGTCTTATCGAACCACAGTCGAGAAGTCATTTAAAAGGGATATCTTCTCTGCTTTTGGTTCAAAGGATATTAAATCGGTTAAACCATACGATGTACTTAAGATACAAAAGAACACGCTTAAACGTGTTTCTAAGCAAATGAATCATGGTACCAGTGAATCTACAGCAATTCAGAATAGGCAGATTATTAATTAAGTATTTATTTATGCGATTGCCAATTTGCGCTGTGAAAGTAACCCTGCAGTTTCACTTGGCCAAACAGTAGAAAGACCGCTCAAGCAAACTGCGAGACCCATGACCAATGCTGAGAAAGAACGTTTTAATAGTGCACTAGATAATAGTCGCAGTACTGAGATGGTTAAGAATGCGATTCGATTCCTACTCTACTCGATGATGAGATCTGTTGAAGTGTGCTGTCTAAAACGGGAGTGGGTAAACTTTGAAGAAAAGCTCATTACCATTCCACCAGCATCCAAAGACCAGATGGATCAAGGTGAACGTAATATTAAGATGAATCGGACTCATCTAGTACCACTCAGTACCTAACTGCTCAAAATATTGGAAAATCAAAAAATCCAGTCTAATGATGAATATGTATGTTCTATATTCAATAAGCCCAAAGTCATGAACAAGACAATGATTAACAGAGCTTTAGACAGTATGGAATTTGAAACACTCACAGCTCATGATTTTAGAGCAACTGCTTCTACCCGATTACATGAAATGAAGTTAGATTCTAATTGGATTGAGCTGCAAGTAGCTCAACTAGACAAAAATGCAGTACGTGGTACTTATAACCACGCACAGTATTTAGACTAAAGACGATTAATGATTCAAGATTGGTGTGATGTTGTTGATGAATGGGGAGATCGCCCTTCTTAAAATTTACTAAAAGCAGTACATGCTACTTATAAACACACATAGTATTTAGATGAAAGACGATTATTGATTCAAGATTGGTGTGATGTTGTGAATGGGTGGGGAGATTGTCCTTCTTAAAGTTTACTATATGTTTAAATTGATAAATTTATTAGATTTTAATGCTTGTGTTTTTAAAATAAATGGAGCAGTTCATGATTAAAGGTTTTGCTATTCATAATGCACCAACGGATCATGGTGGGATCATCCCATTAACTCAAGTAAGTAGCTCACAACAAGGTAATCTATTTGTTCGGGCTGGTGATGTACACTGTGCCCTAATTGTAAATGTTGCTAAGAATGTCTTTGATTTATGCAACCAACTGGGGATCTAAGCGTAGCTGCAATTGGGAGTTTTCTCGAAAAACGTATTATAACACTGGCTATATCTTTTTTCATTCCTACTCTAAAGGTCTTATGTGGGATTTTTGGGATAAATCCAAGTCTGATCAGGTTTTTAAATATACATTGTCTCATGAAATTGGCCATGAGTTATTACTTACATTTGGTAGTCAAGTATATTCCAAAGGGCATAAAGGCACTTCTGGCATTGTGCTACAATCTCCTAATTCAGGAACAACATATCCGAGGGCCGGAGAGATAGATGTTAGGAAGTACGCAGAAGAAAATAAAATATCAGGTTTTTATAGTTGATCGGTAGCTGATGAAAAAGATGTTATTGGGCTCTTATTTATATCTGGAATTTCAAAAAATGAAAAAACTCACTATCTTAACATTGATATTTTCTTTCTTTTTAATAAGCTGCACCCCAAATATAGCATATATAGAGCCTGAGATAATAGGAAAAATCTATAATCTTGATGATAATAAACCTATCAAAAATACTGCTGGGTATATCGCTTTTTATTTAAATGATAACAAGGAAAACTATATAACAACAAATAGGGACGGTGGTTTTTATCTAGCCCCACATACGGAAAAATACTTTTTCATCAAACCAAACTTGAGAGAACTTTATATGGGAACTGGTCAAATTTATATTCAATTTGAGGGGTATAAATCAAAAATTTTTGATTATACAAATTTTTATCAAGAACAAAATCCTTCCCCTAATCCTGATGCCAAAAAATTGGAAAAAGTTAACATTGGAGTGATATATCTAGAAAAAGAATAATTTATTTTATAGAGCAAGATATTTTACACAAAACCCAGTCACTAGACTGGGTATTCATCACTCAGGCCACCTCTCACTCAATCGCCCGACATCAATTGCGTTTCCGTCATTCGATGACCTTCACAATAGCACCATGTTTCACCAGACATTCATTGTATTTAGTCACAGTATCAAGCGACCATATAATTAAGACTATTCTAAATAGTAATTAGTTGGATAAGATGACTGATATAGCATTTTTTCGTCAGCTCGTCTTTGCCGTGATAGAACCTTTATTGGCTAGCTAGTGGTGTGTAGGGGATTTGAGTTAAAGTTAATTTTGCGATAAGCAATTGGTTATAAATGGTCAAAATGAACAGAAATAAAATTGAACTACTTGCTTCTGCAAATTGGTCTCGAACAAACTGGAATTTAAGTTGGAAGTCCATCATAAAGTTAGATGAGCTCTTACCTAGAGTTGGTGAAAGATACCAAATTTCTCTACTAGACTCTGAAGCTCAACACACTAAAATGGGCGATATTATCTGCTTTGGCTCCCTCCACATTCAGAACTGAATACTTTATATGATCGACCAACTGAAGTTTTAAAATCTTTTGTTATTGAGGCTGAATTAGCTCAAGGTGAGTGGATCAAAGAGGGACTTAGTTTTGGGACAGAACGAAGTTTTAGTGTAACTATAATTTCAATAAGAAGAGTGTTTGAGTATTTACCAGAAGTTCAATTCACACAGGGCCAAAAAATTTCTCAATATTTTGAATGTCATCCTTATCGAACTGAATTTTTGAAGTGGGATAATTTCTGTTTGTTCATAGTAGCAGATCAGTATCAGCATACTGAATTGTTATTTAAAATTGACAAGGAAAATTATTATTTATTATTTGTCAATAATAGGCTTTCGTATTCCTATGACAGCTATATTTGTAAGTATTTACTCGATGGTCAGCAAATTGAATTTTTAAAGAAATACATGATTGAATCAAATAAATTGACATCATGTACAGATGATTTAGAGGATGAAAATCTGGTTCAAGGAGCATTGTATATGTAAAGGAGCTTTTCACAGAGAAACCTAAGCAAATCAAACTATCCCTTCAATTAAAGCGATACTCTGTTATTTAAGATACAGATAAAACTATGTGTGCTGAAAAACTGGAAAGATGCCCCCTTTTCATAACCATCACCGAACTTAGAAGATAACACAGCGAACTGAGTTGATGTACTGTTGCCTTCTAAGGCGGATCCATAATCGAATAGTCTATCGCTCATATTTTTTCCAATAAAAAACTCATCGAAGTGGTTGGGCTAGCATATGTATTCGCGTAATACGGGTAAACCTAATTTCTTGAATTTACCTTCTCACTGAAATAAAACCAAGATAAGTCTGTAATTGGAATAGATTGACCATTAATACTGAGTGGTTTGAATTTGGTTTGTCTCTTGTACTCACTAAGAACATATTCATCCAATTCAGAAACACTACTACTCTTATAAATCTCTGGCTTTATTATATTTCCATTTTCATCAGCCTCAGAATAAATACCAACGGTTCTGGCATCATTTAAAAGGAGTGATGTTTTTACGATAATCTTAGGTTTAGTTTCGAATTGAACTTTTCTGGAAGCCTTATAAGAAAATGGCTGAGTAACCGTAATCGGATGTGTAATTCCATCTATTTCATAAGGCTTTGTTCTTGCCTTTTTAAACATTTGAATTACTTTTTCATCTATAGCCTGAAAACCACTACTTTTAGATATATCAGCATGAGTAATTACACCTCTTACATCTGCCTCAAAATAAATTGAGAAATCGCGATCATATCCCTCTGACTCTTTATTCGATATACCAAAGTAGGGTCTTTTTTCCCACTTTACATTCTCTTTTACGTCAAGGTTTGCTACACCTTCAGCCTTAACCCCAATACCAAAACTAAATACAGACAAACACACCACTCATAATATTCTTTTCATAAAAAATCTCTAAATACCAACAAAATAACAAAATAATGGAGAAAAACCGATGAAGATAATTTCCAATAGAAAAACCACCTCAATGGATTTTTAATACTATAAGGATTAATAATCGTTAAGTTGAAATGTTGTACTTACAACTACAGGGAAAAAAACACCATTTACTTGATATGGTTTTAATCTTGCCTGCTTGACCGCTCTTATCACTTTCTTATCGGTCTCATCCAGCCCGCTACTTTTCACTACCTCAACAGAAGTGATAAGGCCTCTTTCATTAGCATGAATAGTCAACACAATGGATCTTCTATCATGTCCTTGTAATTCGTTATTATTTAATTGAATGTGAGGTTTTTTCACCCAATAAATATCCCCTGGTTGAAGGGCTCTTACTGCCGTATCTTCAACCTTTGCAAGAGCACCAAAACAAAATACGAATAAGCACAGCGCTAATATTATTCTTTTCATAAATCCCCCTAAATTGCTTACAAAATAGCAAATGGAATAATAAAAAACCACCGAAATGGACTGCATCCTTCAAATTAGACTAAAAGTGTCCAACTTGCGGGGTTCAGTTCATTTTTAGTGGCTTAATAACATCATTATTGGCAAACGATATTCATAATTTCTCTCTGACTTCCAGTGTTAGCTACCATCCTCATAGAATTTTAAATCAAATGAAAATCAAAACACCAATGCTTGGTCGATTTAAATTGAAAGTTCTTCTCGTATTTGATCTTAAGAATTTGCAATGTACGTTCAATTTCTTCTTCTAAATAACACTCTGTCACCTTAGGTAGTGGTCTAGTTCTTTTTTTGTTTTGATGCGATTCTTATTGGTTAGGACTTTATATTTTTGAAAGTCCAATTTTTAACTATGACCTAAATGAGCAGGAGAGTTTATCTATTAGCTCATTAGTTTGTTGAAAAGATAAACTAGAGTCTATCCAACACACGAAGCTTCTAGTACCAATTCTAATTTCTCTTTTTTCATATGTAATTATATTTCCAGATGACTCTTTCACACTAAACCACCCTTTACGACTTGGACATTTTAAAACTTTGCTACCATGCCAAGGGCCGCCAAGACAAATATTCATATTCTAATTACCACACAATAAAACAAATAAAAATAACTCAATGAAAACTTAAGAAACATATGATGTTTATTTAAATCAACCAGAGCATTTATCTATCAACTTGTTTATATGCTTCATTATCGGGCTATATACTTTTTCTTTTGTATTAACCGCAAATGAAAGATGTTTCTCGTATAAAGGATAATTAAATCCTAACGACTTACTATTTTGATATATCAGCTCATTAATATAATAGAAATACCCAATTCTTGGCATTTTTTTAATTTCAGGATCCAAGTTATTTTCTGGCAATAGTTTTAATTCTTTATTCACTTGCTGAAAATACAGATTCAATATTTTATTCGCAGCAAATGCTTTACCCATAAGATCTTTGCTATGAATAGGTTGAATTGATAATTTAGAAATTTCCTTAGTATGTACATTTCCATATCTATCATAAAAACTATTCATAAATTCTGCACCAAATGTAACTTAAGTTTTATGTTAAAACACAGAGAGATTAAACTCAACTATATGTTTATTAAAAACTATTTACCAAACAGTCACACTTTTTTGAAATTTTAGAATTACTTAACATATTAAAAGAAAGCTCAATCCCACGGATATAAATTGAGCTATAAGGTTAGAGATTGAATTCATCATAATAAATATGCATTATGACTTAGAACAATTATCAACAAAGACTATTGGTATTAAAATTTCATTTTATTAAAGAATTACATCATTTAAAAAAGTTTAAGTATTTCTCATTCTCATAAATTAATTAATAAGTTAATTAATTTATAGTAAAATAAGATTTAATTTTTTTATGAAAATTTAATATTTAAATTTCTTAATAATTCATTATGATTAACTTATTACTTAGCTTGCTCTTACTTTTTGTATCCGCACCAGCCGAATAACCAATTGATGTCTTTAATGAATTTCACCCATTAAAAAAAACCTCCCGAAGGAGATTTGAATCAATAAAATTACTCTTATTTTGAGATTATCAAAGAGTAGGTTGAGGAATTGGAATATCTTGTGATATTTTCTTGGCATTACTCAATTTTAAATTACAACCAGATTGTCCCCACTTTACTATGATCCCTTTTTCGAGCATGAATTTTTCATCACAATAACGCCCTGGATGAACTAAATTTTCATAAGAAATAATTTTATTTCCATTTGTTAATGTATAACTCTTATCTGGCAATCCCCACTTATTTATAAGTTTTTCTTCTGATGATCCGATCCATGACTGCATTAGATCATTAAGTGTCTCATAGCGCTGGGTAGCTACGCTCACACAAGCTGTAAGTACTTGGCTAATCAAGATAATTAAAATTATCTTTTTCATTGCATATTTCCGATAAATATTAATTTAGATCAATAATATATGATTAGGTCTTTTTCAGAAAGATTAAAATTTAAACTATCACTTTATATTTATTTAAAGACTTCTTTTTTTCATCCCACTTCCCTCAAGGCAAAAATAAACCCATACAAGGTGGGCAGAAAAACAAATGTGTCTATCTTGATTTATAGCGTTTATTGCCACCACTAGTGATGCAGTAATGGCCACCTCGTGGACCTACACAATAATCAACAACAGCACATGAACAATCACTATCATTATATTTCACTCGTTCTTGTCTGCTGGCTTTAGGTGGTGAGTAGTTGCTGGCTACAGTTTGCGTAGTGACAGTACTCTTCTCAATCGGATTGGTCACCTTGTAACAATTAATTCCCTCACAAAGAGATTTTGAAATTACCCATTCAGATGGTGTTTCTGTTTTGCTAATTCTCGACCACCCTGTCTTTACTTCATAAATTAATACTTCATCTCCTCTATTTTTTTTATCGACTATTTTTCCATTTGGGAATGATCTGACATTTAATTTATCGGTATTAACAAATTTTTTACTTATGGCTTGTGGAACTACTCCAGCAATTTTAGATTCAGAAGGTTTATCATCACCAGCACCCAGTATAGCTCCAAAACCCAATACCCCAGCAGCAATCCAACCTATGGTAGATTTTTTCATTTCTAATCTATTACAAAAACACATAATTTATTATAATAAAACAATTGATTTGCAATGCTACTTGTTGCTCAAGTATGAGACACCTAACACAATTCAAACCTGTGACCAGCTACTTAGAAGGCGGATGCTCTATCCAACTAAGCTATAGGCGCATTAACTTAAGATTTTTTCTTATTATAAAAATCAACAATCACCCATACCACAATAATCGATATAAGGATTTTCCACCAATTCTCAGTGAATAGATTTTGTCTTACAAAATACCCAAAACATCTACTAAGAAAGTCACTGATGTATTATTTTTCTCAATAAGCTATTAAATATATAAACCTTAATAAAACAAACCCCCGCAAATGAGAGGCTTATCCAATGAAATTAATTTTTGGGTCGCTTGAAGTTAGCTTTGGTTAAGCCTTAAATAAAGTCCCCCCCCACAAGTAGAAGGAATGCACAATGATCGCAACACTAAATAAATCCAAAACTGCGTTAACGATTAATCGTCAAGAATTTAAACTGGCATTAGCTAAAATTGGTGCAGGAATTGATAAGCAAATCACTGCGCTTAAAAAAGCCCAGCAAAGCTATGATGCTGCGGAAATGGCAAACGAGATCATTAGTGAAGCAAATATCTTTGAGGCTATTATTGAAGGATTTAACGAGGCAGAAGGTACTTATTTAAAGCTGGCTGACATCACTAATATGGAAGTGGCTCAAGGGTGGATTGATGAATTGTTAGAGAAGTATGTTGAGTCATGAACTCTAAAACATTTTATCCCATACCGAACACCGCCCCGCAGCGGGCGGGTTTTAATTCAACAAACCTATGATTTTTTTGAATACAATTTTCAATAGCGATTGACTTTGCTTTTTCGATAACCAATATTTGAGTCTGCTTTTTATAAATACTTCGTGATTTATTGAAAGTTATTAGATATATCCAATAAAATCTTGCTAAGTTTTTTCCCTCATTAGTTGCAGATTCCTCCACACGTTTTTGTACCATATTAGTTAGTTCATTTGTTTGTCGACTTGTATGTAAATCAGCAATTGCTTTTCCTGCCTCATTACCAATTTCACCACAACCTAACTTGTCAAATATGCTGCTACTGGCCACTGAGTGAGAGCTTATCAATAGCAATAAGGAAAAATTAAATACTTTCATCGTATGTAATCAATTCTACAAGTAGTTTGATTTTAACAGAATTTATACTTTGAGTATTAACGCCCAGTGCAGGTTTAGTTTATTCTAGTAATGCCTGATTTGTGATTTTCCAATCGGTATATAAGCTATCTCGTTCCACGGTGTATCTAAACTTATTTGCAGGGAAATTCATGCCACCATATTTTTCGTCTGCATAATCCCGCGAAATAATTTCAAACTTTCTTTGGCTGACTTTCTTTACATCCTAGATAATCTAAAATTGATCTCTATATCACCACAAGCAAAATCATTTTGAATACTTAAAGGCTTCAATGATCCGTATTTCGCTACCTCTGTCACCAAGTTAGACGTTGTCCCAGATCCTCCAGTACACCCCATATCACAAAATGTTGTCTATCCTATATTATGTTTTAATTTTCGATAGTATATCATTGATTCGAATTCAAGGCTGTCAAAAATCCTGTCACAGTAAGAACGCCACTACTCCAATCATGGATTGGATGGAAATATATTTTTATAATTTAATTTCAAACACTTGTAGAATTTATAAAAAGTATAGTTGCTATACTTTTACTTATCTTTCAAAAATGACTTTAGCAATTCCCAGTCTTTCCTATACTTAAACTTATACAATTTTGCTGCCAACTTTTTCTTCCATGTGATTTGATTTCTTGAACTAATTCCACGAACTTGAATATCTTTAATGAGCTCATCTTTACTAAACCCTGCCCAAATAGTAGGGATCATTTGCTCAAGATTTAATGAGCAAACTGGTGCGACATTATAAAACAGATGAAATTCAATGGTTTCAGCATCATAGTCTAATATTTGATCCGCGATTAATTTGCAATCAATTTCATTATCAACAAATAAATCAGATAGAGAAAACCATAAATCTTCGATATTCATATTAGTTTCCATCTTATGAACTCCGCTGTCTCCTCCTCAAATGTATCACTGGCCATATCACCAAGTATCCCCCCTAATACCGCACCAACAATCATGATTCCCTATATACAAACAGCTGCATAAGGTCCACACGCTTCTCCTAAATGTGCGATAGATTTTGGATGCAGGCTTGTTCATTTTGGAATTATATTACTGAAGAAGCCTTTAAGAATAGCTTTGTGCAACACAGCCATGACAGGTGCAAAACTATGGCGTTTTAGATATCGTTTTTTAGGTAAGGCTTCAATGCTTAGCCTGAGCGAATATCCAATGATTAGTTTAGCTCAAGCACGTAAAATGGTTGAGGAGCAAAAACTATTACCTAGTCAAAATATTGACCCTGCCAAATATAAAATCGAAGAAAAAAAAATCAAACTTGCTGCAGAAACTACGTTTAAAGAAGTGGCTTTGGAGTGGTAAGAATCAAGAAAAGATAAACGATCTGAGTCTTATCGAACCACAGTCGAGAAATCATTTAAACGAGATATCTTCCCTGCTTTTGGTTCAAAGTGATGAACAAGACAACGATCAATAGAGCCTTAGGCAGTATGGGATTTGAAACACTCACAGCTCATGATTTTAGGGCAACAGCTTCTACCCTATTACATGAAATGAAATTCGATTCTAATTGGATTGAGCTGCAACTTGCTCACGTAGATAAAAATGCAGTACGTGGTACTTATAACCACGCACAGTATTTAGATGAAAGACGATTGATGATTCAAGATTGGTGTAATGTTGTTGATGGGTGGGGAGAGTAATAAATGAATGAAACCATTGATCTACTCAAGTTTGCTATAGAGAGTGCCTCCCCATTAGTAATTATTATTTGTTGTGTATTTTTTATTGGATACAAAGCTAGATCTATACTTTATTTTTCTCTAGAAATGAAAGATTTGGCAAGAAAACGTCTAATTCAGAAACATGAAGAGTATATTAAGTTCGATAAAGATATTTTCTCCACATCATTATTACAAGGCAATTACAAGCGCCTATGTGAACAATCACAGGTACAAGCCTTAATTGGTTGTCACTTATGTACGCCACAAATAGCTACGTATATCCTGAGTAGACAGGATATAATTAATACCATAAGAAAATATCATAGAATAAAAAGTGAAATAACTATCAATGGTGTTGATTTGGTGCCCAAAGTCAAAATGGGTAAATTCAGGATATGGTTTAATGTCGCTATGGGGTTTGTTTTTTACATGATTTTAGCCATGTCGGCATTTCTCCCCCTATTCATACCAGCACTTAACAGTATCTATGATCAACCACTGACACTTAATTTTGATTGGAAGATAATAATTGGACTTTTTTTCTATACTATCACTTCAATGATATTCGCACTAATTATTTTGAATGAGAGCCTTAAGCCCAAATTAGCAAAAGAGTTTTGCAACTTACCAAGATATGTAAAAGTTACGAAATACACATACATTTGCAAGAAAAAACTTTCTCATAGTGACGCATATTCATTAATTTTTATTCAAAAATACTCACAATAACATCATGCCTCGCCTGACATTCGTTATATTTAACCACAACATCAATGGCCCATAACATTAAAGTACTTCCCTGCCCTGATTCCAGTTGCTGTAGATCAGGACAAGGTTCTAAAAAGTTAGCTGGTATTTTTGGGGATGGGATTAATTATAGTATACTCGCAAAATAAATGAGCCTATTGACAGCTCATTTATCAATATAGAAACAATATTAACATATTGATTTTTAAAATTAAATATGAGATTAGGATAGTAAAATGATACCTGTTGGTGTGGATGGTTCAACAACTTCTCACGGTGGTGTTGTTAATGCGACTCAAACAAAGACCTCAACAAATGGACAGGCATGGCTCTTGGAGGGTGATGGCTTTGCTTGTCCAAAATGTAAAATTTGGTCAACATTAATTCGCAATAATACAACTGTCAGTGTTTCTGGTAGAAAAGCAGCCATTGTGGGTGATAAATTCACTTGTGGAGCAACTTTAGAGGGTGTGCAATCTTCAACATTTATTGGGAGCACTGCGAGCTCACCTAGTAATGATTCCTCTGCAATACCAATAAACTCTTCCTTATCAAGTGCTTTTGTTCAAAATGAAACAGAAATACATAAAATCCAATTTCAAGTCATTAATGAGGATACAGCAGAACCCATCACAGACATACTGTATGAAATTTACAGCAAAAGCGATGGCAGGTTATTAACTCAGGGTTATACAGATCAGAATGGAATGACGACTCTTTACGAAAGTGATTTTTCATCTGAAGCTATAGAATTAATTACTCTTGATCTATCTAAACCGCTTCCACCTTTATCTCAATCAAACAATTAAGTACTGAATTATGAGTAGCAATTAATCTCAGGGTAATACAAATCGTTTAGTTTATAATACAAATTATGATAAAACACCAACCAACGACACTATTAGCAAACGTATCAATTTAAACTTAAAGCAATCTGTTAATTTATGCCGATCTGATGATGGCTACCTAACCGCTTGTAGTGGTTGGGAAAATATTATTAAAGTAAAGACAATAGCTCCTTATACATTCTGTATTCCTCAGATTTGGTGGAATCATATTAAAGAGAGGAGGCCTTATGAATATGACATGGCTTTGCGATTTGGCTTAGAATTTGATCTGAATAAAATTGAAAGGGATACCCCAGGGCTTA
The DNA here is from genome assembly GCF_000829675.1 of Acinetobacter rudis. Classification (GTDB taxonomy): domain Bacteria; phylum Pseudomonadota; class Gammaproteobacteria; order Pseudomonadales; family Moraxellaceae; genus Acinetobacter; species Acinetobacter rudis. Next base: position 26,193 of record NZ_BBRX01000052.1, read on the forward strand.
TTTATACCGAATATTTCCATACGCTAATGTATTTAAATTTTGCTACGTATTTGCGAATAAACTCAAAAAATGGGGCATTAAAAGCAGTTGCAGAGCTTATGAGTGATGGCTATAAATTAAGAGTAGCAGCTCACTATAAAAATATGGAAGACATTGTGCAACTCAGCCCTGCTGGTTGGGGGGTGTTTAGTAAAGCACAATATGTTGCACATGCTGAGGCTGCTATTATGAACAATGGACCCTATATTATAAGTCAAAGGCTTTATCGCTTACTGTTTGGTTCAACTTGGAATAAACAGGCTTACAAATTATGCTCTTCAGAGGGATATATAGCCCCAAAATCAGATATTTTACTTGTTTCTGATGATTGGCGTTTAGATGTATCCCCTAAACGTTAATAATTTTTATATAGAGCCCACCTACATACTCGCACAACTTTATATATTATTGGTACGTTATTGGGTGTAACACAAATAAAATTTGGATTTCACAGAGTTTTGTTATGAAAAAATCAATTGTTTTATTCTTATGTATGTTTTTAATATCTGGATGCAACAACGCTCAAGAACAAATTACAAAGGAAACTTTAAAAA
>NZ_BBRX01000051.1 GCF_000829675.1 Acinetobacter rudis
GAATAAATATAAGTTCTGACCTTTATATAACGCTTTAAAAGTTGAGAGTTCATTTTTGCCTTGATCATTGAGGGGTAAAAATAATGCTTCCAGATCTGCTGTATTTAATTTTACCTTTGTGCCGTAAGCATCAATATTAATCTGTGAAAGTTGAATAAAACGATCATCAGGTCGTTGACCATCCGTGCCAAAAATCTTCTTACCTTGATAATGGTGATATTCATCCAATGCATTCTTTGTATAGTTTTGAATATTTGTATCCGCAGTTTTCGCCTCAATATTTATATTGATCAAATTGTTTTTATAGTTAGCATTAAGTGGTGAAGACTTAAACACAGGTACTTGAGTATATGCTTTAAAAAAATCTACTCTGTCCTTATAGACATAGCCACTATCTTTCAAATCTGCTGATGTAATCAAACAAAATTTGGCATTTTTCTCCTCCAATACACATGAAACCACGCTATCATTTTTCAATTTGGCAATGACTTTGGCATTTAATGAAGGGCTTTCTCTTACATTTACAAATCCATCCTGATCAGAAATTAATCCTAGATCTGCATATGACATTTGAGCTGAGATTAAAGAAATGATGGTTATACCATACACGATATTTTTAACATTAAATCCCATTGCAAACTTGTCCTTCTATGCAAAATATTTCTTATAGTATGTTATAGCTCATGGCTTGTAAAACCTGTCAGAACATCTTGTCATACATGCAAATTGGCCGATCCTAAATAAATGAAACTCACCCATATACTTTGCTAAAGATGAGTTTCGATTTTAAATTGAGTTTTATTTTTTTAATTTACAAAAAATCAAGTTATGGGCATCCCCCTTGCTGTAAACGGGACTGAATTTCATCTAATACTTGCGGCAATTCAGCAATACTATCGATGACAAAATGTGCCCCCGAAGCACGCATTTTCGCATAAGCTTTTTCTTTTAATATTTCTTGCTGTGCTGGTGGCAAACCCATCCATTGCTCATAACTTAGCCCCACCTCATTACCACTCACGGCGAGCGCCACAGTCCAACAACCTGCATTTAAACCCTCTTCAATACCTACCACAGTATCATCAACTTTCACTACAGTTTTGATCTCTGATACATTAAGTGCAATCAGGTTTTTCCATAACATTTCTGGATATGGCCGTCCGTGTTTTACATCACTTGCAGTAACAATACAGTCAGGTATATAACCTTGATTCGCTGCACTTTGAACCAATTCACCGATCATCATACTGGCATAACCAGTATTGCTACCAATTTTTGCACCTCGTTTACGAATATCAGCAAAGGTCTCCAACGCACCTGCAATCAATGCTGAACATTGTGGAATACTTTTAAGTTGATAGGGAATAAAGTCCCGATACAAACGGTCAACATCATCCTCACTCGCCGCAGTTCCATAAACTGCTTGCCATGCACTGGCTACACGTGGCATGGCGAGCACTGCTGCAATATGATCACGTTTTTCTAAACCCATGGGTGCACGAGCTTCTTCAATAGTGATTTCAACATTATTATCAGCAAAAAGTGCCATAAATGCCAAAATTGGTGCACGAGAACCAAAGTCAACAGTTGTACCTGCCCAGTCAAAAACCACAGCTTGTAATTGAGTATTTGAAGTGTTCATTGAAATATTCCTTATCTGATTCTATAAAATTAAACTGGGCGAAATGCTGCAACAGCATTCAACAAACGTTCGATGTCTTCTAAGTAAACTTCACCAATATTGCCGATACGAAAACAGTTCAGATCTGAAACCTTTCCGGGATAAATCACAAAACCTGATTGTTTTAAATTGTCATATAAAGCTTGGAAACTAAAGTTGGGGTCGTCTGGGTATAAGAACGTGGTAATAATCGGTGACTGAGCAGCGTGATGTCCAAGAACCAATTTAAAACCAAGTTGTTGCATACCTGCTGCCAAACATTGTTGGTTGCTTTGATAACGCTGTTGACGCGCCTTTATTCCGCCCTCTTGTTCTAATTCAAGTAAAGCTTGATAAAATGCACGAACCACATGTGTGGGTGAGGTAAAACGCCATTTACCTTGATGTGTTTCCATACTATGCCACTGATCATATAAGTCTAAACTTACAGATCTTGCCAAGCCTTGACATGCTTCAAGTTGCTTACGCTTCGCCAAAATAAAACCAAAGCCTGGTACACCTTGAATACATTTATTTGCGCTAGAAATTAAAAAATCGATGTCCAATTCGGCAATATCCATCTGCACACCAGCAAAAGAACTCATCGCATCGACTATCCATACTTTATTTGCAACTTTCACCAATGTACCAATTTCAGCGATTGGGTTAAGTAAACCCGTCGTCGTTTCACAATGCACACATGCCACATGAGTAATACTTGGATCAGTTAAAGCCTGCTCGATATCGTTTAAATCAGGTTGTTGGGTTTCAGCATAGCTGAGCTCTACAGTGTCAATATTGAGGCAACGCGCCATTTGCACCATTCGTGCACCATAAGCCCCGTTATTGATGATTAAAATCTTTCCATTTTTAGCTAATGCTGAACCTAAAACCGCTTCAACTGAAAAACTACCACTGCCCTGCATCAGCACCGCACTATATATTTCAGTTTGCTTAGTCGCCAATGCCACTAAGCGCTGACGTATATCTTGAACTAAACTGTTGTATTCATTATCCCAAGTACACCAATCACGTAACATAGCGCGGCGTACACCTTGAGAGGTTGACAATGGGCCAGGAGTTAAAAGTAAATATCTATTTTCAAGTTCAAGCTCAGTTTCGATTTCAATTTGTGCATTCATAGCAAATAACCTCGGTTCGTCATTTGGATAACACTCAATCTGGTATAAACCAGATTAAATGAATAAAAAAAATAATGGAACAACTCGTTTAAAAAATATGTGTTTCTAAGAAATTTTTAATAAAGCCCGCAGCGGTTGTCATACCTTTACCGCCAATACTACTAATCAAATAAATATTGGGTTCGACTTCATTGATACATGCCAACTGGTCAGGATGACTCAAGTAATAACCAGTCCAGCGCCTCTCGATTGGAGGCAACTCCAAGCCTATATTTTCTTTACAATAGTTTAGAATATACTGGTGAATGACTTCGCGTTGTTGGTAGTAGCGTGCTGCATCTAATGACTGATATTCATGGCTATCGCCCACAATCAACTGTCCAAAGCGATTTTGTTTGAGCAGTATATGAATCCCATAATCTGCCACAATCCCTTGCTCGGTCTCTTGTTTTAATTGCAAATAACTCGGACATACTTCAAAAGCAGGATAACGAGCTATTGATAAACCTGAGTAAATTGTTGCATCAAGGTTATGTTCATAGGGTTCTGTTAGGGCCATCTGCAAACTGCAACGTTGCATTCCCATACGCTTAAGCTGCTCTGGATAAAGAATTTGTGTAATTTCACCATGGCATATCATGACTTGGGCTGCCTGATAATGTTGCCCTGAAGCAATCTCAACCCAAACACCTGCTGAACTACTGCGAGTTTTCACCACACATGCATTACACTGAATCTCTACACCGAGTTGTGCTGCATATTGCAATAAACGCATAGCCAGCAAATCAGGTTCAACTGAATAATCCCCCACAACCTCCAAAGCCCCATAAACTGTTGTCGTTGGTTTTAAATAGGAAAAATGTGTACCCAACTGCTGTGGACTCAGCAGTTTAGCGTTAATCTGATATGCTGCTGTTCGTTGTGAAAACTCATTCAACACTTGCCATTGCAATGCAGTATTTGCCAGATATAAACCTTGACGTGGCTGCAGCGAAATATTGGTTTTTTCCTGTATACACTGATAAAACTGCCGAGTTTCTACGGCATACTGACGCCAAATACTTTCAGGATGGCTTAAAGTCGATGTCCCCACCACTCCAAAATTTCGTCGTGTTGCACCAATAGCCTCTGCATCTTTTTCAAAAACCAGTACGCTCAGGCCTTGCTCACGTGCTTGTATTGCAGCAGATAAACCTAAGATGCCAGCTCCAACAATAATCAAATCTGCTTGTTTAGTATTCATTAATTTTCCAAAATAAAACTTTTAATAATAAAAATCCCTAAGCCTTATGAAAAAGCCATGACCTCGATAAAGTGATGAAGTGAATTGCACTGAGTGCTAAATCATATAGGGGGCTAAATAGGGATGCTAATCACTACTCTGCTCACGCCAATGTTGGCTCGTGCTCATTAATCTGTGTGTGAGCAACCAATGCAGTAACTTGACCACCACAGAAGTCATTAAAATTAAAATACTCATCGCAACGGCAGCTACGGTATCGCCTGCATCATCCATATTGAGTACAGCAACTGCAGCTAAACTTGTATCGGGTGAATATAAAAAAATGGCTGCTGATACAGTGGTCATTGCATTGACAAACAAATACAGCATGACATCACACAGTGCTGGGAATGTTAGTGGAAGATAAACTTTGCTCAGCATCGTCCAGTTTGAGCGACCTAAACTTTGCCCTACATGATCCAATTGGGTGGGAATTTGCTGAATGGCATTGCTCAAGGTGAGATGAGGAACGGTGTAATAGTGAATAATCGTAGAGAGGACCAATAAACTCATGCCCCCATACAACATGGCAACTGGATTTTGCGCAGCATTAAAAAATAAGATGTATGCGATCCCAAGCACCAAACCTGGTACAGCCAAAGGCAGCAACACCAAAATCTGAATATAATTTTTCAGTAAAGGATGACCCTTAAAACGGCTACTCAACAAAGCAATGATGAAGATAATAACCGTACCGAATCCAGTGCTGAGTAAGGCCAATTTGATCGAATTAAAATAACTGTCCCAGCCCCCACCATCGACATACTCAAAGCGATAGTGACTTAAGGTTAACGACAGATCATAGGGCCAATAACGGATAAATGATGCCACGATTGCAGTGAGTATAATCAACAGGATCGAAGCTGCGATCACAGTACAAAAGCCGAACAAAACTTTGTCAAAGACGGGTTGCTTAGATATACGGTAAGGTTGAATTTGAACATTTTGATAACGTTGCTGACGATGACGCTGATATCGATCAAAAATAAAAGCCATAATCGCAGGGCAAAGCAGTAATATCGAAATCACCGCCCCCATACTTAAATTTTGTTGACCAATGATTTGCTTATACACATCCAATGCCATCATATTAAATGAACCACCGATGACTTTAGGGATTCCAAAATCAGTCATGACATAGGTAAATGCCACCAAACAAGCACTCACCATCGCATAGCTAATCGTGGGTAGGGTTACGCTCAAATGGATTTGTAAAGGAGTTTTCCCTAAACTCTGAGCAGCTTCAATTAAGCGTTGATCTATATGACGCATTGCGCTCATCATTAGCATAAGCACTGCGGGGAATAACCAAAAACAGTAGCTGATTAAAATCCCAAGTGGGCCATAAATTTCCACATTGCCTAAAGCACCTTTTAATATCCCTTGCTGGCCAAACAAATAGACCAATGCCAATGAGGGTAAAATCGAGGGTGCCAATATCGGCAATAACGCCACACCTTTAAAAAAGGCTTTTGCACGAATCTGACTATTGACCAAAGCAAAAGCATATATACTGGCTAAACTGACCGTTATCAATGTTGCACTCATTGCAATCCATAACGAGTTTACGATCGAAGACAGCAAAGTGACATTGGAAAAGTACTCAGCAAAATTTTTTAAGCCTATAAAGTTTTGTTGCTCATCCAACAATGCACTTTGTAATAACAACAAAAGTGGAGCAATTAAGCTCAAGGTTAAAAAAAGCGCTGCGATAAATAATAAGACACTCGCGGCTAATCCATATCGTGGTCGGCGATAATGTTTTGACTTGAGGAGCGCTTCTGCCGTGGTTTGATTTAACATTTGGCATAGCCTCGCTGATCAAACACATGGATCGCAGCAAGTGGTACTTGCAACCACATGCGCTGGCTCATTTGCGGAAATAACTGTTGATCAATATCGACTTGTATCAATTTACTGGGTTTAGATTGCTCAATATTCAGACTTTGTGTTTGCTTTTCAAGATGTTGCATTTGACAATATACACGGCGTTTCGCACCTAAAAACTCTGTCGTTACAATCTGAACAGCAATCACCAAAGCCTCACTCGCACAAGGCGCCTCTGCACTCAACTGACACTGTTCTGGTCTAAAAGCGATTTCTACAGTCTCCGCCTCAGTAAATGCTAAATGATTCAAACTTAATAAATAGTGACCACAGAGCTCTAACTGTTGTTTGCTTATCGCTTGTCCAGCAATAAAATTCATCGTACCGATGAACTCTGCAACAAAACGCGTTTGTGGCTTAAAGTAAATATTATGTGGTTGATCTAGCTGTTCAATCACCCCTTGATTCATGACAGCAATACGATCAGAAATACTCAAAGCTTCTTCTTGATCATGTGTAACCATGATAGTCGCCAAGTTAAGCTGGCTTTGAATTTGTCGAATTTTTTGACGCAGATTAACTCGTACCAAAGCATCTAAGGCAGATAACGGTTCATCCAATAATAACAGTTCAGGCTTTGCTGCCAGAGCACGCGCTAAGGCCACACGTTGTTGTTGCCCACCTGATAGCTGATGCGGATATTTATCTGCAATATCAGGCAGCTCAATCAACTGCAGTAACTCTTGAACCCTTGCCTGACGCTGCGCACTTGACCATGATTTTTTATCTAGACCAAAAGCAATATTGTCCGCCACATTCAGATTTGGAAATAGCGCATAGTTTTGAAAGACAATACCGCATTTGCGCTTTGCCGTACTTAACTGAGTGATATCTTCATTATGTTTAAAGATACGTCCATAGTCCGCATGTTCAAGTCCAGCAATTATGCGTAATAAAGTCGTCTTACCACACCCCGATGGTCCAAGAAAACTGACCAACTCTCCTGCACGCACATCTAAATTGATATGCTGTAAGACTTGGGTTTTGGCAAAAGACTTTTGAATATCAATTGCTTCAAGTACGATTTCAATTTTACTGCTTTTATAGCTGCTCAGTGTACTTAGCAAGTGCCCGACTGGGTGTTGCCCCACTTGCCCGCCAATAGAATGATTTAAATGAGATGATAACTGCATAATGTACCTAATCTTTTGTAAATATGGGCTTATTTTTCAAACTTCGCAGACCACTGCTTTAAAATGTTTTCACGTTGTTCCGCTGCCCAGTAAAAGTCATTTTTAACTAACTGGCTGGACAGGTTTGCTGGGAAATCTGAGTTTTGGCTTTGTACGTGCTGGTGCGCCACCATAGAGAAGTTTTGTGCATAGGCCTGATTGGCAGTCTGACTAACCGTCCAATCAATAAACTTTTCTGCACTTTTTCTTTTTTGAGTCCCTTTTAGGATTGCTGATGCTTCCATTTCCCAGCCAAGGCCCTCTTTGGGATATACAATTTCTAAGGGCGCTCCTCTAGACTTCAACTTAAAGCCAGGATAACCAAAAGAAATTCCTATCACCGCTTCACCTTGCGCAGCCATCTTGCATGGCTTAGAGCCTGAGTGTACATATTGACTAATGTTATGATCCAATGCCTGCATATATTGCCAAGCACCTTGTTCACCAAAAATTTGTAGCCAAGCAGTCACATCAAAGTACCCAGTCCCACTTGAAGCAGGATTAGGCATAACGATCAGCCCCTTATACATCGGCTGAACGAGATCTTGCCATGTTTGTGGAACTGGCAGTTTTTTCTTCGCAAGTTCAACTGTATTGACACAAACAGCAGACTCCCAAGCTGTCATCCCAGTCCATGTGGGTTGTGCTTTTTGGCTATAGAATTCTGGTTTAAGTTGTTCTATACCCTTAGGACGATATGCAGCCAACATATCATTTTTTTCCATGACCAACAGGCTTGTTAAAGCAAGCCCCATCACAACATCAGCTTGTGGATTTTTACGCTCAGCCAGTAATTTTGCAGTAATGACTCCAGTAGAATCTCGTACCCATTTAATTTTTAACTCTGGATGGTCTTTACGCAGTTGCCATTGGTAACGTTTTAATTGGTCCGCTTCAACAGCGGTATAAACCGTGATTTGTTCAGCATCATTTGAACTAGAAGATGTAGTGCAAGCCACACTCAAGCAAGCGAATGCAATGCTTATAGCAATCGTACTTATCGCTTTGTGGTGGGCTTTAAAATACTGGCTCATATGACATTCCTAATGAATGCTGTAATTCGATAAGCCGTATTTCAACAGAAGATTATGACAATTTAATTAATCTGGTTTAAACCAGATTGGTTTAATCATGCGCTTCAAAATGCAGATCCAAAACATCATGCAACCAATACTCTTGGTCAACATCAGTAATCATGCCATTTTGATCACGGTTGGTTCGACAAATATAAAGCCCCATACTCCCAACATTGACATGTAATGCTTTGGCCTGCTGTTCTGCAAAAGTAGTTGGGTATAAATTAATATGTGCACGTGTTAATTGACGCTGATAATGTTGAGCCATTAATGCCGTCATCGATTGATTTAATGGTAGTGATAATAAATGTGGGAAAAGTTCTGCATTAACCCGAATATGCTCAACCACTGCAGGTCGACCATTGATACTACGTCTACGCCAGATTGAATACACATCATCATTCAGCTGGATATCTAGATGTGTTGCATCCCAAGAGGTTGCCTTCACCAATTCTGCGGAAATTAATTCGGTACTGGCAATGCCGCCCTGTTCACTCACATATTGATTGAAACTTTTGGTGGACTGAGGTCGATAAATAATACGTGGTGAGCGAACAAACCAGCCCCGACGATCGAGACGATAAATTAATCCATCTGTTTCTAAAGCCAGTAAGGCTTCACGCACTGCAACGCGTGTCGTCGAAAATTGTTCGGATAACAATCGCTCTGAACCCAACTTGGTATTACTGCTTAATTGACCAGATTCAATTTCATGTGCGATAGCATCACGAATCGCAATATATTTAGGAACTCGGGGTGTAGTAGTGAGCGAATCAGACATAAGTATTTATATTTTACAATGTTAAAAGTCAGTCGCACTATATTAAAGGATAATTTCGATATGATGAAAGTGCAATCCGACAGTGATGATCCTAGCGTTACTCTCATAGAATCCACTTCGCCAACATATTGCGCTTTTATGCCAACGAAGAGGATTGTTTTTCAACTGTCTAATTTAATAGGCAGAGGGTTTGTTTTCTAGACGCCATTTTTTTTCAGCCTCAGTCTCAGGAAGTGGTGGTTTTAATCCATTAATCGTCCAAAGTTCAAATGAAGTTTCATTTACATGCAGTTCCCAAGCCAATCTGTGTGTTTCAAGATATGGCGTTAAAATCTGAGTACATGCAGATAAAAACTGTTGCTGTGCTTCAGCAGATTTGATTGAACGTGCAATATGATCAATGGTGACACGTACAAAGTCTTGACGTTCTTCACCACCGATATAACAACTCTCAGGCTTTAAGACCTCGAAGAAGACATTGACATAGAACTTCGGCAAGAAATTACTATAAATTGCAGTGACTTTTTGTGCAATTTGCTGTTTTTCCTCAGCACTAAATGTCTGTTCAGGATGATAGATTTTCCACATTGGCATGATGACTGCCTCCTTGATTTATATGAACTTACAACGAGCTATAAGCACTGTTATGTTTCAACTTGCTGTTTTAAATTAACGGTATCGTGTTGGGACTGCTGCAACTTGAGTTAATCCTTGTGATAAGGCTAAACGTGAGTTTTCGTGTTGTTGCCAGAGAGATAAATTTTCTAAATTAGGGAAAACTAGATCTTCACCACGTGCTAAGGCTTGAAGTGCAATCTGCACCAATGTTTCAGCTTGCATAAACCAATCTTCAGGAAATGGTGCAGCACCTTCAGCAAAAAACTCAGTTTTAATCGGTCCAGGCATCACCACTTGTACTAGAACGCCTTGGCTTTTAAGTTCAAGCTGCAAGCTGCGTGAAAAACTTAAAACATAGGCCTTTGAAGCACTGTATGCAGCTGCCCCTGCTGTTGGCATCATTGCCAAGATCGATCCTATATTGATCAATTTCCCTCCACCTTGTTGACTCAAGCGTTTTACAGCAGCCAATGATATTTCAGTCAAAGCCACGATATTCACTTGCAGCATCTGATGGATTTGTGCCGTAGATACTTTTTGACTCAAACCTAATGCACCTGCCCCTGCACAATTCACAACAACATCCAGTTGTTCTAATTGTTCAATCTTCGATATCACTTTCATCAAATCATCAGATTGGCTCAGATCAGCAGTCATAATTTCAACTTGAACTGCATGGCTTTGCTCCAACTCAACAGCCAATTGCTGCAATCGAGTTTCACGCCGTGCGATCAACACTAAATTATAGCCTTGTTCAGCGAGTTGCTTCGCATATGCTGCCCCAATCCCCGATGATGCCCCTGTAATCATTGCCGTTTTTGCACGCTCTTTCATGTTTAATTCCTGAGTATTTCTAGTAACTCTAATAATTAGAGTTATTGTGTTTTTAATTTATAACTCTTATAATTAGAGCTTGCAAATATAAATTTGCGCGCAACCGCATATTTAATTGAAAAACCTAATAATATTTTTGGAGTAGCGATGAAATCAAATGACTTTGAGGGGATGAATTGTCCAATTGCTAAAGTAATGAGTGCCTTAAATGATCGTTGGGGCGTCTTAATTATGCGTGATGTGTTGCTTGGCCTGCGCCGTTATGATGAACTCAAAAGCTCAACGAATATTACCCATGCAACGCTATCGGATCGGCTTAAAGTTTTAGAAAAAAATCAACTGATTGAAAAAAGACGCTATCAAGATAAACCACCGCGTTATGAATATTGGCCAACCCCAAAGGGTCTAAACATCGGACAAGTCATCTTGATGATGTTACAAGTAGGCAATCAATTGGATCAGCAACAGCAGATTCCTACACAGCTCATCGCAGTTGAAAAAGAAACCTTAGAGCCCATTCATTTACTCCCTGTTGAGCAACAGTCCGCTCAAATACTTCAATTCGATCAAATCACCATCGTGGCGAGTCCCGAGGCAGATCAACAGACTTTGTGGCGTTTAGCACAAGCCCAAAAACATCAACACGCTGAAACGTGATGGGAGTGTATTTATTTTTATAACGTTAAAATTCTGGCTAGCACTGTGATTTTAGACCAGTGCGAAACTGATGACATACTCATCATATCGTTGCCATTGAGCTGAATATCTTTTTAATACTGGATAATTTTTTTGAATTTTAGAACAAAATTCAAATTGGGCGATTCGCCGTGTTAAATCGATATCGACTAAACAAAGCTCTAAAAAATCGATATAACTATTCACCACAGGAAACACTGCCTTATAAAGACTTTCCTTGAGTGAAAATATTAGACTTAGATATTCACTAAAATCTAATTCAGTTTTAAAGTGATGCCATAGCTGCTGCTCAGCAGATGTTAAAATTAAGCTTGAAATTTGTTTTGCCATTTCAGGCTGTATCTGCTCTTGTAGATCTGCGCCGACAGATAAATATTGTGCACTGACCATCACCAAGAGTTTATTCTGGGTATGACTAATACACCCTGATAAACCTTGTGGCCATATTGGGAGTTTATTGCTTCTCGATGTTAATGCTGTCATACATGAAAAATGCTGCTTTAATATGGCCTGAGCGACTATCCGTCCTGCAAAAAACTCATTTAAACGTGATGGTTTTGCCTGCTTTAAATAGTCAGGACAGAGCAACTGCTCATGTTGGTGCAGCTTTGTAAGCTGATCAATATCTGCAATATAACTCACCACTTGCGCTGACAAGTGTATGAACTGTCCGCGCTCTAAACAGCTCGCCAATAAGGTTTCGGGAAAAACTAAAAATTGATCCATATCACTTGGTAATCTCAACATAACCCTTCAATATTCAGCAGGTCCATATACAAAGGGATAAGAAAATTTAATCTTCTTATCCCCTATTATTCACCAGATTATGCTCTATATTTCTGTAAGCTATGGCTTATTACTGAGCATCGTTGTTTTATTTATAATGCCAAGGCACTGCAGGAGAACCAATCCAAGCCGATTGTGCTGGAATACTCTCACCTTTCATTACCAAAGTTAGTGGGCCAAGTACAGCATGATGACTCACTTTTGCATTATATAAAATAATACTGCGTGCATTGACCACCACATCATTTTCTATCTGCACTTGACCAATTTTCATAATACGGTCTTCAAATAAATGTGTTTGAGGGCCTGAAAAGCTATTAAACTCAGCACGATCACCAATGCTGACGCAGTCGAACTCAGTTAAGTCAGCAGTATCCATATAGACATCTCGACCAATTTTCACACCCAGTAGACGAAGGAAGAAAGGTAACATTGGCGTACCTCTTAAATAGTTCAGGAAGTTGGGAATTGCGACTGACTCATATAAACTGGTCACTCCCTCACTCAGCCATACAAACATGGTCCACATGGGTATAGAGCGCGCTTCATAACGACCAATCAGGATCCATTTCAGTAATGCCACGATTGCAAAACAGCCGATACCATAGAGTAAACCAGCAAAAGTTAAAGCAATTAATCCAATGGCAATACTATAAATATTGATGACATCAATCACTTCAAGCACGATGGTATAACCAACACCGATAGCTAATGCCGCAGGCAAAACAATCCTTAAACCCTCAATTAAACCGCGCATCAATCGGCGTTTTGTACTGGGCCTAAACGTCAGATGATCTGGAAATTGTTGCACGGCCTCACGTGCGGGCAATAGCAAAGCTGGTGAACCAAACCAAGTTTGTCCCGTATACATTTCCTGATTGGCTGGTGTTTTCGATTGCACGCCGATCAGTACATTATCTGGTACAACAGTACCATCGCCAATATATGCGCTATTACCAACAAAACTGCGATTGCCAATCTGAGTAGATTTCAAAGTCATCCAGCCATTTTTGATTTCTTCATCACCTAACATTACGGCATCGGCAATAAAACTTTCTTCACCCAAGCTCAACATCTCAGGAATGACCCCTGTGGCTGTAGAGATTTCAGTATTTTTACCCACTTTTGCACCCAATAGTCGAAACCATGTCGGAGCATAGAGCGTGGCAAATAAACCATGCAAAGTCTGTAAACTGGTTTCTAAAATCTGTGCAGCAAACCATTTTCGATAATACACGCCACCATGAACTGGATAAGTTCCAGTTTTTAACTGCGGTAATGCCAATTTACGCAAAGCAGCCGAAACAAATACGGTGATCAGCATCATCATGGCACTGGCTGGAATTGCAAGTGCAAAGTAATACAAGGCAATCTGTAGGTGGTTATTTGGATCAATATTAAAGACGTTGACATCTAACCAATCGACCAAAATAAAACTTGGAAAAATTGGAATAAAGAAAATACAAGCGATAATTAATGCACTGACTGCATAATAAATATATTCTGAATATTTACGTAAACGCGATAGTTTTGGTCGTTCAGCCAGTTGACCCAACTCACTGACATAGCCAATTTTTTTAGCAGGAGTACCATCCCAAATCTCACCTGCGGGCACAACGCTGCCATACTCAATGGATGTTAATGCATTAACCTGTGCTTGTTCTTCAATGACAGTATTTTCTTCAAGTACAGCATAAGACCCTAAATAACTGTCTTTTTTTAGATGAATTGACCCTAAAACCAAATGGCCATGTTCAACTTTGGCATTTTCTAAATTGACATGTGAACCAATACTGACACCATCTTCAATCGTTAATAAAGACGGCATTCGAATATGCACTGAGCTAATATTGACATCGTGGCCAACTTTTGCCCCCAAAGCTTTTAAATACAGATTAAGCAGCGTAGAGCCAGACAACAAATACACTGGCGAGATACTTAAGATACGGTCAGCCAGCCACCAACGAAAATAAGTCATTCCCCAGAGTGGGTATCGGCCTGCTTCAATTCCCCACATGAGTAAGCGTTTCACCCCAATAGATATCACAAAACTCATGATAATCACCATGATATAGACCATTAGAGACATAAACACGGCGAAAGGAATACTATCGCGACTGCCTCCAGTAAAATAGTGATAGGTAAAGAACGGGGCTAACCACTGTAGAATATTAATTGAAATTAAAACCGGAATAGTGACTGACTGCGCTAAGGCACAGGCCCATTTGTAAAGATGATTACGTGGATTGTCCTGTCCCAATTGGCCATCAACATCCAATTGCTCAGGCTGCTCAAGCATTAAAGCTGCAATCGCACCAACTTTACGGGTTTGATATAAATTTTGAATCGTTAAATGACTATATGCAGCATGTTGGCGCAAATTAGAAATTAACACTGCTGCTAATAATGAATGCCCACCTAAATCATCAAAAAAATCAGCATCAAGTTTAATTGGCATATTTGGAAATAAGCGCGCAAGTACTTCAAATAAAACTTCCTCAGCCTGATTTTGCGGCAGATCCGATTCACTTCGGTCAACTACGCTGGTCAGCTCACGTACTTTTAATGCCTTACGATCAATTTTCCCAGACAATAATCGCGGTACATCTTGAATGAGTTCAAAACGATTCGGCACCATATAGGGTGGTAATCGTTGCATTAAAACTTGGCGCAACTTTTTAATATCAATCGCTTGCTTGGCCTCGATTTCTGCAGCGATAAAAGCAACTAACTGATCCACACCATCTTCAGCTCTTAAAATCACTGCAGCTGTACCAATTCCCTCAATATCACACAGCGCCGCTTCGATCTCACCAAGTTCAACTCGAAAGCCACGAATTTTCACCTGATCATCGGCACGTCCCAAACAATGCACTTGGCCAAATTCATCAATTTTCGCCAAATCACCTGTTCGATAAAGCTGTTGCTCTTCTGTGTCTTCTGCCCAAGCATTTTGAATAAATTTATCCGCAGTGAGATCGGCACGGCCAAGATATCCTGGTGCAACACTTGGACCAAAAATACACAGCTCACCTGTTTCACCCTGCGCTAACAACTCGCGCTCAGCATTAATCACTAACATGCCATAGTTGGGGAGTGGTTTACCAATCGTGACCAGTTTTCCTTGTTCTAATCGTTCCAAACTCGCTGTAACTGTAGTTTCAGTTGGACCATACGTATTAAACATTTGATGGTGTGGCAACGCCCAACGCTCAACCAACGCGTCTGGACACATTTCACCGCCCAAGTTAATAATTCGAAGATTTGGGACATCCTCAGGAAATAATGCCAACAAAGTAGGAACTGCATGTAAAACTGTTATCTGTTCTTGCTGTAAAGTTTTACATAAACGCTCAGGATCACTGACCAAAGATTTAGGTGCAAGCCATAATGTCGCTCCAACTAAATACGATAACCAGATTTCTTCGAAGGACATGTCAAATGCAACAGAAAAACCCTGATAAACTTTATCTTGAGATTCGATGCCCAAGATATGGTTTTCACTGCGTAAAAAATGACAAATATTGCGCTGAGTAATTAAAATACCTTTGGGCTTACCTGTAGAACCTGAGGTATAGATAATATATGCGGGATGTTCAGGTGTAGCCTGATCCAATTCAACCACTTGCTGTAATGGCTGTTGTAAGGCTGTATTACGCCATTTTGTTTGAGGCACCTCAGTGAGTGTTTCATACCATTCATCACTGGTAATCATCCCAACTGCTGCGGCATCGTCTAAACACACAGCAATTCGATCTGCTGGAGTATCCATGTCAAAAGGCAGCCATGCAGCTCCACTTAGGCAAATGGCCAGTTGTGATTTTAATAACTCTATACCGCGAGGTAGCCATAACCCCACAATATCACCTGCTTTTACGCCTTTTAAGCTCAGATGCTGAGCCATAGTTAATGCTTGTTGATAGAGTTCTGCATAACTGATGTGCTTGTCATCTTCTATTAATGCAGTTTTGTCAGGAAAATGCTGCGCAGTATAGATAAATAGATCTGCGAGGACTTCGTGTTTTAGAAATTCTGGGTGGTGGCTGCCACGGATAATGTTTGTAGCATATTGATTCATTTAGTTGATGCGCTCATTTGAATTGTAATTAAGCAAACAACTGAGTCAGTTTAGATGTTCTGTATTTCAAGGTGTTTTAGGAGAAAATAGATCTCTTTTAACCATTTGAACTGCCTACCACCAAACTGAATATCAATGGTTTAAGCGCAATTATATTCAGCTGTTTTATCAAGTAAAGTACTCTAATTACATAACATTTACACTAGCACAGCGATAAAACTATCGCAGTGTATTGATAAATTTAACTTGAATTACGAGACCAATTTTAATATGAAAACCAGATATAATAGATGATTGAAAAATATTATTATTTTAAAAAATATTGCAATGCAATAGTCAAAATTTGTACGTAAAATTTAACAATATAAAATGGACTAAAATTACAATTAATACATAAAAATCAGTCCATCGGTTTAACACATCATCTTTAAAAGTTAAGGTGAAAGCAGTCTATTTGCTGTTATCACCATTAAAACTATTTTAATGATCGACTCACTCAATCAAAGCTTGTGGTGGATTTCGAAAACTGATCGCCATGCGGTTATAAGCATTCATTAAACTAATCGCTAAGGTTAAATCGACCAGCTCTTTTTCTGAAAAAATTGAGTGTGCATATGCATATACATCATCCGGTACCGCTGAAGTTGCAACATGAGTCACGGACTCTGCCCAAGCCAACGCTGCTTTTTCTCGCTCAGTAAACAAAGCACCAGCTTCACGCCAAGCTTGTAGCAAAGCCAATTTTTCGATTTTCACTCCTTTCTTTAGCAAATCTCGTGTATGCATGTCTAAGCAGTAAGCACAATTATTGATTTGCGAAACTCTTAAATACACCAGCTCAACCAATTCAGCAGATAAACCACTTTGTAAAATATAACCGTACACACTGCCAAGTGCTTTCAGCCCTGCAGGAGCGACGGTGTTGTAATCGATACGTTGAGTCATTTCAAAATCCAATTTAAATAATTATTTTATTTTAAAGTGTTATCCCAGAAAGTCACGTAACAATAAACAAAACCATTGCTTTATTTTCCACGCCCATGCGGGCTTAAACAACCGATCATCTGCATAGTTTGAACAAGGGTGAAAATAACGATAAACCCTCAGACACTCTGATGTTTCGCCCCTTAACGTTCTCATCAAAGCGGCGACAATCATTGCTGAGGTTTTATCCTGAACTAAATATTAAAAGCTTGGAGAGCTTATTTAGGCAATCTGATTTAAATGAGCTGTCAATGCTTATATGTAATACCCAATATAAGCATCTTTGACTCTTGCTTTTCTGAGAAATTATTTAACAGCAATTGCTTCGGTTGTAATTTGAATGTCAATTTCATCACTCACAGCTGGCGCATAACCTGCAATGTCAAAATCTGAACGTTTAATTTGAGTTGATGCATTAAAACCAATCGCTGGAACTTTAAGCATAGGATGCTGAACTTGTTGATTTAATACTGCGGTTAATACCACAGGTTTTGTTATGCCTTTAATTGTGAGCTGACCTAAGATTTTAAAGTTCTTGTTATCCGTGGTTTCAACTTTAGTACTTTTAAAGGTAATTACGGGGAACTTGGCTGAATTAAACCATTCACTTTGTTGTAGCTTAGTATCGAAAATCGCCACATTGGTATTGATACTCTTTACAGGAATATTTACATTGACCGATGATTTTTCAGGGTGGTCATTATCAACAGCAATGGTTCCTTGAATATCTCTAAAGTTCGCACTTGGTGTAGAAAAACCAAGATGATTCCAGCTAAATACTGTCGCAGTATGTGTAGGATCGATTTTATAGTTGACCGTTGCAGCAGTAGAAATACCTGAAATGGTGATTACACTCATCACAACAAGTAATTGTTTTAATTTCACGCTCATTTTCCTCCATCAATTAATTTAAAATTGATCTTAATCCTTTGATGTTATCTCATAAAGCACTTTGGCTGACTTACACTGTCCTACAACAAGAACAAAAAGCACTGAATGTTTAACACTCAAAAAGTTCATCAACTGTAACATCAACTATTACAGCGTTATTGTTGCAAATGCTGTCTTAATATCCGTTGTAGCTCATGTACTGCTTCAGGTGTCTCTTGAATAGAATGTCCACCATGAATAATTTTTTCAGAAATCGCATGATCCAAATGTGAACTTTTATATGGAACAATACCATCAGACATCATGCTTGGATCCTGACTCTGCGTATGATTCCCCATAATCGAATGATATTTAAAACCTGCTACTGGCTCAATGGAGCTGGTGAGCTGCATAAAAGTTGATTTGTCACTTAAGTCATTCGGACCTATTGTAGCAACACCTAACTGAACCGATTGACTCACTTTCTTTGGAGAATCTCCATCTTTTAAAGTACCGAAAAAATCACCAGGTAAATGAATCATTTTACGCACACTTCGTGTAAACCAACGATCGGCATAATCTGTTCCACGATGGGGTGCTGCAATAAATACAGCGCGGCTAAAATTCGGAATTGGATCAAATTGAAAACGATCAACAATACTCGGATGAGCATAGATAAACTTACGCTCATCATCACTTAAAAATGGAATGGCTGAGGCACGAATGTCGGCATCACTGACCAATAATCGACTAATGATTCCTCCCATGCTATGCCCAATTAAAACTGCATTTTGAGATGATACTGAGCCTGCTACGGTCTGACTAAATGCCTGTTTCAGTAATGCATTAATTTGATAGCGACTTTCCCAAATGGGCATATTTGTTGTGTAAAACACTTGCCAAACTTGATAATTTTCCCGCAGGACTTTATCGCCCATTATATTATTGGTTAATGCGACCCAAGCTTCTGGGCTACTGGCTAAACCATGAATTAACACAATCACCTTTTTATTGGGCTGATAAGGCTCGATCATAAATAAATGGGGCATTGCTGAACTCTCCCCCATATTTAATACCTTTTTATAACCCAGCATACCGAAATTATTTGCAGATAACCAAAGACCATAAGGTACTGAAAAATTACCCGTAATTTTAAAGCTATCTCCTTCTACAACAGCATCTTCTACTTTATAGGGATCAAAAAAACGAATAACAAAAGGTGCTGTTAATATGTTTTTCTCACCAGCTTGCTGAGGCTCTGCGATCACTGTTACAGGAAGATTCTTTGCAAAATAAATATTCCAATCCTCTGAACTTTTATAGTATTCCTCAGGATTAAAAATAAATTTTTTAGATGGATTTATCGGTTTAGTCTTACGTACCACCACAAATTCAGCGCCAAATCCATCACGTCGGTTAATGGTAAACAAACCTTGGAACTTCATATTATAACTAGAACGAAACTGTTCAATCGGCATATTTTCTAAGCTAGGGTAAGACTTAAAATCAAAAGAGTAACGTTGCTCCCCGACCTGAAATTCAGTTGGTATTTGATCAAAATTTTGTTTTAAATACTGCAAAGTCATAAAGCGTGACAAACCGTAATTATAAAAAGTTCTCACTTGTGACTGACGAATACTAAACACTCGTGATTGAGGACTATCCGTTGTTCTAAATAAGTACATATAACTATAGCGGATGCTTTTATCCAAAGCTGCTAATTGCTGATCCATACAGCTTTGTACTTTAGTTCCAGCTTTGCTCAAAATTTCTGGTTTTAGTGCTTTATGACAAGATGAGGAATTTTCTAACTGTTGAGCATGTGCTAAATACAATTCACTGGCTGCAGAATATACCTCAGCACGATCGATAAACTGATTATCACTCCAAGTCACAACACAGAGATCCGCATTGTTGATGCAATTGGACTGTGACTGATTATTTAATAAGAGTAAGTTTGATGTTTCACTGCTTAACTTCGAACTTGTCAGAATAGTTTCGATATTATTGGATAGTTGCGTGCCCATAGCTTGTTGTTTAAGCTTGATTAACTGACAACCTGTTAAAAGCGAAATCATCGCACTACAGAGTACTAGGTGCTTAATTTTCAATCTGTTGATCATATTTAAACTCTATAGCCTAATGATTTCATTTAGTTCTACAAGTACAGTGAATTAAACTGTAGCTGCTCAAATTGCTTTGAATAAAAATAACCTTTCAATGTCATTTTCACAATCAATATAAAACCTAATCTACAGTCACTGATTTAATATTTGACTAAGATTTCAGTTGCCAATTACATCGATATTTTTTTTAAATTTAATTATATGATGAAATTTATAAAGTTAGATATACTCATTTAAGCATAATCTTACTGAATTAGTCTGCTTAATATTTTTCAATACAATCAACCAATTTTCTATAAGCTTTATCGTTTGATAATTAAGCAGCACAGAGAAATACCAGACCAACTCCAGTCTAGTTTTTCACCACAACAGCCGATATTCGATGTGAAATATGCCATCTCACGCGGTAAGCCCTCTATTTCATACCCATTTTAGCAGTCAATCACTTGATCTAATCTAAGCTTATGCTTGGCAGAAATACAGATAATCAGTTGTAAGCACAATATACTTTAATATACTCAAAAGGTATTTATATACACTTTTACGGTTCTTGTGATATATCAGGCAATACTTATAATAAATTTCATCGAATGAAACAAAGCCTGTTTTATTAGGGTAAGACATTCTCTTTTACATATGCTTCAACTCACTAAATCAGTTGATTAGGTAGGTAAAGCAGCCAAATTAAAAGAGTGACCTCTGAACAAGGTATGTTGGAATTGTTTTAAAAAAGCATTCATTTTTTGGCGTTTTAAGGAGATAGCCATGACAGTTAAGATTTTCGATACGCAGGAAGTACAAGAATTTTTACGTCTAGCAAGTGGTTTAGAACAGGAAGGTGGTAGTCCACGTGTTAAGGAAATTGTATATCGCGTACTTTCCGATCTATTTAAAATGGTTGAAGATCTAGACGTTACTGCTGATGAATATTGGCAAGGTGTTGCGTACTTGAACCAATTGGGTACAAGTCAAGAAGCTGCACTATTGTCACCTGGTTTAGGTCTAGACCGTTTCCTTGACATGCGTATGGATGCTGAAGATGAAGCGTTAGGAGTTGAAGGTGGTACGCCACGTACTATTGAAGGTCCTTTGTACGTTGCTGGTGCTCCAGTAGAACAAGGTTATGCTCGTCTTGACGACGGTAGTGATCCAGATGGTCAACTATTGATTATGCATGGCGTAATTTACGATGCAGATGGCAAACCATTCCCTGGTGCTCAAGTTGAAGTTTGGCATGCCAACACTAAAGGTTTCTACTCACACTTTGACCCAACGGGTGAACAAGCACCTTTTAACATGCGTCGCACAATTATTGCTGATGCACAAGGTCGCTATCGCTTCCAAAGTATCGTACCTAAAGGTTATGGCTGCCCACCTGAAGGCCCAACTCAACAGTTGTTAAACCAACTTGGTCGTCATGGTAACCGCCCAGCGCACATTCACTTCTTCATCACTGCTGATGGTCACCGTAAGCTTACCACTCAGTTAAACATGGAAAACGATCCTTTTGTATATGACGATTTTGCATATGCAACTCGTGAAGGTCTTGTTGTTCCTGTCGTTGAACATACTGATGAAGCAACAATCAAAGCCAATGGCCTTGATACTCCATTTGCTGAAATGGAATTTGATTTCAAATTAAGCCGTCTGGTTGATGGTGTAGATAACCAAGTTGTAGAACGCCCTCGTCTACAAGGTTAAGCTTTAAATTAAACATTCATTTACGTATAAATATGGCTGGTAATTACCAGCCTTATTTATCTTAAGGGACAGTTGAGCAAAAGTATGGAAACTCGCAATTTTGATGAAGCAGCAGCACAAATTCTCTGTGCTTTACCAGAAAGAGCTATTGATTTAGCACGTTTAAAAGCATTGAACCAAGCAATGCTCACCCCCACCATCACCGTCATTGGTAAATATAATCACGGTAAAAGCCGATTACTGAATGAGTTAATTGGTCATGATGTTTTTACAGTTGCTGACCGCCGCGAAACGGTTGCACTCAATGAACATCAATATGAACAAGTGAACTGGCTAGACGCTCCAGGTTTAGATGCAGATGTGGGTGGACAAGATGACCATTTAGCTCAACAAGCTTTGTGGTGCAAATCAGATATTCGCTTATTTGTGCATTCGGTAAAAGAAGGTGAATTAGACGCAGCCGAACACCCACTGTTACAGCAACTTCATCAAGACCTCCAACGTAGTCAACGTCAAACTTTAGTTGTACTCACACAAATTGACCAAGTTCCAGACCAGACTGTATTGACTCAAGTTCTTGAGTCGATCAAGCAACAAATCCCCGCTTTTAATCTTTTGCCTGTATCTGCTACACGCCATCGCCAAGGTGTAGAGGGTAATAAACAACTCTTACTTCAAAAAAGTGGTTTTACTGAATTACGTCAAGCTTTAGATCATGCATTAGCACAAGTGCCACAGGCACGCATTCATGAAAAAGCATTATTATTTACCGAAATTCGCCAACAACTTACTCAATTACAAAATACAGAGCAGCAATCATTAGAACAGTTAAAACAACATCAGCAAAATCAAAGAGAAGCTTTTGATCGTGATCTCAACAAAACTCTAGACAAAGTTCGAGTAGATCTACAGCCTACACTTGCTCATAGAGAGCATGATGATGCTCTAGTTCCTGATTCATTTGAAAATATGTTTAAAATGACTGCAGGAAAACAAGAACGAGCGCGTATCCAAGTGGCGTATTCACATGCTTGTCTTGACCTCGATAGTCATTTAATTCGCTATGGTGTGACTGGTTTACCTATTGAGCAACAAACCCAAGTACGTAGTATCAATACAGTCATGATCGCAGTCATGGGCGTCTCTGTGAAGTCTCGCCATGATTTACGTAAAATTTTTGAAGAGCAAAGTGGACGTGATCGACTATGTCGCGAGTTTGCTCATTATTTTGAAGCTTCGCCAGATCGCCAAGCCTTGGTTAAAAACATTGAAGATACTACAGCTCAAGTTGCTATGTATGCACAAGCCTTAGCAGCATTGAAAAATTTGGAGGATGAAGCATGACGAAAAGTACTTCTATTCAACAATTTATTCATACCCTTGATGCACACAGTAGTCATCAGCTTGATTTCTCAAATGTAATCAACGAGATGCATAGTTGGCGGCACAGGTTTGCAAAGCAGATACAAGATAGCTTACTCAAGACTACGGGCTTTATCCCTGAAACCGCACTGAGCAAACAAATTGGTGATTTTAACCAACAAATAATTGCTCATATCGATACTTGGGATGCACAATGGGCTGAACTCGCTCCAGCACAATCCCTCGCTGATGCATTTGAAAACAAAGTGATGTTTTTAATCTTTGGAAAATTCAATGCTGGCAAAAGTTCACTTTGCAACCTTCTAGCAGACTGTTTTCGTTTACAAGGACAAGCTGTTCAATATTTTCATCTCGCAGAAGGTCATGTGGTTTACACTCAAGATGCTTTACGTGAAGGTGCAACTGAAACGACAGCACGTTTGCAAGGTGTCTGTTTGGGTGAAAAACTGGTCTTACTTGACACACCTGGACTACATTCTGTGACTGCTGAAAATGCTGCCCTAACTCAGCGTTTTATTGATAGTGCTGATGGGGTACTTTGGTTAAGTAGTTCGTCTTCCCCAGGTCAAGTCCAAGAACTTGATGCATTAGGACGTGAATTACGTCGCCATAAGCCTCTATTACCGATTATTACCCGTAGTGACCAAGTCGAAGAAGATGAGCTAGATGGTGAGATTTGCACAGTATTATGCAATAAAAATGCAACTCAACGTGCTCTGCAAGAAGCTGATGTCTATAGTCGTAGTCAAGATAAATTGCTACAGATGCAAGTCGAACCTGATTTATTGAAAACACCAGTCTCAATTTCGGCACAAATGGCACGCCAAACTGGCTTTGATACTCAGTCTATGACTGAGGCGGGTTTCGATCATCTTTTCTTTGCACTATTGGCGCTCATTGAACCTGCTTTTGATTATAAGCAACGTAAATCTGCAGAAATATTTTTGCATTATTTACAAGAAAAAGTGCTTGAACCTGCGCAGCAAGTTTTACACCAATCTCTTGGTGATCTAAGCAAGCTCTCACAAGAAATGCAAACTGCCCTAGCGCAACAGCAAGAAAAAATTATCGCAAATGCTTGGCGTGAAATTGTGCCGCAAGTCCCTACATTATTGGAAGAACATGCCTCAACTCAAGCCATTAATGCAGTCACCAAAACCCTCATTCAATGGGCTGAGAAAAATCTTTCTGAGCAGTTACAGCAGCATTTAAAAGCCTACCAACTTGATCAAATCTCAGCCGATAAGCTGACCTTAGATCAAAACATTACTTATGAAATTATTGCAGCTGGCTCAGGTCAAGCTGAAATTGTTCGACACGACCGTTTATACAATGAAATTTCAAGTAAACTTCAACTACTTCTGACTGATCTCACCACACCTGTAATTGCACAGTGTATGGATCATTTGCAGTATCTTAACGATTCAATCCAACAATTACATGATTTATCAGCTGACTTTGAGCATCGTTTACAACAACACGCACATCGCCTCAGAACACATCATCAAAACCAAAGTTGTTCAATGTCTTAAGTCATTGTTCGACGCAATGGGTAAGCTGGATTAGATCATTATCTAACTCGGCTTAGTCATTGCGCTGCATATCCCTAATTTAATTTTCTCCAAGTACCAAGCTCTGCTTAGAAAGCACTCTGCATCCACATGAGAGCACATCATTGATCCGTGCTACAGGTTTGCCGAAAGCAAGTAGATGCGCATCACCACTAATAATGACCGCCACCGTGTTGTGTAATGGACAACTTGCCGTATCGCCAACACAAGCAACAGCGAGACCTTCAACTAAAAATCGACTTTCACCTGTGAGCACTGTCCCACCACCAGTTGTTGGACAACCAATAGTGATATAGGGTTTGGCCATTTTATACTCCATATTTTCATAAAACTTCAAACTCGATACGACGATTTTTTTTCCGACCATCTACACTATGATTATCTGCAACTGGCTTCTGAGCACCCAGACCTAGAGTGCTTAAACGTGCAGCTGCAATATTTTTACTGATTAAGTAATTTTTAACTGCCTCAGCCCGTTGCAGACTAAGACGCATATTTTTATTGTTATCACCTGAACTATCGGTATGGCCAATAATTTTAATATTTTTGCCTTGAAGCTGATTTAAGGCGATCACCATTTCATCTAAGATTTGTATTCCTGAAGTTGCTAAAATCGCACTCCCCGATTCAAACTCAATAATCCGATTTTTTAAAGCATCATCAACCAACTTCTGCTCCGCTTGATTTGCAGAAATTTGCGCGCTAAAGCGATATGGCGCAACAACAATGGACTGAAATAAACGACTTGTGGCAACGATTTCATTCGGATGATTAATCTTGCCTGTCAATAACACAGCAGTACCATTCACATCAAGCTTCCCCTGAGACAACTTTTTTAACTCAGGTATAATCAGGTTGCTTACTGAATCAGCCCAACCCTCTGGTGCTGCCACTGTTGTTACTTGAATTTTATCGACGACCTGATCGGCACCATAAACACTATAGAGTTTATTTAACACGGTCTGTTTACTCAGCTCATCAGGAACTACACCTTCAGCGATGACAGGCTGGGCAGCATAACTTAAGCTGTTTAGGCCAGCTGCTAAAAGAAGTAGCATTAAACTCAACCGATATATTTTTTTGGTTTTCTTCTTAAATTTCATTTTTAACCATCTATAAAAGTTTGTATAAATAAACGAATGCCTTGATTTAAACTTATATTTCTTTCACATAAAGATTGTTCTAAGGCTGCGAGACCCGCATTTTGCTGTAAATACTGATCAATCCACGGCGCATGTATCAATGATACCCAGCGCTCACCTTGCAGATTGAGATTAAAGACATCACTTAAAGCCGAGATATCTACACCTTGAAAACCAAAGAGTAAGACGGGTGAATCCATATGTAATATACCTATAAGCACTTCTGTATTGTGCTGCGTTAAGAACCTACAAATAAGACTGACCCAAAATGCAGCAATGCTATGACAGTATTTCTCGTTATTCAGTGGCAAAATGAGCACCTTATTGAGCTGAGTACTACCATGTTCAACCACTGGTTGTAACAACAGACCTAATCCAAGCATGCTTTGAACCAATTGATAGCCGCTGATTTGCATCAGTTCGGCAAACCCAAACAAAGTGTATTCTTCAAAAAATGATTTATAATCTGTTGACGTATAAATCTCAAAATCAGTGTGTAAATTATTTAAGATTGATTGTAGTTGATTCGAATCTTCAATTTCTCGAATCAAATGATTTTTATCATTAAGCTCAAGCAAAACCGACTGATATAAAAAAGGTGACATGAACAAATTTTCAAATGGTGCCAATACTGCCAATAAATGGCTCAACACCATAGGAAAACGCCGACCTGAGCTATCGGTACTGGCCAATAAATTTGCAATTAAAAAAGTCTGCTGTTGTGGATGAGCGATAAAAAAATCCAGAGCAGGTAATTGACTAAAATTCATATTGAAATTTGGATCAAGCATCGCCACCTCTAATGCTTGATGAATCCATCGATCAATTAATTGAATAATTTCATATTGTCCTTTGGTTTTTAAAAAATCCCCCCATGCAGGACTTTTACCATAATATAAAGGCGTAGATTTAATCATGAGCATATTCGTTCCCACCTGATACTCATGATCTTTTTCACTGTGCTGCCCCTGTTACGGAGGGTGTCGTTTGGGTCGTCATCGATGTTGATTTTTTCTGCTCAGATTGCTGTGAAATTTGAGCTGCAACGACATGTACTCCTGTTCTACTTGTCACCTGATCGACCAGCTTTAACCCTGTATAACCACGATTCCCCCCTACACCATGTTGATCAGAACCACTAATCAAACGAAATAACATTTTCACAGCAAGTTTTGGATTATTTTTACTACTCCACGTCATTTCATAGTGACCTCCCTTTTCGATCCGCTGAGCAGTATCAATCAAACGATTAATACCGTATTCGCCAGGCTCCTCAAAAATGGTATGTGTTTGCCCCTCCAAGTCTATAGCCGTAATCCTTACACCAGGGATTGCCCCTTGATTTGGCCACACGAAACTCACCCACTGCTGAACACCATTTTCAAAGACCATTCGTTGTCCATCAATATCAATGGTATAGGACAATAATTGTGGATTCCCTAGCGGATAAAA
>NZ_BBRX01000050.1 GCF_000829675.1 Acinetobacter rudis
TTGATCAAGTCGATATTGAGCCACATCTTGCGGGGGAATATCTGCTTGAGGGTCCGCTTGTAGTATTAAGTTCAATTGATCTGGTTTGCTTGATAAAGAGATCGTATTCAATTCAGTATCATGTAATGCAAGAAAGTGTCCTTGATCCGCGACTGCATATTGTTGTACGCAGCTGCCCAGCCCGATTAAAATCAATTTATGGATAAAACTACTGTGTTTTTTATATTTCCAAACGTTCATTTAAACTGTCCATTTCTTATTTTCCTTCATTGAACCTAACAACTCTAACTACACTTTACAATTATATCGCCCACTTTTCAGACCAATGGAAACTATCTTGTTGCCATGAACTTCAGTGCCTGCTGAAAAAATAAATCATCGCGCAAAAAAATATCGGCCCGTAGGCCGATATTTTTTTAAACTGAGCGTTTAGGATAAAGTTTAACTCAACTTCGCTTTTGCGAACTGAAGTTGCCCTTCTTCTGCTGTCACCTCGATACGATCACCCGGTTGGAATTCACCAGCCAATATTTTTTGCGCCAATGGATTTTCCACTTGCTGTTGGATCGCACGTTTCAACGGTCTTGCCCCAAATACTGGGTCATAACCCGCATCGATTAACTGATCAAATGCACTATCTGCAACGTTAAACTGTAAATCACGTTCTTCTAAACGTGAACGTAGACGGTTTAATTGAATATCAGCAATGCCGCGAATTTGTGATTTTTTCAATGCATGGAAAACCACCAATTCATCAATACGGTTGATAAATTCTGGACGGAAATGCTCGCCTACCGCAGCCATCACAACCGCACGTACAGCCTCATCACTTGCGCTCTCACCTAGTTCACGTACATCTTGTGAACCTAAGTTAGAAGTCATCACGATCACCGTATTTTTAAAATCAATCGTGCGGCCTTGAGAATCTGTCAAACGACCATCATCCAAAACTTGCAATAAGATGTTAAACACATCAGGATGCGCTTTTTCCACCTCATCAAACAACACCACACTATACGGCTTACGACGTACCGCTTCAGTCAAAATACCGCCTTCTTCATAGCCAACATACCCAGGAGGTGCACCAACTAAGCGACTCACCGAATGTTTTTCCATGAATTCACTCATATCAATTCGAATCATGGCGTCGTCACTATCAAACATAAAGTTCGCCAAAGCTTTAGTTAATTCTGTTTTACCCACCCCTGTTGGTCCTAAGAATAAGAACGAACCACTTGGACGGTTTGGATCAGAAAGACCAGCTCTTGAACGACGTATTGCATTGGATACTGCAACAACAGCTTCATCTTGTCCGACTACACGTTGATGTAGGAAAGACTCCATATCCAATAATTTTTCACGTTCACCTTGCAACATTTTAGCGACAGGTATACCCGTTGCAGCACTCACCACTTCTGCTATTTCGTTATCAGTAACTTTGGTACGAATTAACTTCGGTTCTTCAGTTTCATCGACCTTTTCTACTTGCTCTAAACGCTTTTGCAGCTCAGGGATTACACCATACTGTAATCGACTTGCTTCTGCCCAATCGCCATCACGTTGCGCTTTTTCTTGTGCAATACGGGCTTGATCGAGTTCAACTTGTACTTTACTGGTACCTTCAACTAAAGTTTTTTCAGCACGCCAAACTTCTTCAAGATCGTTATACTCTTTTTGCACCTCTGCTATTTGCTGTTCCAAATGACTTAATTCAGCTTTACTCACCGAATCTTCATCTTTTTTCACTGCTTCTAGCTGCATTTTCAATTGAATTAAACGACGGTCTAAACGATCTAAAGGCTCAGGTTTAGAGTCAATTTCCATTTTAATACGCGATGCTGCTTCATCAATCAAGTCAATCGCTTTATCTGGTAGTTGGCGATCCGTAATATAGCGATGTGACATTTTAGCTGCCGCGATAATCGCCGAATCTAAAATTTGCACCCCATGATGCGTCGCATACTTCTCTTTTAGACCACGCAGAATCGCAATTGTGTCTTCAACACTCGGTTCATCTACTAAAACTTTTTGGAAACGACGCTCCAATGCTGCATCTTTTTCAATGTATTGACGATATTCATCTAAAGTCGTTGCACCAACACAGCGTAATTCACCACGAGCCAATGCAGGTTTAAGCATATTGCCCGCATCCATCGCTCCATCACCCTTACCAGCACCAACCAAGGTATGTAATTCATCAATAAATAAAATGACGCTACCATCTTGTTTGGCTAAATCATTGAGAACAGCTTTTAAACGTTCTTCAAATTCACCGCGGTATTTGGCACCAGCCAACAGTGCACCAAGGTCTAAAGACAATACGCGTTTATCTTTTAAACTATCAGGCACTTCACCATTGACGATTCGTTGAGCTAAACCTTCAACAATGGCTGTTTTACCTACACCAGGCTCACCTATGAGTACTGGGTTATTCTTGGTACGACGTGATAAAACTTGAATTGTCCGACGAATTTCTTCATCACGACCAATAACTGGATCGAGTTTACCCATCAAGGCACGTTCATTTAAATCAATCGTATATTTATTTAAAGAATCACGTTGATCCTCATGATTATTACTCATTACTTTGTCATTTCCTCGAATTTTATCTATCACGTGGCGTAAATTTTCGACATTTAACCCTGCATCACTAAGCAGTTTTTTAGTGGCGCCTGTTTGCAATAAACCTAGCAACACCCAATCTGTAGACAGAAATTCATCCCCAGCTTTTAGTGCAAAACTATCAGCCAAATTCAGTGCCTTCACTGCATCAGGACTTAAATTAATATCGCCAGTGACTTGACCTAAAGTTGCAGCATTATTGAGAGCTTGCTCAAGTGTACTTTGTAGCTCTGGCAATCGCGCACCAGCTTGCTGTAATAAACTTAAGTTTGAAGCTTCTTTTAACAACGCTGACAAAATATGAATTCCCTCAATCGCCGCATGATCTTTGGACATAGCGAGTGATTGGGCATCGGATAAAGCTTGCTGTAAGCGATTAGTGAATTTTTCAAAACGCATTATTGTTATTCCTCGCAACAAATTCTTTGATTGATTTATTAATGGGAATGATTGGGTAAATTTCAAATGATTTTTCAAAAAAAATAGTTATATTTCAATTTTTTAAAGGTATAACTTAAAAATATAACTCGGCATAGATATGGAGGTAATTCTTTTGCTTTTCAAGTCAAATATGTAAAGTTTATTTTAAATTTGCCACTGGCAAGCTGTTTTAGCAAGCCTTTGATTTAGACCTATAGATCTAAATCAAAGCAACTTAGAGATCGTTTTATTCAACTTATGTTTTATGACTTAAGCTTCGGCTTCTGCTTCGATGATTTCGAAATCATGGCTAATTTCCACCCCGCCTGCTGACAGCATTTTGCTGGCAGAGCAATATTTTTCAGCAGACAATTCAACCGCTTTAGCAACTTGCTTTTCTTTGACATCTCGGCCAGTCACAACAAAGTGTAAATGTATTTTGGTAAAGACAGCAGGAACCGCATCTGCACGCTCAGCCTTCAGCTGACACACAACATCTATCACATCCTGCCTAGATTTCTGCAAAATAGTTACGATATCAAATGATGCACACCCACCGAGTCCCATTAAAATTAACTCCATAGGACGTGGCCCTAGATTCTTGCCGCCATAAGCAGCAGAACCATCCATAACCACGCGGTGTCCGCTTTCAGAATTTGCTTCAAAAGCAACATTCTCTAACCAATGTACACTTGTTTGCATTGCAACCACCTAAAAAAATCTATAAATTGACGGGGTAGCGGTAACACTAGCATAAAATGGGTTGAGAAGGAATTTCACCTCGTTGCTTCTGCTTTATGAGCTCATTCTAGGTCTATAGATCTATTTACTATCCAGTTTGGAATTTATAAGCATGGCTTCCAATTTATCATATCTAAGTACTGATGCACTGTCTCCAGGCCAACTCCCTGAGTCAGTTAAAGCATTACTCAAACGCGCCCAAATCAACCGTTTCCCCAAACGAATGACTATTATCGATGCGGGTAGTGAATCAAAATCACTTTATTTGATTTTAAAAGGTTCAGTTTCAATTATTTTACGCGAAGATGATGATCGAGAAATTGTCGTCGCATACTTAAATCCAGGCGACTTCTTTGGCGAAATGGGCTTGTTTGAAGCAAACCCTCAACGTACTGCCGAAGTAAGAACCCGAGATACTTGTGAAATTGCAGAAATCAGCTATGAAAACTTCCATGAATTAAGTCGTACTTATCCTGACTTAAGTTATGCAGTCTTTGCTCAGCTCGTTAGACGTTTGAAAAATACTACACGCAAAGTCACTGACCTTGCATTTATCGATGTTTCTGGTCGTATCGCACGTTGTTTGATTGATCTTTGTGCACAACCAGAAGCAATGATTCTTCCAAATGGCCGTCAAATTCGTATCACTCGCCAAGAAATTGGTCGTATTGTGGGTTGTTCACGCGAAATGGTCGGACGTGTCTTAAAAACACTCGAAGAACAAGGCATGATTGAAACTGACGGTAAAGCAATCTTAATTTTTGATAGTTCTCTTGAAGAACCAACTCAAGATGACAATGCTTCAGAAATTGAGTAATCAACAATATAGAATAATGCAAATCACATGATTTGCATCCTTCCACTCTAGACGGTTAATTACTCAGTGTAGATCTCCCTTTAGACACTGAGTCTAGATCTATTACCGTTTAAATTCCTTACTCTACTGTTGGCCGAGTCAATTCAGTCATTGGCCAACGTGGTGTAGTGGTCACAGATAGCCCATCTTTTTGCCCTGCTTTTAAACGCTGATAACCCGCAAAAGCAATCATGGCACCATTATCCGTACATAATGCAGGCTCTGCATAATAAACTTCAGCACGGATTTTCTTTAAGTCTTGCTCCAAACGTTCACGCAATCGTTTATTTGCACTCACGCCCCCTGCGATCACCAATTGTTTTAATCCCGTTTGTTTTAGGGCTTTCACTGATTTTTTCACTAAAGTATCAACCAGTGCTTCTTGGAATGAGGCTGCAATATCGGCATCACGACCTTGAGCTTCAGGTTTCTTTAACTGCACTGAAACTGCTGTTTTTAAACCACTAAAAGAAAAATCTAAACCTTGGTGCAACATCGGACGCGGAAACTCAAATGCTGTGGGGTCACCCTGCTCAGCAAGTTTAGAAATATTTGGGCCACCCGGATAAGGTAATGCCAACATTTTTGCGACCTTATCAAATGCCTCACCCGCAGCATCATCAATAGACTCACCCAAAATTTCATACTCACCAATTGCATAAGCAGCCATTAATTGAGTATGTCCACCTGAGACCAATAACGCGACAAAGGGAAACTGTGGAGGAGTAGCAGACAATAATGGTGCCAACATATGGCCTTCCATATGATGTACACCCAGTGCAGGAACATTGAGCGCATATGCTAAAGTTCGACCAAACAATGCACCTGTCATCAATGCGCCCATCAAACCAGGACCGCGAGTATAAGCCACAGCATCAATTTGCTGTTTTTCTACACCACTTTGTTCGAGCAGTTGATTAATCAATGGAATCATTTTTCGAACATGATCACGCGATGCAAGTTCTGGTACTACACCACCATATTCAGCATGTAATTTAATTTGACTATAAAGCACTTGTCCTCGTAGCCCCAATTCGCTGTCATACAGTGCTAAACCGGTTTCATCACAAGATGTTTCTAAGCCGAGAACAATCATGTTTTTGCCCTATTTCCTATTCCAAATTAATGCGCCGCTTATTATAGACTTGTGATATGAGATGTAAATGAGTAAAATACTGTCCTTCACTTGTGATCTAACGCAATGTTGCGTAGATCTTATCCATAAACTATGAGGATTCTTCATGCCACAAGTTAAATTGAAAGAAGGCGAGCCAGTTGACGTAGCTATCCGTCGTTTCAAACGTTCATGCGAAAAAGCGGGTGTCTTAGCTGACGTTCGTAAGCGTGAATTTTATGAAAAACCAACTCAAGAACGTAAGCGCAAAAAAGCTGCTGCAGTTAAACGCTACCAAAAGAAATTGGCGCGTGAATCTGTACGTACAACTCGCCTTTACTAATTAATTTGTGACTGACTGCTTGGAATAAATGATGACGACGCTAAAAAACCAGATTACTGATGTACTTAAAACATCCATGCGAGCCAAAGAAATGGCTGTAGTCAAGGTGATTCGTAGTCTACAAGCAGCCATCAAACAAATTGAAGTCGATGATCGTATCGAACTTGATGACAATCAAGTCCTTGCGGTCATTGAGAAACAAATCAAACAACGTAAAGAGTCAGTCAAAGCCTTTAGTGCTGCAGACCGACAAGACCTCGCTAGTATTGAACAAGCCGAGATTGAGATTATCTCTCAATTTCTACCAGCAGCTATGACTGAGGAAGAACTTGATTCTTTGATTGAGCAAACTATTACTGCTCAACAAGCTACTAGCATGAAAGATATGGGTAAGGTGATGAATTCTCTACGTCCGATCATAGCCGGACGTGCCGATCCTGCTGAAGTTTCAGCAAAGATCAAAGCCCGCCTAAGTTAAACAGTTAAATTTTTAACTGTCTCTCGTATTGCATGGTTTTAAGACGATCATCTATTTTTGCGCTCATTGCCTGATTATCTTTACTCAAGCGCTGTGCATGGATGAGTGACTTAATCGCACTCTCCTCTAAACCAGACCAATATTCAGCTTCTGCACGATAACGCAATACATTGACTGCACGCATAGGATTTGCAGTATCTATATTGGCTGCCTGTTGCATCAACTTCCACGCAATAATGTCATTTTCATTTTTACGTAAGAAAGGATTCACTAAGCGTTCAGCCCCTGCTGCATTGCCCTTACGAATGTAGACTTCTGCCAATTTAAAATTCAATGCTCGATTCTCTGGAATAATCCGTTGACGCGCCAGCACTGTTTTTTCAGCATCGTCTAATTTATTTAATCCCAAGAAAATATCTGTTTGTAATAATACAACCAAATTATGCTGCGTATTGATTGATTTAGCGTGATCAAGTTGTTGCTGCGCTAATTTATAATCGCCTTGTTTTAAATAAAAACGGGTGAGCGCCAATAAGCCTGCATAGTTATTTTGTTTCGCCAAAACCTGTAGCTGACTTTCAGCGGCCTGACCACTCATGACTGCGGTATACCACTTAATCACATCAAACTCAGCCAACTGGCTATTATAGGGTACTTTAGGCATTTGATTGGCACGCAAACGTGCTTCACTCATACGTTCTGTAGTGAGTGGATGCGTCAACCAAAAATCAGGTAAAAAACTGACTCGACTGGTCGCTCTGTTCATTGTTTCAAAGAAATCAGCCATGGCTTGTGGATTATATCCTGCCCCACCCATAAAATTCATGCCGATGCGGTCTGCTTCACGCTCTTGGTTACGGCTATAGTTGAGCTGGCGACTCATTAATGCAGCCTGTGTTCCCATCATCACAGCACCACCAACATCACCATCAGCTTTAGTTGCCAATGCCGCACCAACAATAATACCTGCCAATGCTAATAAGCCTTGCCCCTTAAATGCTTCTTGGGAACGGCTATAATGTCGTTGTTTTACATGTGCAATCTCATGCGCCATTACCCCAACAACTTCATCCATATTACGCGCTGAAGTCACCAAACCCGTATTGAGTGCAAATAATCCACCAGGTACAGCAAAAGCGTTAATTTGTGAGTCACTAACCAGCACCAAAGCAATGGGTTTACCTAACTCTGCTTGGCTTAACAAATTAGAAAATACCAACATGAATTGGTCTTCAAGCCAAGGATCACGTAAAACTGGTAATTGGCTTTGTACTTGACGAAAAACCTTCTCGCCAATTATTTTTTCTTTTTGTTGATCAATCAAACCCACTCCACCACCAATCTCAGGGATCTCTAACTGCGGAGAACCTGTATTTTGGGTGAAGAACTGGGCTGATTGTGCTGCTGTAGTAAAACACAGTGCAATGCTGAGTATTGTTTTCTTCAAGTCATACACTCTAAAACGGACTACATCAACTATAGCATTGAAAATAAGGTAAATTATAGCTGAAGTGTTATGTTCTTTTAACCAATTATGGATTGACCAAATAACGCGGTTGACGCCCATTTAAAACATCAACGAGCTGTTGATAAGCCAATTCTGCCATCTTTTTACGTGTTTGTGCTGTTGCCGAACCTACATGGGGCAATGTCACAACGTAATCCAAATCAAATAAATCACTTTGCTTTAAAGGTTCTTGCTGGTAGACATCTAAACCAGCAGCAAAAATCGTTCGGTTCACAATTGCATCATATAATGCAGCTTCATCTAAAACCTGTCCACGTGAGATATTCACCAATACTGCATGCTTTTGCATTTGAGCCAAAGCAGCTGCATCAATCAACTGTCGTGAATCTGCATTTAAATCAACTGCAAGCACCACGAAATCAGACTGTTGTAATAATTCATTGAGTGAACAAAAACGTGCATTTAGTGCCTCAGCACGGTCTAAATGTTCTTGGCGGCCGTGGTAGAGAATATTCATGTTGAAACCATGAAAACCACGACGGGCAATCGCCTGACCAATATTACCCAAGCCAATAATACCTAAGGTACGTCCAAAAATTTCCTGACCAAACTGATCCTGACCAACTGTACGCTGCCAATGGCCTTGTTTGGTCCACTGATCTAAACGTGTTACCTGCTTGGCAGCACTCACCAATAAAGTAAAAGCTAAATCTGCGGTTGTTTCAGTTAAAACATGAGGGGTATGCGCTAACCAAATACCACTTTGCGTTAAATAGTCCACATCGTAGTTATCATATCCCACACTAATTGAAGATATTACCTTCAGTTTTTGTGCTGACTCTAGATTTGCTGCATTCAACATGCGACCAGCGCCGATCATGCCATCAGCATCAACAACTGCAGCTTTAATCTGCTCTTGTACATCACCCAATTTAGGATTAATCACTACAACTTCATACTGTTGTTGTAAACGCGCCAAAATCTCAGCATCAATTTGACTAAATACAACGACCTTCTGTTTCATCACAACATCCTGTTCTCAAATGAATCTTATTGTTAATATTAATGTCTATGCAACCGAAGTAAATACAGTAAAAGTAAAATAAATATTCAACAAGAAGCTTGCAGCTAAAATAATAAGCCTCGCTTATATAGAGGATGCTTGCCCTTGCATATGTTGCCAGAGTTGCCGTTTTAATAGAGGTTGATCCAACATATCTTGTAAATCAGGTAGATCAATAATTTTCGTGGTTAGCGTTATCGGTAATTGCCCCAAGCCAATCAAAGTGTGTTCTTGCTGAAGCATCGCGAGAAAACCGTGTACATAAGATGTAACACCACGACCATCTTGAAACTGTGCCAAAGCAAATGGCCATTTTAAACTATAAGATTGACCCACTTGTGCTGCTTGAATATTAACCCAAAGCTGTTGTTGCTCAGCACTCAATTGTGTTCCATCTACAATCAAAATACATTTGGGCAAAACCACTGCTTGAATTTCAAATGGTGCAATACTAATAACTTGATCTAATTCAGGCTCAACTACAGCTTCGACTGTATCAGTTCGATGAACCACCTTGTGTTGCGATTCTTGTTTTTCTTGTTCTTTTACAACGATTTGTTCAACGACTTTTACTTCAGGCTCTGCGACAACCTGATCAACCAAAACGACAGCAGGTAGTGCTTGATGTTGCTCAACCACACGATCCCGATAAAGCGAGTTCTCAACCGTCTGAAGATTGGACACATCTTTAGTCACCCACAGGTCAATCCCCATGCAGGCCAACATATTACGTTGTTGTGCTAAAGCATATAAATCCATGAAAACCCAACACCCT
Source organism: Acinetobacter rudis (assembly GCF_000829675.1). GTDB lineage: Bacteria > Pseudomonadota > Gammaproteobacteria > Pseudomonadales > Moraxellaceae > Acinetobacter > Acinetobacter rudis. The sequence goes on from NZ_BBRX01000050.1 coordinate 9,881, forward strand.
ACTGATATAAACAACACTGAACATCTGCGCTATTCTAACCTGAGTGAGCCTGAAATGCCCGCGCTAATCTGCGCAGTCGTTTTTTTAATATGCGACCAAGTAATTGTTGACGCTGATTAGATAATCATCATACTGTTTTTCTTTTGCATTTCATCAACAATTTGACGATGCTCAAACCCTAAGCGCCAATAAAGTAAGGCTAAAACATCCAACTCATCTTGAGTAATAATTCGATCATTCCATAAACAAATTTCAGCCATCCCCAATATACTCAAGCGATCACGCAGCAACAAACCACTAATATCATTTAAGATTTCTCCTAAATCGATCGGTTCATCCGAAATCACTTCATATAATTCAAGTTCTTCTTCACTCAGCACTTTTTTCAAAATTTGATCACGCACATCCATTTGATTAACACTATTGATTTGCTGCACATGCAACAAGGCATCAATCAAACGAACGATCTGAGGTTTAGCATTTTCCAAGGAACTCGGTGTATGCATGGGCAATAAATTAAGCTGTGCCTTAACCCGCTCCAACAACAATGCGTCTAATAAACCAATCTCACCATCTTCTTGAATAATTTTGGCCAACTTAGTGAGAAACTGCCGTGAAATTGTTGCTGGAATATTTCCGAGATTTTCGCAAGCATCATGGAAGATTTGAATATGTAAACGCCCATCAATATTTAATAAGGCATCAATGATTGCCCGACTCACCTCAGCCCCTGTTGGTATAAATTCGCGGTACTGACGAATCATTAAAATCGCCACCATCACTTCACGCGAACCACTAGAGGTTTGTAATGCACGAACTATTAATTCAGGACGTTGCATTTGTTTGCGAATATCACTATTTAGGGGTTTGATTGCATCTTTAATTGCAAAACTAATGGGTGACAAACGCAATAAAGGTAAAGGCTGTGGTGCCAACCAAGGATTATAGCTTTCACCACTACTTTCATCTAAAGCATGCATCAAGCTTAGCCAAGTTTTACTGCTAATTTTAGTTAAATTCTCCAACTGTAAATCTTGTAATAGTGTCGGATTTAACTCGTATAAACGTGCTTCAATACTTGGATGAATGTTCAACCAACTTTGTGGGCCTAATGAGTTTGCAAAGCACATATGAGCAATCGCTTCTGAATACTCACTGTGAATCTGTGAACCCGCATGATGCACATAAATTCGTAATAAAGTCTGGATATTGGCTTGATGTGCAGATAATTGTTTTGTTTGATAATCATTGTCAAAAGTACGACCACGTAAAGTTAAATACTTAATTAAACGTGTATTGAGCACCCCCATACTTCCTGTCAACCAAATCAGCCCACCAACGACAACAAAAGCAGTTTCAAATTTATGCCTAGACTGTACAGAAGCATGCTTAAAACCTTGTTTAGCAATCTTACTTCCCCACTGACTAAACGTCGTTAGACCACTGTATAAAATCTTCAGTCGGGTATTTTCCGTCGCTTCACCTGTTAAAATTTGATTAAACTCATGTGCAAGCAAACCATAGAGTTCAGTTTCATCTAAATTTTGCAGTGCACCCCAAGTTAAAATAATAACTGTATTTTTAGTATAAAAACCCGCGGTTAAAGCATTTACCCCAATTTCATCTGGAAGCACATAAACCGCAGGTACTTCAATAAAAAAACGCTGAGCTAATCGCTCAACCAGCTCTAAAGCCGTATGTTCCTCTGGGGTACTTTCTAATTTATTTAAACGACGTGCACGCAATTGCTTGGCTAATGAATGTCCACCTGCACGAAAAACATAAAGTTCATACAATACCGACCAGCCGATAATCGAGACCAACAAAACCATTAGATAGGGACTTAAGCTATGCCAAAAAATGCTCTGGCTTTGATCAAAATAAAAGACCAATAAACCTAAAATGGTATTTAAAATAAAAATCGTCAGCAACATGGCCAGTACACTCATACTGACCGACCAGAATATTTTCTTATGATTGATTAAATAATGACTCACATTTTTCAATGCAAAGCGCCCCTATTAGTGCTGCTCCTTATCATAAATGAAAAAAGTGGGAATAACCCACTTTTTTCATTTCGCTTGCAACTTTCTAAAATCGAATCAATTGCAATTACGATTCTTTGATCCCAGTTAAGTCAACTGAGGCTGCATCAATATTGACATCGATATAACCATCTTTGTCTTTTTTAGCAGAATCACTACGGCTCTTTTCCAAACGGTCCAAATAGGCAACATCAATATCACCAGTCACATAAAGACCATCAAACACAGAGCAATCAAACTCAGTCACTGTAGGTACTTTATCTGTACGAACCGCATTTTTAAGATCTTCAAGATCTTGGAAAATCAAACGATCAGCTTCAATAATATCTTTGATTTCTTCTACGCTACGATTAGAAGCAATCAATTCCGCCTTGGCAGGCATATCAATACCATACACGTTTGGATATTTCACCATCGGTGCAGCTGAAGCAAAAAATACTTTTTTCGCACCAGAGTCACGTGCCATCTGAATAATTTCATTACACGTAGTACCACGTACAATTGAGTCATCAACTAAAAGTACGTTTTTACCTTTAAATTCAAGTTCAACAGGGTTCAACTTTTGACGTACAGATTTTTTACGTTGTTGTTGACCTGGCATAATGAAGGTTCGTCCAATATAACGATTCTTCATAAAACCTTCACGGAACTTGATACCCAAAGTGTTGGCCAATTCAAGTGCAGAGGTTCGACTGGTATCTGGAATTGGAATCACGACATCAATATCATGCTCCTCACCCCATTCAGCCAAAATTTTATTGGCCAACTTTTCACCCATTTTCAAACGTGCTTTATAGACTGAAATACCATCAATGATCGCATCTGGACGAGCAAAATATACATATTCAAATATACATGGGCGATAACGTGATTCAGCCGCACATTGCTGGCTAAACAACTCACCTTCATCATTGATGTAAATCGCTTCACCTGGTGCAACATCACGCTCAACTTTAAAGCCTAAAGCAGTAATCGCAACTGATTCAGAAGCAATAATATACTCAGTTTGGCCAGTTTCGGTTAGACGTGAACCATATACCAATGGACGAATCCCATTAGGATCACGAAAGCCAACTATACCGTGACCAGTAATCATGGCAACAACGCCATAAGCACCTTTACAACGCTCATGTACACGACGAACAGTATGGAAAATATCTTCTGGCTGTGGATGTAAAGTTGCACGTTTTTGCAATTCATGCGCAAAAACGTTTAGCAATACTTCTGAGTCAGAGTCGGTATTCATATGACGAAGGTCTGCACTAAACAAATCTTCGTGGATATCTGCGGCATTGGTCAAGTTGCCATTGTGCGCAAGCGTAATGCCATAAGGAGAGTTCACATAAAACGGCTGTGCTTCTGCACTGCTTGATGAACCTGCTGTTGGATAACGCACATGACCAATACCATAATTGCCGAGCAATGCACGCATATGGCGAGTGTGAAATACATCACGTACCATACCATTGTCTTTACGCAAAAATAATCTGCCATTGTGACAAGTTACAATGCCGGCTGCATCCTGTCCTCGATGTTGTAACATCGTTAAAGCATCAAATAACATTTGGTTTACAGGTGATTTACCTGCTATACCAACGACTCCACACATAGCTACCTCGCAGACCAGCTCGGATTAATAAAACGGATTTTTTGTGCCGTTATTCGGCTGATCTGCGGCTTGCGCAGCTGTATCAACACGATGACGGTCACCTTCGGTATTTGATGATTCAGGCTTCATTTCCTCTAAAGCCTGATTCGCTACATTTTTGCTTAGCTCTGTTGCCAAAGGTGCATAAGGCAATAAATTCTGGACTAATTTTGACTGTCTCCAGTAGGGAGAACTTTCAACCCATGGACCTAAGCCCTGCATGGCAATTAACACAACAAGTAGACCTTTTACACCGCCGAACATACCACCGGCCAAACGGTTTAAAGGACCCAGTTTTAACGTCTTTAACAGACCATCCAAAAAGGCGCTCAGAATCCAAGATAACACCACGACGAACAAAATAATGACAGCAAAAGCCGCAATTTTTTGTACGACAGGATCCATACTCAAAACTGACATTAATGGTGCTACGGTCACTGCATATTTAGCAGCCAAAATGAGTGCCAAGACCCACCCCAGCAAATTTGCTAAAGCCTTAACAAATCCTTGGCGCAAACCGTTTAGCCCTCCCATGAGCAAAATCAGTAATATGGTGATATCTAGTCCATTCATAGGCAATTAATGCGCAAGCGCTTCAGTACACTCTTTAACCAGTTCAGGCCCAGTATAGATTAAACCACTATATAACTGTACCAATTGTGCACCAGCTTGTTGCTTCGCAATCGCCTGCTCTGCAGCAACAATACCACCCACACCAATCAATGCGACTTTATCTTTTAAAAGTGGAGCAAATGCTTTAAGACAAGCTGTGCTTTTTTCAAATACTGGTGCGCCTGATAAACCACCTGCTTCATCACCATGTTGCTGACCTTCAACCCCTTCACGCGATAAAGTGGTATTGGTCACAATCAACCCATCAATTTTAAATTGCACGAGTTGTGATGCGATAAATTCAATATCTGTTGCGCTGAGATCTGGTGCAACTTTGAGTACGATTGGTACATAGTGCTGATATTGTTCAGCCAACTCAAGCTGCTTGGCCTTTAGGCTCTCAAGTAACTCTGTTAATGCATGACCACTTTGCAAACTACGTAAGTTTTTAGTGTTTGGTGATGAAATATTGACTGTAACATAAGATGCGTAGTTATAGACTTTTTCGAGGCAAATCAAATAATCTGATGTTGCATCTTCAACTGGAGTATCGGCATTTTTACCAATATTAATCCCCAATACGCCTTTAAATTTTGCTGCTTTGACATTGGCAACTAATTGATCAACACCATCATTATTAAAACCCATACGGTTAATAATGGCTTTAGACTGTGCCAAACGAAATAAACGTGGTTTCTCATTACCCGATTGTGGACGAGGAGTAACTGTACCGACCTCAATAAATCCAAACCCTAAACCAGCAAGTGCATCAATATAAGCACCATTTTTATCTAAGCCTGCGGCAAGGCCAACTGGGTTTGGAAACTCTATTCCCATACAATTTACAGGATTGGCTGCAATCTTCTGTTGCATCATGCCCATTTTGTGTGCAGTTTTCAGCATCGATAAGCTGAGCTCATGTGCACGCTCTGGGTCCATAGAAAACAATAACGGGCGAGCGAGAGAATACAACATATTTTTTGTCAGTCTACTGCTTTAAAGTCGCCAATAGTATAGTCATAGCCCCCCAAAAACACCATGCTTACACAAGGTTTATTTTACAAGCTTAGTGAACCGATGCTGTTAATTTGATCTGATTATCCTGCTTTTGCATGTCCATTTGATCAATACTCACGCCCATTTGTGCTATCTGAGTCAAAAAGTTTGCCAAAACTGCATAGTTCTCGTGTTGTGCGATCAACTGAAAAGCTTTTTCACCCTGTTGTTGGGTTGCCACAGAAAGGCCTTGTTGCTGGGCAACACGTTGAATTTTATCCGTTGTACTCAGTGCTAAATCATCCGCAGGCTTCATACTCACGACATTCGTTTGCATCCACACCATTGTTTCTTTGAGATCAATCAAACGTTTATTTTGTGTTTCTGCTGCCAAATGCATATACCAAAGCGCAGACCCTATAGAGGCAACCACAATCACGATCCCTGCAACAATGACCATGATTCGCTCTCGCACTGTAAGGCGATCTAAGTATTCATTAACACGATCAAATAATTGATCAATTTTACTTTGAAGCGATGCGAAATTTTTCATTATTGTATATTCACCACACCAACAACAGATTCGCCTTGGGTTTGAATATTCCCCAATTTAGCTTTAAAACCCTGTTGATTTAACTGTTGCACCAAAGCCTGCAAGGTATCAGAAGAATGACCAACTAAGTCCATATTCAGCGCTGTACCATCATACACAACTCGATTGGCTGTAATTTTTTGCTGCATCAAAATCGGCCCTACTCGACTAATCAATTGCAAGGCTTGCGTATTGGCATTTTGGCTTTGTGTGAGTTTTTTCCCAAACTGCTCTTTGAGATTATCCTCATTTACACTGCGCGATTCACCAAACCAAGAGCGGTATTGATCCAAAGCCATGACCGAAGTTTCATCACTGAGTTTTTTCAGTTTCACCCATCGTAAAGCGTCATAACTAAACTGTGCTAAGAGCAACAGTAAAAAGAGTGCTGCACTGGCTTTCCAATAAGCTGACCACTTTGTATCTTGATCTTTTTGTTTAGGTAAGACATTAAATACATGCTGTTTTAACCGCTTATTGGCGTCAAATACATATTCGAAACTTTGTCGAGATTCTGCAGTTGTTGTCGCTGCTAAACTTTCAAACTGCTCATCACTGAGTGCACTATACAAAATAGTTTTGTCATGATCTAACAGCTCTAGTGTCAATGCAAGATCATCAATAGAGTTACCCTGATACTCCGTTTCACGTACCAATAAACGACCATGTATATTTGCCAAAACCACTTGATCCGTCGTCGGTGCGGGCAATATCAAGTAATCAGGCAACAAAGCAACAACCTTTATCGGCAATAGGCTGAGGCTATGCTGCATAGTCGTTACTGCATGTTGGCTAATCCCCAAGACCGTCACTTGATCTGGACTTTGAAAATGTGAAAATACCTTCATCTGATCAATAGATGAGATAATATATTCTTCTAATAAATAACGAATGCCTGTTGGCCCTAGTTGTTTATATTGTGATTTGCTCAAACTTTGTTGTAATAACTGCACTTCGCGACTGGGAAAGAAAACAATGGTCTCGATCCCTTTATCAAGTTGCAATTCTTGAGTCAAATGCTCAAGGCTTGAGGCTTGCATCCAATGTTCACCACGCGACCAGTACCAGTCCCCGTTGGCTTCGGGCATCCATAAATACAACATGAACTATGCTTTAACCTTAAATATTATTTTCATTTTAAACCGTTGGAATAAATGCACTTTGCTGAGTAGACAAGCCATTAGCAATGACTGCCTGCTGATAAATTCGTGCTTCAGCCAAAGCAAAGGGATGATAGTGCTCTCCCGTTAATTGTGCAGCAATATGACCAATGACATTCATATGACACACAACAGAGATGTGTTCAAAGGGCAGTTTTTCCAACCAAGCAATGGCATCATCTGCTGCATCATCGGGCTTGATCTTATCACAAATCAATACTGGTACTGTAGGGAAATAGGCTTGTATATAAGCCAAAGTTTGTTGCGCACGTAACAGCGTGCTAACAACAAATACATCGGGAGTCAGTTGTTCTTTTAAGTATTGTGCTGTTTGCTCAGCTTGTCGCTTCCCACGTTCAGTCAGTGGACGTTTATGATCATTGCCATTTTGAGCAGGTGCTGCTTCACCATGACGGACTAAAGTCAGTTGCATTCAGATTCCTTATTCGCTTTATCACGATTATAACGGGGCTTTGTTACAATTGTAGCGATATCCTCATCGCTTTTACACAAATTCCTTCTGCTGGCGCGCAAGAGTTAAGGCCTATTACAACTTCGTGTAATAGGCCAAAATTCTACTTATACTGCGTTATGAGGCAAAACAAACTCTACGTCACTACGGTGGCCATTTTTCATCAGCGCTACTGCAATTTGTAAAGGTGGAGCCCCCTCAAAAATCACAGCATGTAATGCTTCTGTAATTGGCATATATACATCAAGCTGTTTGGCCCGAGCATTGACCTGCACAATGGTATTAATCCCTTCTGCTGTCTGCCCTAATGCCTGACTTGCTTCTTGTAAGTTTTTTCCAGAACCTAAGGCAAAGCCCATTTGATAATTACGGCTCAACGGACTATTACACGTCGCGAATAAATCACCTACCCCAGACAAACCAAGGAAAGTTAATGGGTTTGCACCTTGTTTAACTGCAAAACGACTCATTTCAGCCAAAGCACGGGTTAAAATCATACTCTTGGTGTTTTCACCCACCTGATATGCTGCAGCAATGCCCATAGCCACTGCATAAATATTTTTCAATGCACCACCTAGCTCAACACCATGTACATCATCACTAGCAAAAACACGAAACAATGCACTATGTAGTGCTTGCTGTACTGCATATCTCACTAACTCAGAATCACTGGCAATCACAGTCCCTGCTGGCATACCAGCCATAATTTCCTTGGCTAGGTTTGGACCTGATAAAACACCAAAAGGCACCTCAGGAAGTTCTTCTTGAATGATATCGCTCATGAAACTAAAGCTTTTCGCTTCAATACCTTTAGTCAATGAAATCACTGCTTGAGCACTAATAAATGGTTTAATCTGCTTCAATACATCACGAAATGAATGACTTGGAATCGCGACTAAAATAATATCCCGATCACGCACAGCCGCTTCCAAATCATGCTCAGCACGTAAACCAGCCTCTAAGGTAAAATCAGGTAAATAGCGCTGATTAATATGCGTCCGATTAATTTCATCTGCAACAGCGGCATCACGTATCCAGATCTTGGTTTCACAGCCGTTACGCACAGCGGTATTGGCCATTGCGGTGCCAAAACTTCCACCACCCAATACAGTTACCCTTAACGCAGTCTTTTGATCTACTGCAATAGGGTCAACCAAATCCTTAAACAGGTCTGACATTATCGTTATCCTAAAAAACTTTCATTTATCATGTTGCGGTTTGAAATATTGCAGTGACTTCGCCCTGCAACACAACAATTAAACTCCCCATTCACTGAGATAGGGGGTTAGATCGATCGGTGCACGGGCAGCGATTTCTTTTGCTGCGGTCCCAATATATATAATTCCAGAAATGAAATCTTGTTCTTTTAAGCCAAGTGACTGTTTTAAATGCTTCGATTCAACCACTGGACCACTGCGCCACATTGCAGCAAAGCCCTGTGCTTGCAAAGATAAGAGTAAATTTTCTATCGCAGCACCACTGCTTAAGAGTTGCTCAAACTCAGGTACCTTCGGATGTTGTTGAACTTCGGTTATGGCCAAAAGTAACATAGGTGCACGAAATGGATGTTGTTTCACACGTTCAATTTGGGTTTGATCCTGCTCACCCATTGCTTGCATTGATTCAGCCAGTAACTCGCCAAAAGCCTGACGCTGCGCTGCAGAAATAACAATAAAACGAGTTGGTTTTAAACGATGATGATCTGGTGCAGTTAATGCCGCATGCACGGCGCGTTGCAATTGTTCACTATTAGGTGCTGGCTCAATAAGTTGACCAATAGACTGGCGTTGATGAATATTATCGTGAACGATTTGACACGGTGATACAGACATAGCACTCAATATCTCTGAATTAACAATACGTTTTAGCTTAACACAAACAGATTCTTTTACTGCAACTGCCCTTTAAATGTCATGCGATTTGTTGAGCACTCAACAGATAGCTTTATACTTAGCAATAAAACCAAGTGTTTAAAATTCACAGAACCACTAAACAAACTTCTTATTTTTCTGCAAGATATCGCATACAATCAAATGGGTTACATAACACACGATGTTACGTCATTCATTTTAATTATTAGGTAACACTATGAATAAATTATTAGCACTCGGTGCAACAATGTTCACCACGCTCGCATTCACTGCATGTGCAACTCAGCCAACACAAGGTTTAGCCATTCAAAAAGAAAATAACCAATATGAAGTGACTGGTACAGGTAAAACCCAAATTATTTCTAGAAATAATGCAATTACTATTGCCAACAACACATGTGGCAAAAAAGCACAACCTGTCTTAATTGATGAGAAATCTGAATATGCTGGTGCACTTAAAGGTGTAGTCAATGATCAAACTGGCCAGCTCATTACAGCAGCAGCTGGTGTAATTGGTACTATGGTCGGTAAGAACAACAGCCTTGAAAAAGATACAGACTTTCAGACCAAACTTACATTTAGCTGTAAAGCAACGCAATAACTGTAAACTCACTGTTAATAACAGCAAAAAGGCGAACCCATGGTCCGCCTTTTCAGTTTATAAGCTACAAATTACTCAGTTTAACCAACTGGCTAACTTGTCTTGATCAAGTACTTTCAGTTCTACCTCAGCCAATGGTGTCTCAGCTGCTTGCAACTCAAAACTCAACAGCTCATCGCGTCTAAACACATGAACTTGGCAGTTTTGTTTTTGCTTAGCAATACAAAGTAATGCCGCTTCAGTTGCTTTTAAACCATCTACTGCAACAATCACATCGAGCGCTGAAATACCCGCCTGTGCAGCCACACCCTCTCGGCGTGCCTGTACGACGTGTAAACCATCTGCTTTTTGCTGTAATTTCAATCCAAGCGCTAAAGCTTTGTCTTGCTTTAACTGATAGCCCAAACCAAACTCAGGTAAAACCTGCTCCAATGGCAACTCATCAGTATGGTTAATTAAGAAATTAAGGCGATCGCCCCAATCTTGTCCCGTGAGTTCCTTACATAGTTCGTACATAGTACGTTCATTGACTTGAATACCTTGCTGGGCACGGTTATAAAGCAACCGAAGCAAATCGTCTAAACTTGAACCATGGCTACGTAAACCTAGATCTAAACACAGTGCAACTAATGCACCTTTATTGTAGTAGCTTGTCCCTGCTTGATTTGAATTTTCATCTTGGCGATAGAACTTAATCCATGCATCAAAACTCGATTCAGCAACAGACTGAATAAATCGTCCTGGGTTTTGTAAGTAACGATCAATTTGAGCTTTTAATAAGTTCAAATAAGACGCCTGAGAAATCACTCCACTACGATACAGTATTAAATCATCGTAATAAGACGTAATCCCCTCAAAAATCCATAACAACGAAGTATAACTTTCTTGTTTTAATTCGTAGTTCACAAAGTTTTCAGGGCGTATAAATTTGACCAACCACGCATGAAAATATTCATGACTACATAAACCTAGAAAACGTTGATATGCAGCTGAAGGTTCATTCCCTTCATTATATTTGGGCAAATCATCACGTGGCGTTAACAAACTGGTACTGTTCGGATGTTCTAAGCCACCATAGCTATTTTGTGTTGCCATGGTCATAAAGACATAACGATCAAACGGCGCTGAACCAAACAATTCAATCTCAGCAGCACAAATTTTCTCTATGTCTTGTTGCATGCGTGTCGCATTCATTTGATGTTGGCCTGAGACCACAAACTCGTGTTCAATGCCCTGCGCAGTAAAATTAAAACGTGTCTGCTCAGCAAGCTCAAATGGACTATCAATCAACTGCATATAGTCTTTGGCATACAAGGTATGACGGCCTTTAACTAGGCTTTTATGCTCAAGTCCTGTGGCTAGATCAAAATGCTTAAGCTCCGTCGGTAAGAATACTTCCACCTCAACAGGTTTATGCTCTTGATCTTGCAAAGCCAAACATACACAAGCTGGATTGACATAAAGACGGGTTTGGTCGACATAAGCACCACGGACTGACAAATCATAAGCATAAACATCATACTCAACCGTGATCAATTCATGATCCGTGTTGAACAGACGCCATTGGTTCTTTGAAATTTTGTCAATATTTAACTGACGGCCATCTTCGTCAAAAGCACGAACTGATTCGATGTGTTTTGCAAACTCACGAATCAGATAACTGCCTGGAATCCAGCTCGGTAACCAAAGCACCTGTGTTGGGTCTGCAAGAAAGCGTAAAGAGACGTGGATCAAATGTTGACGATAATCATCAAACTCAATTTGGTAATGCAACATAGGCTGTTTTCAATATACTTCGCTGAAAGTTGTTGGATAGAGTAGCATTTTTTTACAAAGTGATGCGTTGTTCGTAGCGAATGTCCGCACTGCACACTAGCAACGTTAACAAAAAAAGCATAGCATGCCGTTTGTTTTATGTTTCTACCCTACGTGGAAAAGGTACTCGCTTGAAATTTTTTAGTTCACTCATTGCACTTTGCTGCTTCTGCTTTTCCACCGTCATTTATGCAGGTTTACTCAACATTAATCCTGCGACCGTTGAAGCTGAATCTTGGACCATTTTAGACACTCAAACTGGCCAAGTTATTGCAGAGCATAATAGCCATGCTCAACGTGCTCCAGCATCACTCACCAAGATGATGACTGCTTATATTGCTTTAAAAGAAATTAAAGCAGGTCGTCTCAATAAAGATGAAATCATCACAGCAACTCCGATCGTCAGTATTGTTCAACCTGATGAATCACAAATGTTTTTAAAACCAGGTGAAAAAATCAGTGTCGACCAGTTATTGGCAGGTTTAATTGTGATGTCAGCCAATGACGCAGCAGTGAGTTTAGCTGAAAAAATTTCAGGTAGCTTGCCAGCATTTATCGCGCGTATGAATCAAGAAGCGCAAGCGATTGGTATGAAAAACACCCATTTTTCCAATCCAGCTGGCATTACAATGGATGATCATTTCTCTTCTGCACATGATTTAGCACTATTGGGAGACACCATAGTTCGTCAAGCGCCAGAATATCTTCACTATTCAAAACAACCGAGTTTTAGTTATAAAAATAAAGAACATCTTGCCACTAACTTAGTCCTTAAACTTGATCCAAGTAGCGATGGCATGAAAACAGGCTTTACTAAAGCTGCTGGTTATAACTTGGCATTGACTGCACATCGTCCAAATAGTCAGCAAGGTCTTGCTGAACGTCGTCTTATGGTTGTTGTAATGGGCACCAAAGGCATGGAAAAACGTGCTGAGGTTGCCTATAAGTTACTCGATCTGGCTTATTACTATACACGTAACCAAGTCGGCCTCGAAGGCAAGCAATTAATCGCAGAAGTCCCTGTCAATAAATCAGCAAACAAACTTTATAAAGTAGAAGCTAAACAAACTCAATTGATCACGACAAGTTTATATCAACAAGTCGGTGCAATTGATCTCGCTTTATTTGATCTTGCTCAACACAGCATTATGCAAGCAGATGCACAAGGCCAAATGACTGCAATCGCGCCAAAAACTGATGTCGTCACGCATATGAATGTAGCATTAAAGCAAAAAGACTTAACTGCACCAGTCAATCAAGTGATACAACTTGCTCAAGTGAATATTTATCAAGGTGATCAACTTTTACAGAGCTTTGATATTGAAGATCAAGTTCAGATTGAAGAAAGTACTTGGTACCAACGTTTTTGGGCATGGTTACAAGAAAAATTCCCTTTTTTAGCTTAAAATCGTATTCAAAAATAGATTTAAGTTAAAAATTTTGTTACACGAAAAATTTTAGTGGCAATAAATCAGCATTGAAAAATTTCAATGCTGCCCCAATTGTCCAAACAATCATCATATTGTTGTTAAAAATGTGTTTTTTGATAGAAATATTCTACAAGCTGTAATTTTCACTTTATGATATACCCCTAAATATTGAATGGATCAATACAATGACTGATGCAATTGCAAATAACCACGTGGTTTCTTTCCACTACACACTAACAAATGCTGAGGGTGAGACACTTGACCAATCTCAAGGCGAACCACTAGCCTATTTGCATGGTGCAGGTAATATCATTCCTGGCTTAGAAAAAGCTTTGTTAGGTAAAAAAGTAGGTGAAAAATTCACAGTAAATGTACCTGCTGCTGAAGGCTATGGCGAGTACAACCCTGACCTCGTTCAAGAAGTTCCTAAGCAAATGTTCCAAGGCGTTGAAAACATCGAGCCTGGTATGCAGTTCCAAGCGCAATCTGATGATGGCGTACAAATCGTTACTGTTAAAGCTGTTGAAGCTGAAAACATCATCGTTGATGCGAACTTCCCTCTTGCTGGTCAAGACTTAACTTTCCAAGTGGAAATCGTTGAAGTTCGTGATGCTTCTGCTGAAGAGCTTGAGCACGGTCACGTTCACGGTGTTGGTGGTCACCACCACTAAGATCTTAAGGATCGAAAAAGGCCATCATTTGATGGCCTTTTTTTATGGATCGCACTTTAACTCGACATGTCGTTAACTTTGCTCATCACGTAAAAACACCATGTTTTGTGCAGTGGACTGCTGAGCATCATAATAATAACCTTCAAGATTAAACTCTTTAAGCTGATCAGCATGCTTAACTTGATTTTGCACCATATAGCGTGCCATTAAACCACGTGCCTTTTTAGCATAAAAACTAATGATCTTATATTGACCATTTTTCTGATCTAAAAATACTGGCTTAATAATCTCTGCCTGTACTTTGCTCTCAATCACAGCTTTATAATATTCATCTGAAGCCAGATTAATCAGCTGTGTTGCTTTAGCATGTTTTAAATCGTCATTAATTAACTGAGTAATACGATCGCCCCAAAACTGATACAAGTTTGTACCACGTTCATTTTTCAATCGAATCCCCATTTCCAAGCGATAAGGCATCATCAAATCTAGTGGGCGTAATAAGCCGTATAAACCTGAGAGCATTCGCAAATGGGTTTGTGCAAAATCCAGAGCATCATCAGAAAGATGATAGGCATCTAAGCCGCTATAAACATCACCCTTAAAGGCAAAGATCGCTTGGCGCGCATTAGAGAAATCAAAATCAGCTTGCCAATCGCGAAAGCGCTTGACATTTAATTGTGCAATTTTTTCACTTACTGTCATTAAGCGCATTACTTCTGAAGCAGACAACTGTGCTGCTTCATCAATCAATTTTTGCGACTGTTCCAAGAGGCGTGGCTGAGTAAATACATCACTCGGCAGTGTCGTACTATAATCTAAAGTTTTTGCAGGAGACAGTAACGCAAGCATAGTAGTCCTTGTTGATCAAATATCTGGATATCACTATAACAGCACGCATATTTTTATACCAATTCATGTTTTTGATCAGCACAATCGCTAAACTAAGCACAGTTTTTCGCTCCGAGTATGCTTAAGCTATGACTGATACACTTTTTTTAACTGGCCAAGCAGGTCAAATTGAAACTTATGTTGATCAACCCTTAGGAGACATCCGTGGTTTTGCTTTGGTCTGTCACCCTCATCCCTTAGTCGGCGGTACACCACAACATAAAGTTCCGACCTTACTGGCACAGTTACTGGTGGAACAAGGCTGTATTGTCTATCGTCCTAATTTTCGTGGCGTTGGACATAGTCAAGGTACTCATGATGACGGTATGGGTGAAACAGAAGACATGCTTCAAGTCATTGCGGAACTACATCAACGCCATCCACATCTACCATTTTATGCAGCAGGCTTTAGTTTCGGAGCCCATGTCATTGCCAAGTGCCATACTCGCTTAAGTGATCAACACAAAGCTAGACAATTGATTTTATGTGGTTTACCTACCGCAGATGTCGATGTTGCTGGGCTAAGACGCTACGAAACTCCAAATATCCAAGGTGATTTACTTCTCATCCATGGTGAATTGGATCAAATCACCAAACTTGATGATCTATTACAATGGGCAAGACCACAGCGCCATTTAATCACGGTATTACCGGGTGCAAATCACTATTTTACAGGCTATCTTAATCAGTTACGCCTCGCAATTTCTCGCTTTTTACATGTCACTCCAAGACCGAACTAGATGCCCGTCAAACATCTAACTTCATTACATGAAACTCAGGCAACTTATCTTAGCTTGCCTTTGTTCTTAAACATTTAATGTTGAATTATTTCCAACCATATTTTTGAAAAATAACTTTGCCTTGATTCGACTTAAGAAACTGGACAAATTGAGTCGCTTCTTTATTTACACTTCCTTGCTGCGTCAGAGCGATACCTGTATCACGGTAAATAACCAACTCAGGCTCAATAGAAACCAATTGACCTAAATCAGGATTAGCCACGCCCCAAATATTGTAGACCACCCAAGCATCATAGCGACTATCTTTAATCCATGCCTCTTTGGCTACAGCAGTGTTGGCTGCATATGTGACAATATTTTTACGCACTGACTTGAGCAATTCAATATCACCGCTACGCCCTGCAATGTCCTCCCAAAGCCCAACTTGACCTGCGCCATGGGTCACAAGTACCTTATGATTATTGCGAGCTAAATCTTTAAAGCCTTGAATATTTTTAGGATTCCCAGAGCGTACCACAATCGCTGCTGCTCTGAGATATAACGGCTCAATGCTCTCTTTGACAATCTGTGCAGCAAACAAATTTTCAAAATCAGACATCATTGCTTCAGAACCACTATAAATCACATCAGCATTTTGCTTTGCCTGCTCTACCCATTTAGGCGTTGGACCTGCAGTCACGTTGACCTGAATATTGGTATTTTTCTGGAATTGTTTGGCAGCTTCCTGCATAGCGGGTGCTGGTCCACCAGGACCATACACCTGAACAGCGGCAAAGGTACTCATTGAACATACTGCCATACTCACCGTAGCGAGCAGCGTCCTTAGCGAATATTTTAAAATCATGTTTATTCCTTGTTCATATTTCTACTATTTATTATCTCTTTTAATGCTAAAAAACCAATTCAATATTCACATATAAAATATATAAAAAACTGTTAATCCAAGATATTCAAGCTATAGCATTGAGTCATCTAAAAAAATATTTATTTTACAATAACTTGCTTTATATATATTTTGCATATATATTGTATATACATTTTTGCAATCACCTTATTCGGGAGATCTCTGTTATGACTGAACAACCCAAAAAAAATAAGGTGAATAAAAAAGATGGTCAGCTTTTGATTCGCATTAACAGTGCTGAACGAGATCAATTTATTCGTCTTTGTGATGAGCTTGATACCAGTGCAGCACGCGAACTCAGAAAATTTATTCGTGAATTTGTTAAAAAAAATCAAATCACGGACTTAACCAGTAAGGAGTAAGATCATGTCTAAGCAGACTAAAGCGTTAAAAAAACAGATTAAAGCCCGTCTTGAAAAAATTTCAAAACACCAAGGCAAAATCCAAAAGCTCGAAAAAGAGTTAAAAAAGCAAAAATAAGCCCTAGGCCTTTTGCAGGTTCAAGGGTGTCGCATCAATAACAATAATGGATTATTGTCTACTGCTAGCATAGATGCCCCCCCCCTAGAGCCAATTTTTGAAATCTGCTTTTGATGATTTCAAAGAAACGCCCAATGATTAATTTCATTGGGCGTTTTACATGATTCAACATCATCATATTTTTTATATTAAGAGGGATTAAACATCGTATTTTGATGGATTTTTTTAATCAAGATCAGATATAAAGCGATAATTAACAGAAGCAAACCCAAGGCATTAACTAACTTCCAACTGTACTGTGTAATTAATACTCCTGAACCAAAAGAAGCACACACATTGGCAGAGTAGACAATCCACGAATTAATGCCCTGTGCTTTGGTTTTAAGCTTCGCTGGATATGTGTTCACTAACAAGAGTGTTCCGCCATTAAATATGAAATTCCATGCTATGCCAGCAAGCCCCAATTCCAACATATATAAAAATTGAGTTTGCATGGGTACAAATGAAAATAAGGCTGCAACTATACCTGCTGCAATCCCTAAAAGTATTAATCCATCGACACCAAAGTGTCTAATCACCAATGGATTGAAAAAGGAAGGAAAATACATCAGTACAAAATGAATCTGCAACACCAATGCAATATCTTGAAGACTAAACCCACTGTGATGTAAGGCAAGTGGTGCAGCATTCATGACCAAGGTCATAACAAAAAAACCAATTGCACAAATCAAACTAACTAAAAAAAATGTTTGATTTAATTTAACTATATCATTCTTTTCATGTTGCGCTATTTCCACCTTTCCAAGATCGGAGGATAAGCCACATTGAGAAATAGCCAAGACAACACAGATAACAGAGAGAACAATAAAAGCACCTGCAAATGGTGCATTAGGAATTATTTGAGCAAACTCTCCCCCCAACATTGGACCCAAGATACCACCAATAACACCTGCACCAGTCACTATGGACAAAGCCAAATGCTTGTCATCTTCATTTTTAGCCACTTCGATTGCTGCAAAGCGGTAATACTGCCCAAAAGAACTAAAAATTCCTAAAATAAAAGCACCCCAAATTAATATGTAAAAGCTATGTTGAACTAAAGCATAATAACCCGCTATTCCGCCAACAACACCAATCGCTGCTTTAAGCATAAAACCATTTTTACGCCCTAACTTACCCATGATGATTGAAGCTGGATATATCATCAGCATCGCACCAATCACAGTGGCACTCACAGGTAAAGTACTGAGTGATTTTAATGGCGCTAAATAACTCCCTGCCAAACTTGAAACAAGCGTTAATAACGAAATTGCCGTACTGGTTAATGCTTGACCAAGCGCGAGTATGAGCATATTACTTGGTATATTTCTCATAATATTTAGTCTCTTAATTAACTAGTCTGGATGACATATTTAAAAAAGGTAATAACTCTTCATTTGGCATATTCGAAATACACAGCGCTTGCTCACTTTGTTTTAACCAATTAAATAATTGGTAATCACAATCTGAATTTAATTTAATTAAA